>NZ_QHCU01000008.1 GCF_003545925.1 Leptospira yasudae | reverse complement strand
CTTGCGGCTTCGATGGCTGCGTTCAAGGCGAGGAGATTCGTTTTTTCGGAAATCTCGGTGATGATGGAAAGGATTTCTGTGATTCGGGAAGCGCTGTCTCCGATCGCAGCCATTGCGCTTGTAGAAGCGACCATCGCATTCTCCCCCGTAACCCCTTGCTCTTTGGATTGAGCCGCGAGCCCGACGAGATCCTGCATTTCACGATTGATGTTCACGATTTGTTCTTTGAGACGTACGACGTTTCCGTCGATCTCTTTCATGCTGGAAACTGCTTTCTCCATCGACTTACCGACGTTTTGTGCGGAGGCTGCGAGTTCTTCGACCGCCGCCGAAGATTCTTCCGCAGCGGAAGCTTGCGTTTGTGCGACATCGGAAAAGCTCCTCGATGAATCCGCCATCTTTTGAGAAGTCCCTTTGAGTCTGGAGGCGGAGGCGCCGATCTCACGAACGACTTTGAGAAGATTTTCCCGCATCGTGTTCATAGAACCGAGTAATGTGCCGATCTCGTCCTGTTTGTCGTGATCGCTTTTTGCAACAAGATTTCCTTTGGCGATTTCTTCCGAAAATCCGATGGCCTTCAACAGACCGGACGTAATCAATTTTTGGAATATGAAATTCAAACTCAAAAGAACGACGATCAATATGACTAACGTGGACACGAAACTTCTAAATAGAATTCCCGCGATGTCGTCCCGATAAATCGAATTCGGAATGCTGACCTGCATCACCCAGAATCTTTTTTCTTTTCCGATATGAAACGGAAAAAGATAATGCGTAAAACCCTCCGCGTCCGCAGTGAATTTTTTTCCTTCCTGGCTGAGTTTGAGATACGTTTCCATGTGTTCTTGAGGAATCGGCTTACCGACCAAGGATTTATCGAGACCGTTGACCGCATAAATTCCTTTAGGCGAGATGAGCGCGACATATCCTTGATCGCGGAACGGTTTCGTATTTCCGATGAGTCTTTGTAATTCCTCCAATTTGTAATCGATACCCGCCATTCCGTAATAACGGTTTTCCACGCTGATCGGAACCGTGAGGGAGATCATGAGAATGCTGACCTTGCCTTCGACTTCGTAATAATACGGATCGGTCACGAACGGAGCGTTGAGCTTTTTCGGAATCTGATACCAGTCGCCTTCCGGACCGGTGCTATCGTAAAACTTGCAGGGTTCAAGAACGATGTCGTCGTTCGTTTTTCCTCTGTGAAGATACGGAACGAATCTTCCCGTGGAATCGTGTCCGACCGCGTTGACGAACTGAGCGTCCTTTCCGTCGTATGCGTTCGGTTCGTACGCGACGCTCGCACCGTATAAATTATCATTTCGCTTTAATATCTCCCGGAGGGAGGTGATTACTTCGTTTCTGCCCGGCGAGGCGAACATAAGAGGGAAGCGGAAACCTCGGATCAAAGCCATCGTCGTATCCAAATGATCTTTTACTTCGAACGTCCAGCGTTCCGCCGTCACCTCCGAACTGTTGATGACTTCTTTTTTGAGATTCTGGTACGCGCTATATGAGTTGATCCCCGCGAGAATGCTGAAACCGATAAATAAAACGATGGAAAGATACAGAGAAATACGAAACCGAATGCTCATTGTATAAACTCCGAGAGCGTTACTAAAGAAATGGGAAAAGATGATTAAAAGACGATGGGACGAATCGTTCGAGCAAAATATTCCTAACTTATAAAAAATTCATTCGTTTTTATGTAGAGTAAAAAGTTCAAGCCTCTATGTCGCATTAATGTCGTTTCTTCCCGGAACGAAAACTAAGACGTATCTTGCGGAGGCAGAAATTTGGAAATCAAATTTTCAAAACTGCTGAAAAGTCAGAAATTAGGGGAGAATAAAAAGCGGCACTTACCGATCGTTTCGCGATATTCACTTGTCCGTTTCGAATTCTTTGATAGGTTAGAAGTGAATGAAAGCTGTGCTAGAATTGGTTCGATTTTAGAGCGAAAGGTTTATCGCGGTTTTCTACTTTTCACAAAGATAGATTTTTCGAGTTTCCTTCCGAAAATTTTTGGAGGTTTTAAACCATGTCGCTTTCTGCGCGTGCATTCCTTTTGCGGATCAACGGCGTGATGCTCATGATCGCGTCTCTTGGCGGTTTTATCATCCTGGACATTCTCGGGATTTTTTTCGGAAAAGGCCCCGCCCGTTCTATGTTGGAAGGTCAGGAATTTATCGGGATCGGAGCGTTCGAGGCGCACGGACTCGCTTTCATACTCGGGGTTCTTCTTTTCCGCGCCGGAAGGGAACCGAAACGGTATTGGCATATCACCGCCGTCGCGATTCATAGTCTATTAGGAACCGCTAATATTCTGATGTGGGGAATTTTTATCGCAGTCGATAGTCTTCCCATGGGTTACGGCACGACAGTGATGCACTGGGTTTTCGTTTTTCTTCAGCTGCTTGCCGTATTTCAATCTCCGAAAGAGGATTGATCTTGATGCGTGCGTTTTCTTTTCAAATCGCGGGAGGATTCTCCGCTTAAAAAGAAAACGCGGCACCTTCGGGAAGAAATAGTAAGGATTAAGAATATTCTAGATTTCTACAATAAAAAAGACCGGTTCCGTTTCGGAAGCCCGGTCTTTTGCGTTTCGGCGAGAATTCAGTAAACGTCTCCCTAACTCAGCGTCTCGTTCCCTATGGGTCACTCGACGGATCGGGTTGTTTATGCCGAGAGGCCGAATACGTCGTGAATTTTGTTGATCGCTACTTTCGCCTGATCTTCCGGAATCACGCAGGAAATCTTGATCTCGGAAGTGGAAATCATTTCGATGTTGATTCCGTTGTCCGCGAGCGCTTTGAACATTCCCGCTGCAACTCCCACGTGCGATTTCATTCCGACCCCGACCGCGGAAACGATCGCGATACTTTCGTTGATTTCCGGTTCTTTCGCGTTGTGAGACTTTGAAAATCCCTGAAGGATCGGCTTCGCTTCGAGAACGTCCTTTTTCGGAATCGTAAAGGAGATCGTATTGATTCCGTTATGCGGAGAAGACTGGACGATCATGTCCACGAGAATGTGTTTGGAACTCAGTTCTCCGAAAAGCCCCGCGGCTAATCCCGGTTTGTCGGGAACCCCCGCGATTGTGATTCTTGCTTGATCGCTTTTTGCGGTGACTCCGCTGACTTTTAATTTTTCCATAATCTTGTCCTCGCTTACTACGAGCGTTCCTTGGTTTTCGTTGAAGCTGGAGCGAACGTGAATGACCACGTCGTAATTCATTCCCAACTCCACGCTTCTGGAATGGAGAACTCCCGCACCCAAGCTCGCCAATTCGAGCATCTCTTCGTAAGTGATCTGCGTATGTTTTTTTGCGTTCGGAACGACTCTCGGATCGGCCGTATAAACTCCGTCCACGTCCGTATAAATTTCACATTCTTTCGCGCCTAAAACCGCTGCGACCGCGACCGCGGAAGTGTCGGAACCGCCTCTTCCCAGAGTGGTGATGTTTTCGTCCGCGTCGATTCCTTGGAATCCCGCGATGATGACGACCTTACCTTCTTTGAATGCGTTATCGATTTTGGATCGATCGATTTCTTTGATCTTTGCGTTCGAGAAATTTCCGTCCGTCAGAAGTTTGATTTGAGAGCCCGTAAACGAAGTTGCCGGAACTCCGATTTCCCAGAGAGCCATGGCGAGGAGCGCTGTGGAAATCTGCTCGCCCGTCGAGAGGAGCATGTCCATTTCCCGTTTGGGAGGGTTTGCGGAAATTTTACTCGCGAGATCCACGAGTTCATCCGTGGTATGTCCCATCGCGGATACGACAACGGCGACTTGCTGGCCTTTGTCGTGATAGGATTTGATTCTTCTTGCAACGTTCTGGATTCTTTCCGGGGTCCCCACGGAAGTTCCGCCGTATTTTTGAACGATGATATTTGCCATAACCTTAACAGTCATGATTTTCTTTCAAGGCGGGGGATCAAGAGAATTCGATTTTGATTCTTCGATTTTGGAAAGAGGGTTTCGTTCTTAGGAAAGGCTTTAAAACTGACGAAAGAAGAAACTATGTTCAGCATCGTCGATTGGTCCATCCTTTTCATCTATCTTATCTTTGCGTTCGGCGCGGGAGTTCTGCTTTCTCCCAAAGCTGGTAAAAGTCTCGTTTCGTATTTCGTAGCCGATCGGAAACTTCCATGGTGGTGGCTCGGAACGTCGATGGTTGCGACAACGTTTGCGGCGGATACTCCGCTCGTGATCACCGGGTTCGTTGCCGCGGACGGGATTTCGGCCAACTGGTTTTGGTGGAGTTGGGCGATCGGTTATATGGCGATGACCGTTTTTTTTGCGGGTAAATGGAGAAGGATGGAAGTTCTCACGGACGTCGAGTTCGTCGAGCTCCGCTACGGCGGAAAACCCGCGACGATTCTTCGGATGGTCAAGGCGTTCTACCTAAGTATATTAGTAAATTCGATTGTACTCGGATGGGTGTTTAAGGCGATGTCAAAGATCACCGGTCCGTTTTTGGATTGGAAGGATCTTCTCGGTGCGGACGGATTTGCGATCGTTCAAAGTTTATGGCCTTCCTTTTTAATATTCGATTCTTTGAATAATACGATTACCGTTCTCATTTTATTTTTGGTCGTGATCGTTTACAGCAGTATGGGAGGAATCCAAGGCGTGATCCTGACCGATCTCGTTCAGTTCGCTTTGGGAATGAGCGGCGCGATTTTGTTCGCCGTGTATGCGGTTTCGAGTCAGGGAGGAATTTCCGGACTTCTCACGAAAATGGAAGAAGTCTATCCTGATAGACACGAATCGATTCTGAGCTTCTGGCCCGACTTTCAGGACGCCTCTCTTCCATTTACGGTTTTTCTAATCTTCGTTTCCGTTCAGTGGTGGGCTCAGTATTATTCGGACGGTTCCGGTTATTTGGCGCAGAGAATCCACACCGCGAAAAATCCGAAAGAAGCGGAAAAGGGTTCTCTTTGGTTCAACGTCGCGAACTTTATCGTTCGAACCTGGCCTTGGGTGTTAACCGCGCTCGTCACGTTAGTCGTCTTTCCTTTACACGATCCGACTAGATATTTTTCCGAAGGACAAATCGTCGGCGGGGACCGCGAGATGGGTTATCCGATTTTGATGAAGCTCATTTTGCCGAGCGGAGTTTTGGGAATCGTGTTCGCCAGTTTGATGGCTGCCTTTATGTCGACGGCCGACACGCATATCAACTGGGGTGCGAGTTATCTGGTAAACGATTTTTATCTGAGATTCATTCACCCGACTGCGAGCGATAAAACTTTGGTGAGAGTCAGTCGAATCGCGGTCGTGCTGATGTCCGTCATTGCGATTTTGGTCGCGACTCAAATCCAATCGATCGCGAGCGCGTGGAAATTTTTGTTGGCTTTCGCTTCCGGTATGGGTTTGCCTCAAATTTTAAGATGGGTTTGGTGGAGAACCAACGCTTGGACGGAACTTTCCGGAATGATCACGGCACTCGTTTTATCCATGATTTTGTATCCTATGTTTCCCGAGGTTCGATCGGAATATCTTTTGTTCTGGGTTGCGATCGGTTCGGTGATCGTTTCGATCACGGTGACTCTTTTGACTCCTCCGGTTCCGCAGGCAACGTTAGACGCCTTCGTCCAGAGGGTCAATCCGTTCGGATTTTGGAAGGGCGGCGAAAGCAAAGAAAGGCTCGAGGATTTTCAAAGAAGAATCATGCTTTGGTTTTTGGGAACCGTCGCTTTGTTTTTCGGAATGTTCTCTTTAGGATATTTCTTTCTGCTGCAGTTTTGGCAGGGAGCTTGTTGTCTGATCGGTTTTGCGGTTTTCGGCGCGGTCTATTGGAAAAAAGAATTCAACAAGAATCAAACGGAATAATCAAAACAGATTGGAATCAATCAAGATCGTGCGGCGGTTGCCGATCGTGATGTTTATTTTTTAGAATATTCAGAAAATATAAAGCAGATTTATACTCCGGCTTCGACCGTTCGTTTTGATGATGCGTCGAGTTCTGCGCTTCTTTTGAAGGACGGCTCCGGCTTTTTGCGGATATAAATCGTTTTGTCGACTTTTGCAACGAGTTCTCCGTTTGCTTCCAAGATCGGAATCTCGACTTTAAAGTGAATCTTTTTCTTTTGATCGCAGGTTTCTTGGATTCCGATTAGATCCTCGGGAAGAATTTTGAATTCCGCAAAGACGTCCTTAGAAGTGGCTTTGAGATATTGGATTCCACCCTGGATATCCCAGAGAATATAATTCTCCCCCAAGTTTTCCTTCAACATCAAAAGTGGAATCGGATCCACGAACGCATACAAAGAACCGCCAAAGTGAGTGCCCATCAATCCTTTCGTCTTCCGATTGAGCGGCAGTTTTACTTTCATCTCTCTCATGTCGTCCGTCATTTGCAGAATTCTGCCTCCGCAACGCCAGTAAACGGGCCAACGTAAAAAGATCTTGAGCTGGTAGAGGAGCACTTTCCAAAAATGAAAGAATTTGGTTTGGCGGTTCATATAAAGTTTTATATAAAACTATTAATAGTTAGATGTCAAACTAAAATCGGAATTCTTTTTTGTGAATGGAGAAAACGGATTTTTTCCTCTTCCGGGAATAGACGAAATCGCGCTGAAGAACGCGTTTTTGGGCAAGAATTATGGATTGAAAAACAAATCGAATTCTATTTTTTGAAGAATCCGGGATAGTAATGGAAGAATTCTCACGATTCTTGAAAAAAAGGAAATGTCTTTTCAAAGGCGATGTTTCGTCCGAATTCGTCCGTTCCGGCTTTTCCATTCTTCCTTGTTTCCAGCGAAACCAGTTTCGTGTTTTCCTTTGCATATCGATCGTATTCTTGTCCGGTCCTTTGTTCGCGCAGAAGCCCGTTCAAGCGGAAATCGTCGTCACGGACGAAACGGGGAACAACGCGGTCTCAAACACTCCGATCGTATTTCAAGAAATCGGAAAGTATCTCATCACAAACGGAGAAGGTTCGGTCAAGGTTACGTTTCCCGCGCCGGGAACATACAACCTGAGAATCATGACCTCCGAAAAGGTGTTTAAAAAGACAGTTACGATCGAACACGACGGTCAAAAGAAATTTCTTTTTATCCGCAAGCCCGTTGCGGGAGAAATCAACGTCTACGGAGACCGCGATCTCGAATCTCTTTCGCGTTATACTCTGCAACAGGAAGAGATTAGAAGATTGCCGGGAGCGCAGAACGACGCGCTCAAGGCGATTCAAACGTTACCCGGAATTGCGGCCGTTCCTCCGATCGGACTTTCGTCTTCTTCGTTTAACAATTTGGTGAACAGCGTGGGAAATTCGAATCCGTATTCGAACAGCGAGCGGGGGTTTTTGGTCATGCGCGGCGGAGGAACCCTGGCGAACGGTTATTATCTAGACGGGTTTCCGATGTCGTATCCGTATCACCTCGGAGATCAATCTTCGGTTCTGAACAACAATCTCATCAAGTCGTTTAACATTTATTCGGGCGCGTTTCCGGTTCAGTTCGGTTTTGCGACGGGCGGTATCATCGATATTCGAACGCCCGACGTAGTGGCGAAAACGTTCTCGATCGTAAACTTGAACACGTTTCTTTCGGACGTTTATCATCAGAACAAGATTTCCGAAAACATCTACGCGATCGTTTCCGCGAGAAAGTCGTATCCGAACGTCGCTTTACTGAAATTATATCCGGACGGAATTCCTCCCGACGCGAAGTACGCCGACTACGAAGACTATCAAGCCAAGTTCAATTGGAAACCGGGCGCGAATCATACGTTCAACGTGTTGTTGTTCGGCGCGAAGGATAAACAGAAATATACGAAGGCTCAGGACGACTTTGAAAACAGCAAAAAAGAATTCTTAGGAATCTCCACATTGCAGGAAGCCGCTTCCGGAAGACCTCCCGTCGGTTTGCAGAGATTGTTTCGAACCAGCGGGTTTCGTTATACGTACAACAATAAATCCTGGTTTGAAAGTTCGTTCTCCATTTCGAACAATCACTTTCGGGAAAACTTCGAAGTGGACTTCAAAAATCCTCTCACCGCGGAACAGATCTTCGGTCTTCAGAACGTTACGACTCAGAATATCAACTTCGTAGAAAATAACACGAGAATCAATCTGATCGAAAGGTATCTAACGTTTCGTTTCGGCGGGCAGCTTCGCGAGAAAACGATTCAGCTTCAAGGAGAAGATATCAAATCCTCGAACGCAACCTTTCTCGATTTCTTCAACAGTCTTTTGGATTCCAATCGTCAGTTCCGCGCTTTGATCGAAGGGGATCGCATTCACACGAGAGAAATCGCGGGTTTTGCCGAACTCGAATTCAAACTCGGAGGATTCAGCATTCTTCCCGGTTATCGACACGACTACTACGATAAAGTTCACGAAAAACGGGACGCGTTTCGAGGAAGAGCGGAATACGAAATTCTCAAGACGGGAACGAAATTCTTAGCAGGAACCGGTGAGCACTTCAACGCGCCTTTGCAGATCGAACAGTTTTCTTCGAGATCGGGAAATCCGAATCTAAAGATGGAACATTCGATTCATTCTTCTGTCGGGATCGAACAAAGGGTGACCGGCGATTATATCATTAAGGTAGAAGGGTTTCACAATCAGTATTCGAATCTGGTCACTCCCGATACGTATGTTCAAGATCCGTATCATCCGAACAACGAAAAAAGGGATATCGTCAATCATCCGGACGACGTTCAAAAAAATCCGTTTCTCGTGCGAAACATGAACTATTCGAATTCAAGAGACGGTTATTCGAGAGGGGTGGAACTTTTTTTCAAAGCGAATCACAATTCTGCGCGTAGATTTTTCGGATGGATTTCTTATACGAATTCCGTATCCAAGCGGAACAACCACCAGCCTCAACTTACGGAAGACGAGGAAAAACAAAGAACCCGAGACAACCGAAATCGAAGACTTCAATACCAGCTGCACGAAGGCGGAAATTATCTCAACTACTACGACGACGGAAAGTTCGAACTCGTCGTGGACAACGACAAACTGCAGTTATACGATTACGATCGGACTCACATTCTCAACATCGTATTGGCTTGGAAGTTCGGTCAGAGCTGGCAAGTGGGCGGTAAATACACGTATCTTACGAACGTTCCGATCACTCCGATCGTGGGTTCATCCAAGGCGTCCGCGATCGCTTCTACCGGAATCAATCTCTACAATCCAACGTATTCCGAATATTATAATTCCGGAAGATGGCCCGACTTTCATCAGCTTGATATCCGCATCGATCGTTTTATGAATTATCAATGGGGTTACGTGAACACATACATCGAGTTCATCAACTTCTTCGGTAATAGAAATCAGATCAGTCAGACGTTTAATAATTTCGGTCCTTATTCAAGGGACGCGGTTACCAATCCGTTGACGGGAATCACGACGCCGAGTAATCCGAATCCGGTGTATAACGCCAATTACATCGAATCGACTGCGATCGGTGGAAAAGTGAAGTATTATCCTCTGATCAGCATCGGGATGCAGATTAAGTTCTAGGATTTTCCGATCGGGGAGAATTCTCCCGCTGAAAAGGATGGACAGAATGCCTTTTTTTTGATTTCTGGAAAGTATCATTTAAAACGTCATTAAAGCGATTCATAGGGGATAGCAATCATGTCCGGACATTCGAAATGGGCTACGATCAAACGTAAGAAAGACGCGATCGATTCCAAACGCGGAGCCATTTTTACAAGAGTGGGAAAAGAAATCACGGTAGCCGCAAAGATGGGTGGAGGAGATCCGGAAGGAAATCCGAGGCTCAGACTTGCGATACTGAAAGCCAAGTCAGTGAACATGCCCAAAGACAATATAGAAAGGGCGGTTAAAAAAGGAACGGGGGATTTGGAAGGAGTCACTTACGAAGAGTGTCTCTATGAATGTTTCGGACCGGGTGGAATCGCGATCATGGTGTCCGCGGTCACCGATAAGAAATCCAGAACGACTCCGGAAATCAAAAGCATCCTTACGAAACTCGGAGGTTCTCTTGCAACTTCCGGTTCCGTAAGCCGACTTTTTGAAAGAAAGGGTGTGATCGTGCTCGAATCCGCTCAAATCGGAGAAGACGAACTGGTCGATCTCGCGGTCGGAGCCGGAGCGGAAGACGTAATCAACGAAGGGGAAGTGTTCCGAGTGATCACGACTCCGGACGATTACGAGGCCGTATTGCACGCGTTAAACGAGAAGGGACTGAAAGCGGAGGAATCGGAAATCCGTTATATCGCTTTGGTCAGCTCCGAAATCGCGGACAAAGAGGTCGCCGAGAAAGTGATGAAGTTGATCGATCAGTTGGACGGCCACGACGACGTGACTTCCGTGACATCCAACTTCGAGTTGGCCGCTTCGCTCGAAAAAGAATTTGAGTGACTTCTTGAAATTCCTCGCATCCGATCTCTCTTCCGCAAAGAAGGGAGATTCGGATTCTTCCTTACTATCTTTTTTTCATTCAATCGGGAACGTTTAACTTGAGAATCATCGGAATCGACCCGGGTTCGCATAGAGCCGGTTATGCGGTGCTGGAAAAGAACGGTTCCAAGATTCAAATCCTCACATACGGGACCGTTGAAGTTCCTTCCGGAACACCCAGTCCGGATAATCTTCTTCTTTTGAGAAGCGGTTTGTCCGAAGTGTTGGAGGAATTCCAGCCATCTCTCGCATCCGTCGAAGAAATGTTTTTTGCGAAGAATAAGAAGACCGCTTCGCGTGTGTTCGAATCGAGAGGCGTTCTTTTAGTTACATTAGCGGAAAAGAATATTCCAATTTTAGAACCTACCGTTTCTCAGATCAAAAAGGGAACGACCGGAAGCGGAACCGCCGATAAAAAACAGATTCGCCAAGCGTTAAAGTTGCTCCTCAACATTGAGTTGCTGAAAGGACATGATGATTCTTGGGACGCGGTTGCCGCGGCTTATGTCGGACTTTCTATGAGTGCGAGTCCTTTGCTTGGCGTGCGTTTTAAGGTTTAAAACGGGAGAGGGTCGCAGCGACCCGAAAGGTGTCGTAGCTCCGACAACCTTCCGTAAAACTTGCGGACCCCACCCTTGTTTTGGGTGGTGGGGAGAGGCGGCGGGAAAGCTCGATAAATTTCACGTAACAGAAAAACAAATTTCCGTAAACCTAAAAAATCGAACCTACTTTGTCGTACCTCCGACAATCAGGATCGCACTTTCCCCTTGCTTCACTCCACCTCGCTTCCTTCGAAGGGAAGTTTTGTAGTTTGAATGTCCAAAAGAGGACCGAGTTCGTAGATATTCGTATAACCGTATGCCTTCAAAGAAACGAAGGTTGAAAGATTCAAGGAGGCGGCCGGAGCCTTTGCGGCAAACGCCTGCGGACTTCCCATAAAGTTATTATTGCAGTATATTAGAATTTTTGAATCTAATTTCGGAATCACTTGAGCCAAGGATTCTTTGGTGAACTCCGTAAAAGGCAGACTGATCGCACCGCGGATATGTCTGAGTTTGTAGCGGGACTCGCTGCGGGCGTCCAAAAGGATCACGTCCTCCTTTTCGATCATGCGAAGAAATTCTTCCTCCGTGAGGCGTTTGGCTTCTCTTTCTTCCGAAGAGGAATTTACCGTGTTTTGAAACATTTTGTAGTCGATAAGACGGTTCGGAATTTTGTTTTTTGTTTTAATAATCGTTTTCTCCTTTGCGATTAGAGTTCCGCTCACCGAGAAGCTGAGTAGAAGGATAAAAAGAATTCTCATAAAAGTTTCTCCTGAATAGAACTGACTGAAATTTTCGAGCCAAAACTTCGGATGTCAATTCGCTTTTGAAGTTTTCAGACGCGGTCGATTCAAAACATTGGTAAGTCGGAATCGGTTTAAAAGAAGAGTTATGGGCAAGAACAGAATCGAAGGCGCTGTCCAATCAAAAGACTGGAAATTGAAATACGTCGCAGATGGGGAAGGACCGGATGTTTTCGTGATCGGAAGCGCTCTCTATTACGATCGAAGTTTTTCCCAAAATATCCGTAACTCTTGCCGTATGATTTTTGCGGATCATCGAGGATATGCGGAAGGGCCCGCGTCTACGGACAAAAAAGATTTTTCCTTGAACGTCATTTTGGAAGATATCGAACTCGTCCGAAAGAAGCTCGGGTTGGAGCAAATCGTTTTGGTCGGACATTCCGGTCACGGGTATATGGCTCTTGAATACGCGAAAAAATATCCCGAGAAAGTTTCTCATCTGATTCTGCTTTGTATGACGCCGGATCTTTCCCAAAAAAGTCACGAGCTCATTGAATCGTATTTTCAGGAGAACGCGACAGCCGAACGAAAGGAATACTTTGCGGAACGAATGTCCGAATTGGGAGAAGCGATCTCCAAAGATCCGCAAAATGCATTCAAATTATTTAATGTGTATGCGGGCGCGAGAAGCTGGTACGATTTTAAATACGATTCTTCCTGGCTTTGGGAGGACATTCCGGTAAACACTGCTGTCTTCGATCACGTATGGGGAGAAGTATTCCGCGATATAGATATCAAACCCGCGGTTCGGTCGCTCAAAATTCCGGTTTATCTGGGTCTCGGAAGATACGATTATCTCATGCCTCCCGCCTCCACTTGGGATTCGGTTCTCCCGCTTTTTCAGGATTTAAAGGTTCAATATTTCGAGAAGAGCGGACATACGCCTCCGTTGGAAGAACCGGAAAATTTCGATCGCGAAATTCTTTCCTGGCTGAAGGAAAAGAAGGCGATCTGAGTTTGCGGTTTGAATCGATTTTTTTGATTCTTTCGAGATCAGATTATCCAAAAAAAATATTCGTTTTTCCTAATGATTGGATCCGAGATTTGCCAAAAACCAATCCTCTTGCGAAGAGCGCAGTCTTTGTTCCATTGCGGTTTTCTTTTCGATCTTTTCCTGAATTCTTCGGATCGAAGCGGTGATCATCGAATGTTCGATCGCTTCTTTGTTGACGCCTAAACTTTGCATCAGCTTTGCGATGTTCTCTCCGCCGAATTTTAAGAATATCGGTTCGTCCAAGGAGGAGAATACGGTCGCTTCTTTCAGTTGCAATTTTAGAAAAACCTGTTGTTCCGTTTTTCGAAGCGGATAGTGTTCTACAAAGATCGGATGTTTTTCCAAAAGATCCGTGGTTTCCAATTCCCATGCGCATAATAGCCGAGAGGAACCTTTTTCCAATTCGAGAGTCTCTTGAAATCCGCGGAAGGTTTCATCGAACCAAGCGACAAAAACGGTTTCCGGCCGCCTCTTCAAAGTTCGTTTACATTTTTCTAATTTAGTTTCTTCTGATAGAAAGATCGAGTCCTTGATCGGTACGGAAGGGGATCGGCGTTTCAAAAAATCGAACATTGTTTTCCATTCTCCCTTAAAAAACGGAAATCCGATAATATCGAAGTCGAACCGCGACTAAAATCGCTTCCGATTAAGAATTCATCTGATGTAAAATCTGAAGTCCGCGCAAGGTCAAAAGAGGATCGATCTGATCGAAGATTCCAGGATGAGCGGCGTCGATTACGGTGACAAGACCGCCCGTTCCGATCACTCTATACTCCTGACCTTTTTCTTTTTTGATCTCGCGTATGATTCCTTCCAACAAACCGATCCAACCGAAAAAGAATCCGGATTGAATCGACTCGATCGTAGAATCTCCTAAGATCTTATCGGGTGATTGAAATACGATCGGAGGAAGCTGCGAAGTATTTCTTGTGAGAGCGTCCATCGAAACTTTCAATCCGGGAGCGATCACTCCGCCGAGATATTCGGGTTTGTCGTCGACGACGCAGAACGTAGTCGCGGTTCCCAAATCGATGATGATGGATTTACCGGGAGAATCGACCACGCAAGCCGCCGCGTTTACAAGACGATCGGCGCCGATTTCATAAGGTCTCGGATAAGAGATCGAAAACGGAAGTTTCATCTGATAATGAACCCGAACCGCTTCGATTTTAAACCAATCATGGAACATTCTTTCCAAGATCGGGTTGAGAGTAGGCACCACGCTGGAATAAATTCCGCCCGTGATCGCTTCGTTTTCGATTTTAAATTCGCGCAGAAACCCGCGGAAGAATAATCCGAGTTCGTCGGACGTTCGGTCTTTGCGGGTTACGGTTCGTTTGTGAAAGAGGGGAGTGGTCTTTCCGTTTTCAAAAATTCCGAAGACCGTGTTCGTATTGCCTACGTCGACTACTAAGAGCATTTTAGTTTAGAGAATGGAAGTCCTCCGGACTGTCAATGAAATCCAGCCTGGTTCCGGAAGGAGTTTTCAGGATTAACGAACCGTTTTCGCCCAATCCTTCGAGAATCCCGGTTTGTAAACTGCCGTTTTCGGTATAACTAACGGATTGTCCCTTCCACAAAAGGAGTTCGTTTAACAAAATGAGTTCTTTTTTTCTTCCTTCGGAATCCTTCCAAAGAAGGATCGCTTCGTTTAAAAACGGAATCAGCTTTTCCAAGATCTCGCTTTTTTTACCGGCGCGATCCGGGTTCGTGTTTAAGAAGCCGGCATCGCTAAGATGGGAAGGAATCGTTTCGTTTTTGCCGAACAGATTCACTCCGATTCCTACGATCAAAGTTACGGAAGAACCTTCGACCTCGGACTCTATTAGAATTCCTGCAACCTTTTTACTGCCTCGGTATAAATCGTTCGGCCATTTGATTTTGATTTCTCGAGTGAGTTCAGGGTAAACGGAAAGAATCGCTTTGCAGAGCGCGGTGCCGATAAAAAGTGAAAGCCCTGGGCCTCCGTCGAAATTCTCCAGACCGATTTTTCCGGAAAAGATCAGGGATTCTTCACCGAAGACTTCCCACTTGCGGTCTTTTCTTCCTCGTCCTGCGGTTTGTTCTTCGGCGACGATCCAGGTTCCGGGCGGGAACTCCTTGCTTTTGATCACCGAGTTGGTCGAGGTTACGGAATCTAAGAAGATTCCTTTTTCCGGTTGGAGCAATATGTTTTGCATGGCCAATACGATCCCTATGTCGTGGGATTACGCAAGTAGAAAAAGGGCCGACATGCCAACGTTCATTCCGAAAGGAAGAATCCCGATGTCGAGATTGAAGCGTTTTATTCTCGGAATCTATGACCTACTGACAGTTTGGTGGAAAAGGAAGAGCGTTGTGGTATGAGTTCCCACGGTTTTCACGGCGCATCCATTGGATTGGACATTTCTTTCGGCGCGTAAGAATGGATCGAAGTGCAAGAGAAGCATTCTATTTTGATTAATTTTTCGGCAGTTTATAAATATTTATTGTTTCATTATATTTTAGTTTGACTCCTTTTTTGTTATTGGAATTTATTTGCGTATGAAATCAATCGCAAAGTCGCATCTAACGTATTTATCTATAATCCTTGTTATACTGTCCTTTTTGATGGTCCAGTGTAAACCTCCTGAGAATGCAAATAATGATACCATTCTTGCTGCGATCGCTTTGGTAGTCGCTCAGACGGCTGCAAATCCGAGCTCATCAAGCGGTGGAAGCGGCAATTTAAGAGTCTTTGTTACAGCGAGTTCTTATAATGGAAATCTCGGTGGGATCAATGGTGCGGACGCAAAGTGCGCGAGCGACGCGAATAAGCCTTCAACGGGAACGTATAAAGCGTTTATTACGGGAGATTCGGGTGCAAACGGGCGCAGATACGCTTGTATCAACGACGGCGCTGTCTGTCCAAGTAATCCTACTACCGGCTCTAAAAATTGGATCTTACAGGCTAGCAAAGATTACTATCGAGCCGATCAAACGACGAAAGTGTTTACAACGGATGCAAACGGCTTGATAACCTCGATCACAAATCCGGTACAAGCGGCTGCGGATGCTTTCTGGTCAGGCTTTGTTGCAAATTCAACAACCGATTGGTCTATCGCAAATGCGTGTATTACTGGTGGAATGGCATGGACGGATACATCCGGCGTTAATAATGGAAATACCGGTCTTGCGAGTTCCGCCGCTTTTGCACAATTAAAGGCTGACAGTATTCCGAATTGCAGCGGAACCAAAAAACTGCTCTGCGTAGAGCAATAATTCTTTCACTGCAAAAAAGGATTACAAAATTCTAAACTGATTATGAGTTTGTTCTTCGATTTTTTCGAGGAACATTCGGTTCGAGGGCGCTACTCTTTATTTTTAGCAACGGATCGAAGCACGGATACGATCGATTCGAAATCGATCGGAAGGATAAGAAAACTGCGATATTACAGTGCTTCAATCTTCTTCTCTCCGTTAAAGTAAAAAAGCCCTGAATTGCTCGGGGCTTTTTTATTCTCCCTTCTTCCTTGGAAAGAAGAAGGGAGGTTTTTCTTGAAATCGTGAGAACGCTTTTTTAAGCCGCGTTCCCGGTCGACCGTATTTTAGAAAAATCTAAAGTTCGGATCAACCTTTGTATCTTTCGATCAACATGGATCCTGCGATACCACCGTGCGCACAAGCTGTGATCACTACTTTGTTAGCGGAAGAATCCTCTTTCAAGTCCATGATCGCGTTTGCGATCAAACGGATTCCGGTCGCGCCGAAAGGGTGACCGATCGCGATGGAACCGCCGTTCGGGTTGATTTTCTTTGCGTCGAAAGATTTTTCCCAATCCCAGCCGGTATCCATTTTGATTTGCTCGAGAGCTCCAACCGCGGTCGCAGCGAACGCTTCGTGGATTTCAACGTAGTCAACGTCTTGGATTTTCACTCCGACATCCGCAAGAAGTGCTTCGGTTGCCGCAGCTTGTCCGATTCCCATGTTGTTCGGGTGAACTCCTTTCATGTGCCATCCGGTTACGACCGCTTCGATGGTAAGACCGAGTTCTTTCGCTTTTTCAACGGTAGTAACGATCACACCAGCGGCTCCATCGGAACGAGGGCTTGCGTTGAAGATGGAAACCGTAGGTCCGTGGGATTTTTTAAGATCCTTCGCGTATTTGGTTTTGAATTCTTCGAACTTCATTCCCGGGTTGTCGAACATAAGCATCGCGCGTCCCATACGGGTAGGGTTTTCCACCAAACCTTCACGGAGACCGACCGCTTCGTCGATAGCAAGTTCGTTGCCGTCTTCGTCTTTCATCGGAATGATGTAAGGAGCGTATTTTCCTGCTTTAGAAGCTTCTAATGCTCTTTTGAAGGATTCGAAAGCGAGCTTATCTTGGATCTCGCGGGAAAGGCCGTAGTTCTGTGCGACGATCTCGGCAGTTACCTGCATACCGTAAGAAGTCTCTCCGTCTCCGAGTCCGTCTTCCAGAGTATCTCTCAACTCGACGCCTTCAGGAAGGTTGTCAGGAAGAAGTTTTTTGAGTTTATCGAGAGATCCCGCTTTTTTGTTCAAACGAGCGTTTTTGACGATAAAAGGCATGGAGGTTTGAGATTCTTCTCCGATTGCGAGGAACAATTCTCCTTCTCCGAGAACGATTCTACGAGCCGCTTCCGCAACCGCTTCCATACCGGAAACGCAGTTGTTCGCAACGGTGATACAAGCGATTTCGTCTCTCATTCCGACGAGGTTCGCGATCACTCTTGCGGAGTTAGGCGCGTTGCTGAATCCTTCTCCAACAACCACTCCGTCGATTTGGGACGGTTTCAATTTGCTTTTAGCGAGAATATCTTCTGCGACTATTTTCCCCAGGTGATGTCCAGGGTATGGTCCCAGAGCTTTCGCGATCTGAGCAAAAGGAGTTCTTCTTGGCGTACAAAGCGCCAATGGTTTCGTTAATTTCATTTTCTTTCTCCAGACTTCAAATTCTTAATAAATCCTATATTCACTTTTGAGAATATTCAAAATTCTCAACGTAGTCGCCTACGAGTCTTTGAAACTCTTCGGGAGCCTTTTTCGGACGGGACTTGGTGAGTGAAACCACCAATTGTTCGTCCTGAACCGCAAAGTATCTCAGACCGGTTTCCGCATCCGTAACTTCATGCCTCATATAGCTCCGGATTTTTTCAAAAGAATGAATCCATGTGCTGACCTTGATTCTTCTTCCCGCCGGTACGGGATGAAAGAATTTAAAAACGCCGCCCATAAAGAACATCGTGGTATCCATTTCCACGAAACGATCGAGGGTTAAACCGGTTTCGGTCGAAAAAAACCAACGCGAATCCTCTACGATTCTCCAGAGATACGCCGGATTGTATTCGCCGAAAATGTTTCTCTCGCTGTAGAGAGTGATCAATTCGGTGTCCACGGTTTTGCAGGTTCCCCGAAAATCGGGAATTTCCTGAAACTGGTCGAAGCCGGTCATATCCGTTTTTTCCAAAGGAAGAAGGTCGATCGGACTTCCTCCCTTTTCCGAAAACGTAAGCGTTTTGATCTCAGCCGCGGTGATACCCGCTTCCGATAAAACTTTCTGATCCCAAAAAATCTTACCGTCTTTCAAAGGGAAAGCCTTCGTTTCCGTTCTCAAATTGGCTCCTTCCATCTGTTGTGCAAGGAATCGAATCTGAGACTCCAAAGGATGGATTGCTATCCCTTGAGACAGAATCTCCCTGAGGGAAAAACCGTTCTTTTCCAAAGTCCGAAATCTGCCTTCGAGGCAGAAATTCTCGTAAGTCCTGCTGGTCACGTGTCTTTGCGTGTCCAGATCGGATACCCGAGTCACGAGTTGAAGTTCATCCGCGATCATATCGGCCCTCCGTACTACTGAGGAGATTCTGGCCCTATTTCGCGACCCGTAGGGAGCGAAATGGAGCGAAACTGCATTCCCCTACGCGTGCCTTTGGGGAGATTCTTGTCCTAGTTTAGACCGAGCTAAAATAAGATCAAACAAAAAAATACAGAACGTTCGTTCTGTTTTTTCATTTCATTCTTTCAAAGTCATTGACAGAAGATTTTTCGGGTAGGATAATGAACTTGTAGGAATCAGGAAAAACGGCGTTCGATCATGAAAACTCAACCGCGTAAAAAGAAAGAATCGGGAATCGGCGTTCGGGAAAGAATTTTAGACACGGCGACTTCTCTTTTTTACAAACAGGGATTTTCCAATACCGGAATGAGACAGATCATTCAGGAATCCAATTCCGTCGCGGCCAGTCTCTACGATCATTATCCTTCTAAAAAAGAATTGGGTCTTGCGTATCTCGCGCGTCAGGAAGAGAAAACTCTCAGCGATCTTCAAGGTTTGATGGATCGTTATCCCGACCTCGGAGAATTCTTACGCGCCTGGGTGATTCTCAAGGAAAAACAAATCCGTCACGGCGAATTTGTAGGTTGTCCGTTTGCCGGATTTGCGAGTCAGGTTATGGATTCCGATCCGGAATACACCGAATTCCTAAAAGACATCGTAAACAAATGGACGCGCATGATCGGGGATTATCTGCAAAAGGCGATCGGTTCCGGCCAACTCAAAAGAAACATGGACATTCAATATGTTGCGAGAAGAATTCTCATGGCTTATCACGGTTCCGTAACGATGTGGAGAATGACCCATGAACTTCGGTTTATTCGGGAAATGGAAGATTCCCTCCGCGAAATCACGGAAGAATATCGAATTCTTTAAAAACCTGTTTCAAAAGAAACTCAGCATCCCAATCCATGAGCCGCTCGACGGGGACAGAACCTTGCAGCCTGTTCTTTCTGAGAAAGTAAACCGGGGTTTGGGGATGCGTTGTAAGGATTTCAAAAAGGGCGAACGGCGAATTCGTTCTTTGATCTATTTTCAAACGTTTTTTGGAACTGATGGTTTGTCGGAACATTTAAAAATTCCGCATTTTTTTTATTGCAAAGTCGACGATTGAACTTTTGCGAGATTCTTACTTGTTTCGTAACCGTCCAAGAATCAAAACGAATCTTCCGTTATGGAAAACAAGATATTCATCTCGATCATCGCGGTTACGTTTTTATTTGCGGGCTGTCATGATACGAACGGCGATTCCGATTCAAAGAACAAGAAAGGAGGAAAGATGAAATACGAAGTCAACAAGTCCGAAGAAGAATGGAAGAAAGAACTCACACCCGAAGAATACAGAATTCTCAGACAGAAGGGAACCGAGATGGCGTTTACGGGCGCCCTTTACAAAAATCACGATAAAGGAACGTATGTTTGCGCGGCTTGCGGAGCCGTCTTATTCTCCTCCGAAACGAAATACGAATCCGGTTCCGGTTGGCCTTCTTTCTATCAACCGGCAAAAGAAGGAGCGATCGACGAGGAAAGGGATACGAGTCACGGAATGACGCGAGTCGAAGTTGTTTGTTCGAAATGCGGGGGACATTTAGGTCACGTATTTCCGGACGGGCCGAGACCTACCGGACTGCGTTACTGCATCAATTCGGCTTCTTTAAAATTTAAGAAAGAATAACGATACTTTTTGAAGTTCCGTTTCCGGGAAGAACGTTTTATCATTCGACTTCCCGGAAAAATTCTCCCGTTCGTTTTTTGATTTTCAAGCGGTTACTCGAAGAAAATAATACCTAAAACCGGAATCCACCGGGAGTAACTTCATGAATGACCATCTCGCATACGTCTCCGACAATCGCTCCGTACGAAACCCTTTCCTGCAATTCTTAGCTGAAAAATGGTATACGATTCTTTATCTCTGGCACGCGATCATCGGCATCTTTACGAAATTGGAAGATTCTCCCGAAGGAGATAAACGTCCGGTCGTTCTGGTTTCGGGATTTTTGGGTAGAACCCTCTCTTGGGAATCGATGCTCAAACATCTTTCCGCAAACGGTCATCCCGTTTACGTTGTTCCTCTCGGGTTTCAAGTCGGGAACATTCGAACCAAAAGCAGGATTCTGGAAAACTATCTGATCGAAAAGGACATTAAGGACTGCTACATCGTCGCTCATTCGATGGGCGGGCTGATTTCTGCAGGTCTTACTTATAAAGGAAGGGACCGCGTTAAGAAGATCTTTATCGCTGGAACTCCTGTTCGCGGAACGTATCTCGCGTACGCCGCTCCTATGTTCATTTGCTGCTGGCAGATGATGCCGAATTCGAAATTCATCCGGGAAGTCGGCGACGTTTTTGAAAAGCTGCCTAACGTGCAATCCGTCTTTACGAAGAAGGATCAGATCATTCTTCCTTCCGAAAATTCTCGTCTGGGTCATTTCGACGACGTGGAACTGCCTGAAGCGGGTCATCTCAATTTGTTTATGGGACCGTTGGGAATCGAGTGTTTGTTCGATCTCATCACCGCCGAGGAGAATAAGGATCCTAAGCCGGTCGTTAAGAAAGCCGATTCTTCCAAACAAGAAACCGCTTCCGTAAAACAAGGTTTAGGCGACCGAGGTTCGGCGAGCGCTTCCAAATCCTCTTCTCAAAAGTCCGGATCCTCCAAATCGTCAAAACAAGCTCCTAAGAAAAAAACGCAAACGAAGAAGTCGATCTCCGCCTCTTCGAAAGTTTCTAAACCCGTTGCAAAGAAAAAAGTTCCGGTTAAAAAGAAGAAACGCTGATACGAAATGGGAAGTCGGGTTTTTATAAACCTGACATCCCCCCAAAAAACAAAAAAACCGTCTCCGAAGGTTTCCCTTCCAGAGACGGCCGATACGATCGCATCGATTGAAAATGATGAATTCTTAAATTAGAATCTGTCGCCTTTCGGTTTAGCGACGTTTACTTTCAGGTTGCGAGTAAGAACGTTCTTTCCGTCCAAATCTTTGATCGCTTTGTCCGCTTCGTCTTTGTTCGGCATTTCGACGAAACCGAAACCTTTGGATTTTCCGGAGTACTGGTCGGTGATGATTTTTACGGAATTCACCGCGCCATGCGCTCTGAAAAGATCGCCTAACGTTCCTTCATTGAGATCGTAAGAAAGATTTCCTACATAAATATTAACTGACATATGTTCCTCGTGTCGTTATAAATTAGATCAAGTTATCTTGATTTAAAAACAGCGTTTCCCCTTGGACGGGAAGTAGAAGAATTTTAGAGATGCAGGACTTAGAAAGAAGAGCAAACTTTAAGATAGGACTACGTTTAGAAGTTAGAAAATCGATTGAATAACTGGAGTTCTTTGTCCATACTATCGGCTGAATTTCCTTTGGCAATACTAAATTTGCGGCATACATCGATCTAAAATGGAAACCGAAAGACTGATTTTGAGAGAATGGGAAGAAAAAGATCTGGAACCGTTTTATCGAATGAGTTCGGATCCGATCGTGATGGAATATTTTCCCGCGCTTTTGACCCGTGAAGATTCGGAACAATTTGTCGAGAAGATGCGCGCCCATTTCGAAGAATTCGGATTCGGTCTTTGGATCGTCGAAACGAAACAAACGAGAGAGTGGGTCGGCTTTACCGGATTTTTGAACGTTTCCTTTCAGGCCTCGTTCACGCCCGCGGTGGAAATCGGCTGGAGATTGAAGCCTTCTTTTTGGGATCAGGGGTTCGCGAGCGAGGCCGCCACAGCCTGTTTGAAATTCGGGTTTGCTCGTTTGCAATTCCCGAAGGTCGTTTCGTTCACTTCGATCCTAAACGTCCGCTCCCAAGCCGTGATGAAGCGCATCGGTATGAAAGAAGTCGGCGTTTTTCAACACCCGAATCTTCCAGCCGAACATCTTCTTTCCAAACACGTTCTGTATCAGGCGGCCCGACCTGAATGGGAAAACGCCGCAGTTCCGACCTTTTAACGGGAGAATTCTCCCGTTCCACAAGGAAAGTGTGGGAATTCCTACATAATTTTTCCGAGCGAACTCTGAATTTGTGGGAACTCCTTCAAAATTTCTTTCAAGACCCTGATTTTTTTCTTGCCAAACCCTTCATTCTTGGCTAACGTTGTTCATTAGTGAAGTGAACGCCGTTCACTAAGGAGAAAACAATGGAAGTGAAAATGAATTCCGGTTCTTCACCTAAGGAAACTCTCGGATCCGTCCGCGAAACCTTGTCTGAAGGAACTTTTGCCAATCCCGCTTACAAGGGAATCGGCTACTTTTTGAGAGACCTGTTTTTTTTCGGAGTGGCAATCACTCTGCTCTGGCACATAGACACCTGGTATCTTCTTCCTTTCTTATGGTTTTTCGCGGGAATGACGATCGCGGCTTTGTTCGTGGTCGGTCACGACTGCGCGCACGAGGCCCTGTTCGAAAACAGATTTCTCCGGTATTGGATCGGACAAATCGCGATGCTTCCTTCTTTGCACGCCTACAATCAATGGGCTTACGGACACAACCGAATCCATCACGGTCATACGATCAAAAGACAAGGAGACTTCGTATGGCATCCGGCTACCGCGGAAGAATATGCAAAATTTGGAATATTTAAGAAGATGATGCACCGTTTTTTCTGGTCGGCCTGGGGCGGCGGTTTTTACTACATGATCGAAGTTTGGCTCAAAGGAATGGTTTTCTTTACGGCCCCTCTCAAGGAAGCGGGCAGGGACAAGTGGATCATGCTTTCCTTCGCGTTTATCTCCTCCGGTCTCGTGTTTTACTTCGGCGGTTCGGCAAACGGAGTTTTCGATGCGGGTGCGGGTTTCTGGATGTTCACCAAAGTTTGTCTGGTTCCGTTCATCGCATGGAATTACTTTATGGGAATTACGGTTTACGTTCATCACATTCATTCCGAAATTCCCTGGAAGACAAAGGATGAATGGACTCCTTTTTACGGACAAATGAAAGGAACCATCAACTATCATATTCACCCTGTGATGAATTTCTTCTTTCACAATATCTTCATTCACATGCCGCATCACGTTCACATGAAGATTCCTTTTTACAATCTCAAACGCGCTTTGAATGAGATTAAAGCGGTTTACGGGGATCACGTTCTGGAAAGAAACACGATCTTCGGAGATTATTTTAAATCGACTTCTCTTTGTAAGGTGATCGATTCCGAAACCGGAAAATGGATGACGTATCGCGAGGCGAGAAACGTAGCGAACGATACGACCGACGCGGACGACGAAGAGTTGGAGATTATACCCGCATAACGTTAGATACAGCCGTAAACGGGGATTTCAAAGTCCCCGTTTATTTTTTCTTTTTTTATCGAGATGATAGGTTAACGCCAAAGAGATGCAGACGCTCA
Source organism: Leptospira yasudae (assembly GCF_003545925.1). Lineage (NCBI taxonomy): Bacteria > Pseudomonadati > Spirochaetota > Leptospiria > Leptospirales > Leptospiraceae > Leptospira > Leptospira yasudae. The sequence continues at coordinate 116,929 of NZ_QHCU01000008.1, read as the reverse complement.
GTTCTTTGGAAGGAAGAGGATCTTTCACGTTCAACCGAATCGCGCGATCCCCTTCAAAATCGAACTTTTTGGGAAAGAGTTCCCGAAAGGTGGAAACCAAATTCGTCTGACAATGAAAATAAATCGCATATCGATTTTCTTCCGCAGGAAGTCGATCGATTCGAATCGTACTTCCGCTCTTTGATTCCGACGTTAAATAACTCGGCTGTCCCCATTTCAACGTCTCTTCGAGTTTGCCGACTTCCGCGATCGAGTCCGCCGTTCGATAGATCAAATCCCGAAGCGCCAATAATTGAATCCGAACCGGGTCCGGATAAGCGTGAAAGACTTCCGCCACGTTTCGATTTTTGAAGGGGAGCGGTTTTTCCTTGGTCTTTTTGTGTGCTGCGGGCATACCGATTCTTCTAGGAAAATTTATTCTCGTATTTTTTTCCAGCAAGCCGTTTTTGGAAAGAAATTACGGACCGGAGCCGAAGCGATTTTTCTTTATGCAAAAGATGTCATATATCGGAAGCTCTCCTGCTAAAACGAAACGATGAGAAGAGCGACTCGATCAAAAACGAATCTTATTCTTATACGATGTCTTCCAATTTAAGAAGTTCCTCTTCCAGTCGGTCGATGAATTTTTTATTACCCGTGACCCCGTAGAGCTGCATCGCTCCTTGATAGAGGAACAACGCTTTTTCCGCAAATTCCAAAGCCGTTTTGGAGTTCAGGGTCTTTTTCTTTTTCCAGATCGGTCGTGTGAAGTATTGGCCGAAACTTCGATTCCATCGGTCGAGGGATTCTAAGATTCGTTTTCGCAATTCCGGTTCCTCGTGCGTTTGATTCGAAAAGTTCGCGAGAGGGCAACCGTATTTGTATTCGGTCCTCAATCTTCTCTGTATGAATTTGATCCAGGCCCGGATAAAGTCGGGATATCTTTCGTATTTGTTCATCATGATTTCGGCTAAGCCGATGATCTGTTCTTCCTGAAACGAAACGTAACTTAAGCCCAGATCTTTTTTGGAAGGGTAATAGCGGTATAAGCTCTTTTTAAACGCGTTCGCTTCGCTTAATATTTCGTTGATCCCGGTATTGGAATAACCTCTCTCATAAAAGAGTTTCACCGTGGCCTTCAAAATCCTGTCCTTGGCCGGGTCGTGTTTGAGAAGAGTTTGTTTCATCGATCGAACCGATTGTTCAAAAGTTCCCCGCTTAAAGGGAGAAAAAGAATTTCCCCTCTTCGAAAAACCTTATACCTGAAATTTAAAATGGTAGACAAATTTGTCTACCATTTTATAGGCTTAATCCAGAGGTAGACCGACTGTTCTACTGAGGAGGAAAAAAGCATGGAAACTCTGGAACAAGAAGCCGCGGTGCAAACGGAAGGAAGATCGTTTACTCATTATGTGAAGGTTCGTTGGGTGGATTTGGACGAAAACGGACATGTGAACAACGGAGTGTATCAGAGCTATTTCGACGAGGCGAGAAGGGCGGCTTTCGAAGATGCGGGTATGAATTTGGGGGAGCTGCGCCAAAAAAATATCGGTCCAGTGATTTTGAAAGCGGAATTGGAATACAAAGCGGAATTGAAATATCCCGAAACCACACGGCTTGTGACTCGCTTCGAAGCGAAAAAAGGAAGTCGAGTTTTGGTGATTCAAGATCTGTATCGCGAGTCGGACGGGGCTTTGGTCTGCTCCTCCAAATTTTTCGGTTTGTTTATGGATCTAAAAAGAATGCGTCCTTATAAGGTTTCGGAGGAAGAAGCCGCGAAACTTTCGTGAAGTTTGCGATCCTTCTCCCGTTTAAAAAAAGAATTCGTCTTTTTTCTTTTCTTGGAACGGATAATGTCGTTCTAAGAAAAGAAGAAGATGAATAACCGGGATCATTCCATTCGATTAGAACCGTCCGTTCTTGAGGATCGTAGAAGATTCTACGATTGGCTCGTTCATCCGGAATTGGTACCGTTTTTATTGGGACCGCCCTTGTTTCCGGATGCGGACATTCCGACTTGGGAGGAATTCTCCGCCGATTATCTGGATTATTTTTTTACCGGTTCGAATCCGGAACTCGGAAGATGTTACAGAATTCTAATGGATGATGTTTGTATCGGACAAATCAATTACGCGTCCGATCTGCCGAGCCCCCGTGTCGCCGAGTTGGACATTTGGATGTCGTCTCCCGAATTCTGCGGTCACGGATACGGCGTCGAAGCGATTCGAATCCTGAGCGGAATTTTGTTAAACGAATTGGGCATGGAAGAGCTTGTAATCCGCCCTTCCGCAAGAAATCCAAGAGCGGTCCGCGCATACGAAAAGGCGGGTTTTCGAAGAATCGAGATCGACCGCGAAACCGCGGCCGTATCGTACGGAAACGGAGATTATTACGACGTCGTCGTTTTGGTCCTGAGAAAAAATCCCTGAACCAATAAAAAAAATATTCCTAATATGGAATATTCTAAAAATCGAATTCCTAAAACGTGAAGCATTGGGATTCGATAAAATTCGTTTTCATTTTCGTCCTTGCACAGAAAGGCCTGGGTCATATCCGTCCTTTCCGGGAGAGGATGGGTGACTACGAGATTTCTTGTAACCGTCGTTTTTTCCGGGCAGAGAAAATTCATCGGATAGTTGTATAAGTAATTTCCGGGTTGGTCGATTGCGACGCCCATGATGGAAAAGAATACGAGAAAGATCGCCTTTGCAGGATCGGGAAATGCGGATCGTAAGGCCGACCTGGCTCCGTAAAATCCAGCGATCAAAAGGATCGCACTCGCCAAACCTTCCACATTCGATAATGCGACAATGAATAGGATCGGCAATAGGATCACGCATGCCAATCCGACAAGAATTATCAGCGCCCATCCGAATGTTCCCAACTTGAGAATTTTTTGTAAAAACGAAGTCGAACCGGTGGTCTCGGCGTTTTCACCTTTTGTGTTTCCGCATTGAATGCAGCGGTCCAGCGTAATCGGGTTTGCGTATCGGCAGTGGTGACAGATCCATTTCATAAAGTGGAATTCATTTTGTCGTTCCGGTTCAATCTGCAAGATTTTTTTCGAGATTTTGAACGAGAAGGGATCGATTCAAACGGAATCTCCTGTCCGCATGCTTCTTTTGCTCGGTCAAAAAATAATTTCGAAATCTTTTCTAATAAAATGTCAAGTTATCATACGAAGGAAATATCGAGCGGGAAGATTGTAAATATCTTATATGATACGAACCCTTTTCCTACTGATATTCCTCTCTTTGATCGTTTCCGCTTGTTCCCAAAAGGAAGAAGAAATTTCGGAACAAGAAGCGCTTTTGCTTCTGCTGGGGCTACCCGATCGCGCTGAAAACTACGATCGAGACGTTCAGATCGTGACTTACAATTCCTCTGTTCCTCCGAGCGACGGTTCGGCTTACACCTGTAACGTCAATTACTCCGCAAACGACGTGAATCATTTCCTGGAACTGGTTCGAGCCCAAATCTCGCAATATCCCCGCGGTTATCTGATTAAGGGGAAGACGGAGCGAATCGTTCTTTGTGCGAATTTGGCGGTGGGCGGCAGAGCTGCGGCGGGTTACGCGGATGTATTGGGAAGCGGCATCTATCTCAACGTGAGTCCCGGTATCGCGAACGGTGCGATGGACGAATCGATCAATCGCGCCATTCACCATGAATTTACGCATAACTTTGATTATGCGGTTCGAGGCTTTTATATGGCCGTTCATTCGGATTGGGCTTCGCTCAATACGGTCGGTTATGCGAGCAATGTCGATTGGTCCTTGCCGAACCTGCTTCAAATCGACAATCCGGTGCCCGGTTATATCACAACATACGCGACATCCAATGTGGGCGAGGATTACGCGGAAATCGGAATGGGATTGATGGGACCGGCGGTTAGTTACGCGCAGATGATCAACGTTTGCAAAACGGATTCGGTTGTTCGAGCCAAGGTGAATCTGATGATCTCCGATATGAAACGGTTTTGGCCGTTTACAGTAGGCGAGAATACGCTTTGGAAACAGAGGGTTACGGGGACTTCCTGCAATTGATTCAGAATAATTTGCTAATAAAGGAGAATTTCGTGAAAGTAAAGATTGTTCTTAGTTTTTTATTCTTATACATTCTCACAGCATGTAATCATAAAAAAGAAGATACGAATACATCCATAGAATTGTTGTTAGCTCCGCTCTTTCTGGATCGAGCGGAAAATTATGACCGGGACGTGCAGATTATTACGCGTACGATGCCGCCCTCGAACCAATGGTATACATTCGATCTAAGTTATTCTGACGCGGATCTAAATGCGTATGTTTCGCTTCTCCGCGCACAAATTGCAAAGTATCCGAGAGGATATTGGATCAAGGCAAGAGCGGAAAAAATCTATTTAGTCAAGTATATCAATGGAATCAGCGGTGGAGGAGCGAAGGGGCTTTCTCTTGCACCGGAAAACAGTATTTATCTTTCAGTAGGGGAAGGCTTAGCTATCTGTGTTAACTGCGAAGAGGATTATATCTCAACGATGCATCACGAGTTGATGCATAACGCCGATTATACACAATTCGGTCCTTACTATTCTTCAAGTGTAGATGATTGGGACAATCTAAATTCGAATGGGTTTCAATACGGGAGCGTTCCCAATTCCGGTGCGGCTGCGGCCGTTTGGACAAATATCATTCATCCGCTCGCGGGTTTTCTCAGTTATTATGGTACTGCAAATAAGTTAGAAGATCGCGCTATTTATGCCGCTGCGATTCTTGGCGGTATACAGCAAAATCAATCCGATACGTTAATCAACTTTTGTAAGGCCGATCCGATTGTTGCCGCAAAGTCCAAAAAAATTATCGCTGATATGAATCGATTTTGGTCCTTTCCCGGGGCCGAGGAAACGTTCTGGAAAAGAAGAATTACGGAAACTGCAAATGCTTGTAATTAGTTAGTAACGCTGAATATCGTCGAAGATTATACGGATGTAGAGACGGGAATTATGAGTGTTTCCGCAAATCATACTTAGTTAATAAAACTTCGTAAAACGGATTCGATTGTAGTCGCCAAGATAAACCTGATGATCTCGACATGAAAACGTTTTGGCCTTTCCCGGAAGAGAGAATCCGCTTTCGAAGCGAAAAGTTTCGGGAACAAGCTTCATTTAGGTTTTGGACCCATTATGCTATAATGGGCGGAACGTATTGTTTATGGAAAATGCATATACCATGTATGATTCAAAATTACTTTTTATCAATACGCCTCTTTGCATTCGTTTCCGGTTGCGGTTACAAAAAAGAGAATTCAACGGAAAAAGATAGAGTTCGATTCGAGATTCTCGTAATCGAAAATAACCGAACGTTCTTGCGGTCCTTACTCCGCGTTTTCAAAACGTGTCTTCGCTTCTGCAATCAATGCGTCCGCTAATTTCGATAATCCCGGACGGATCGTTTTTTTATGACAGAGATAAAATTTACGTTCCACGTACAATTCGGGAATCGGAATCACTTTGAGTTTCGAGTTTAAACTGTAGGACGATAAAAATCCTATTCCCAAATCGGATTCGATGCTTTTGATAACCGACTCCACGCTTCGAAGTTCCATCGCGATTTTCGGTTTGAATTCTTTTCCGAAGGAGCGAATCTTTTTTTCCACCGCCTTTCGGATTGCCGAAGCCGGATGAAAGAATACGAACGATTCTTCTTTGACGTCTTTGAGAATCGGCTTTTTCTTTTGAAAGATCGGATGTGTTTTTAATGCGACGGGGACGATTCTGTCGGAAAGAAATTCTCGGGAAACAAGACCGGGTTCGTCCGCAGGTCCGGTAAGGATTCCGAGATCCACTTCGTTTAACAAAATCGATTCCTTCGTTTCGAGCGAATCTCCTTCCCTTACGGATAAAACGAGATCCGGATGGTCCTTTCGTATTTTTTTGAGGATCGCAGGAAGAATCCAAGCCGACACGGTTCCTCCCGCCGAAAGGGAGAATTCTCCCGAAAGTTCCTTGCCCGGTTCTTTCATCGCGGATTTTAATTCTTCCCAGAGTTCGCGCATTCTTTGCGCGTAGCTAAAGAATACTTCTCCGTCGTATGTGAGCCTAATCTGTCTGGGGCCCCTTTCAAATAAGGAAACGCCCAATTCTTTTTCCAAAAGAAAAATTTGACGGGAAAGCGCGGGTTGCGTCAGACCTAGTTTTCCCGCGGCTCTTTGAAACGTTCCCGCATCCCTGATTTCCAGAAAGTATCGGATCTGTCTGAATTCCATAGATTCTATATCTATAACTTTTTGTTATATTGTCAATCAATCCTATTTATTTGCATTATGCTTCTGCTTCTGTTATCTTCTTTTTATCGGAGGGGATATGGCCGGAAAAACATTATACGATAAAATTTGGGAATCCAGGGTCGTTGCAAAGGACGGAGAAGAGGATATCTTCTTTGTGGACAGGCATCTTCTTCACGAAGTGACTTCTCCCCAAGCGTTTACCGCTTTGAAGGAAAAAGGAAGACCCGTTCGCAGAAGGGAAAGAACTCTTGCGATCATGGATCACAACGTCTCCACGAGAAATCGGAATTGGGACGGCGCGGGAGAAATCTCCAAAAAACAGATGGAACTTCTTTCCAAAAACTGCGCTGAATTCGGAGTCGATCTTTTGGATATCAATCACCCGGATCAGGGAGTGGTTCACGTGGTAGGTCCGGAAATGGGACTTACGTTACCCGGAACCGTAATCGCTTGCGGTGATTCTCACACATCCACACATGGGGCGTTCGGCGCGTTCGCGTTGGGAATCGGAACGAGCGAGATCGAGCACGTTCTCGCGACGCAGACGATCCGTTTGAGGAAGTCGAAAAACCTTTCCGTGCAAGTTACGGGAGAATTGGCCGCCGACGTTACGGCAAAGGATCTGGCTTTATATCTGATCGGAAAGATCGGAACGGACGGAGGACAAGGATATGTGATCGAATATTCGGGAGAAGCGATCTCCAAATTCTCCATGGAAGAACGAATGACTCTTTGTAATCTTTGTATCGAAGCCGGCGCAAGAGCCGGTATGATCGCTCCCGATCAAACCACGTTCGATTATCTTAAAGGGCGGGACTTTTCTCCCAAGGGCGAAGAGTTTATCAAAAAAACGGAATATTGGAAAACCTTAAAGTCCGATCCGGATGCGGTCTTCGATAAGACGATCGTTTTGGACGCGCGGGAAGTTTCTCCGATGGTCACTTGGGGAACCAATCCTGGACAGGTGATTCCCGTTCTTTCCACCGTACCGAATCCGGATTCGTTCGACGATCCGGAAGTCCGAGCCGCGGCGAGAAGATCCTTGGAATACATGGGTTTGAAAGCGGGAGAAGAAATGCGCTCCGTTAAGATCGATAAAGTTTTTATCGGTTCCTGCACGAATGCGCGGATCGAAGACATACGCAAAGCCGCGGCAGTCGCCGAAGGAAGAAAGGTTTCGTCTAACGTTGTCGCGATCGTGGTTCCGGGATCGGGAAGAGTAAAACGTCAAGCGGAGAGGGAAGGTCTGGATAAGATTCTTACCGAAGCCGGTTTTGAATGGAGATTGCCCGGATGTTCGATGTGTCTCGGCATGAACGACGATTATCTGTCGCCGGGAGAACGATGCGCATCCACTTCCAACCGCAACTTCGAAGGAAGACAAGGCAGAGGAGGTCGCACGCATTTGGTAAGTCCCGAAAGCGCCGTGGTCGCGGCCGTGTTGGGAAGATTCGGTACGGTTCAGGAATTACAGGAGGAAAGAGTATGAGTCGCGCTTGGACAAAACACAAAGGAATAGCCGTTCCTTTATATCGCAAGGATATCGATACGGATCAAATTCTTCCGAAACAGTTTATGAAAAAAACCGAGCGAACCGGGTTCGGAGTTCATCTGTTTCACAACTGGAGATATTTGGACGAAGACGGTAAAACTCCGAATCCGGATTTCGTTTTGAATCAAGACAGATACAAGAACGCGTCGGTTTTGATTGCGGGCGAGAATTTCGGATGCGGCTCGAGCAGGGAACACGCGCCTTGGTCTTTGGCGGATTACGGTTTTCGAGTCCTCATTGCGCCTTCATTCGCGGATATCTTTTTCGGAAATTGCGCTAAGAACGGAATCGCTTTGGTAAAACTTTCCATGGAAGAAGTGGAGGAGATTCTGGAATTCGTAACGAATCAGGAAGGAGCGGAAATTTCGGTCGATCTGGACGCGTTAGTCGTCTTTTCCGGCGAAAAGAAATACCGTTTTACGCTTTCTGAATCTCTTTTGAATCGAATCGCCAACGGGTGGGACGATGTCGATCTGACGATGAAACATCTTTCTCGGATCGAAGCCTTTGAATCGAGTCTCGCATAAACGTCGATTGTCGAATCGATATCGAATCCGATCCGCAGTTCTTTCCTCAAAGAAAGATTCTGCGGACGGAAATTCGCGCTGTATCCTGGATCGTTTTCAAACAACTCAGATCTTATTCATTCTTCATTTATATAAAAAACTCCAATTTTAAAAAATAACGAACGGTGTCCGTTTCTGTAATCTACCAAATTATAATTTAAAAAACGAGTTGAGTCCCTCTTTTGCGTAGCGAAAATTTGCTTATCATGAAAGCCAAAGATTTAGCGAAAACACTCGGAGTGGAACTTAAGGGTAACGGGGAATTGGACGTAATCGGAATCGGTGATATTGAAAACCACTCCGACGTTCGACCGGATCGAATCTATTACTTTGAAGCGAAGAAATATCTGACTTCTAATCCCAAGGCGAAACAAGTTCAACTGGCGCTCACCATACCGGCGTTAGCCGAAGAATTTCCTTCCGCATTGATCGTTCCTGAAACTCAGGCAAGATTGAAATTCATCGAAATGCTTTCCCTGTTTGAAAAGAAGCCGAAATTCTCCGCTTCGATTTCGGAGAAGGCGAGCATTCATAAATCCGCAAAGATAGGAAAGAACGTTACGATCATGGACTTTGCCGTGATCCAAGAGAACGTAGAGATCGGAGACAATTGTCAGATTTATCCGAACGTAGTGATCGAAAGCGGCGCGAAGATCGGAGAAGGAACGGTTCTTAAATCCGGCGTCGTGGTTTGTTACGATTGCGTTCTCGGAAAATACAACCTCATTCATTCAAACACGGTAATCGGAGCGGACGGTTTCGGTTTTTACGATAAGGGCGGCGTGCGTTACAAGGTTCCTCAGATCGGAAACTCGGTGATCGGCGATCACGTCGAAATGGGCGCTTGCTGCACCGTGGATCGCGCGACGATCGAAACGACGACCGTGGGAAATTATACGAAGTTCGACGATCACGTTCATATCGCTCACAACTGTAGAGTCGGTAACTATGTTTTTATCGCGGGAGGAACGGTTCTTGCCGGTTCCGTGACTTTGGAAGACGGAGTGATTATGGGCGGTCAAGCCGCGGTCGCCGAAGGGATCACGATGAAGAAAGGATCGATTTTGATGGGAATGTCCGGTCTTACAGAAGACAGCGCCGAAAAAGTAGCTTACTTCGGAATTCCTGCAAAGCCCGCGTTGGAGATGCATCGAATTCATTCCTCCATGGCGAAACTTCCGGAACTCGTCCGCGAACATAGGAACCGAACGAAACCTTAAAAGTTAGGATTGAATCTGCCTTTCCGTTCTTGAGATTGGTAAAAGAGGTTTATTCCTTTTATGCCAACGAACGCCAGCGCTAAATTCTACGTCCTTCTCGTGATCGCCATGATTTCCTGGGGTTTTGCCTGGCCTTCGGCAAAGCTCATCGTCGGCGATCAGCAACCGAACGTAATCATCTTCTGGAGATTTTTAGCGACTGCGATTTCGATTCTTCCCGTCGTGTTGTGGAGAAAGGAATCTCTCCGGCTTCCGAATAAAAAAGTTTGGATCCAGGTTGCGATCGGCGGAATTCTTTACACGATCTACAATCAATTCTTTCTGTTGGGTTTAAAGAACGGACTCGCGGGTGCGGGCGGCGTTCTCGTTACGACGATGAATCCGATCTTTACATACGTTCTCGTTCATACGTTTCAGAAGAAGTTGCCTTCCGGTCGGGAAGGAATCGGACTTTTTCTCGGTCTTGTGGGCGGTTGTATTCTGCTTCGATTGTGGGAATTGGATTTGAATTCTCTCTTTCAATCCGGAAATATTTTCTTTCTTCTTTGCGCGTTCAGCTGGGCGATCCTAAGCATGAACAGTCACAGCACGGGACAAACGATTTCCCCTCTTGTTTATAGCTTTTACGTTTTCGCGATCGGAACGGTCTTGGATTTGTTTTTGGCTCTTCCTTACGGAGTGGAGAAGGCTTTGGAAAGCGGACCGGTTTTTTGGTTTCATATCCTGTATCTTTCCGTGATCTCGACGACGTTCGGAACGACCGTGTATTTTTTCGCTTCGACCAAACTCGGTTCTCGAGTTGCGAGTTCGTTCATCTTTTTGGTTCCGGTCACTGCGTTATTTGGAAGCTGGATCTTTTTAAACGAGGTTCCGAGTTTTACGACGACGATCGGCGGAACGTTCGCGGTCCTCGCGGTGTTTATGTTAAACTCCAATCAAAACGGAGAATCGAAAGAGTCCGGTCATTGATACGGACTTTTTCTAGATCCAAAAGCGCATAACGTAATTTCCGAAGACTTCTTTCTTCGCGTAAAAAACGATCCGGCGGTTTCGGCGAACGTTCAGCCCCAACGGCTTTTGTAGTAATGTTTTCCGGAAGGAGCGATTTCAAAACCTTCCGGATGTTCCACCACGAGGCTGGATTCTTTCAGGTCTTCGAGAAACGGTCTGAGTTGATGCGCGGACTTGGCGGTGTTGAGTTCCAAATCTTCCATCGTCGTCATTCTTCCCGATTGAGAAGCCTGATAGATATCCTGAAAAATCTGAACGGTTAAGGAATTCATATCGATTGCGGGTCCTTCCTGAATCTCGAAGTTCTCAGCGTTTTCTGTCAAAGAATTTTTGTCGAGGTGACGCGAAACAGGCACTTCTGAACGATTCTTGAAAAATTACGACTCACCTTTCGTATTCATTTTTTTAAATATTCCGTCCGATCCCTCGAGAAAAAGAATGGAAAAACGTTCTTTTATAGAGGATAATCACCAGACCATGCGCAAAAAGAATCATATGCCTGAAACAAGAAATCCCGTCGAACTTGTGGAGTTCCTCTCGAAAGAAATGGAGAATCCTTCTTTTGATGAATGGCTTTCCGAACTCGCAGAGAAGGCGATCGAAAACGACAAATTCGTTTGGAGTTTTCTGTATCAAGTGATGCGTGACGCGGATTCGGGCAGACTATCCTGGGGATATCACAAAAGACTTCTTTCGGGAGCGGTTCAGATTCTTTCCAGAGTGGGCGACAGCCGCGCATATCGCGCCATCATCAATTACGTAAAATCCTTGGATCGTCAGATTCCGATCGGAGCGCTGGAACTCATCACCGATCTTCTTCCTTCCTTTGCCGAAGTGGACGCGGATGAAATTTTGAAAATCGCGGCCCATCAGGATTCTTTGAAATCCGCGTTCGGAGTTTTGGCTCTTTTTCAATTGATCGTTCAAGGAAAAATTCCGGAAGAGAAAGTCGAAGAAACCAAAACCTTTCTCAAGAGTTATAAGAACTATGTCTATTATTTGGATTCCGTCATCGAGCAGGCGCTGGATTATCTCGAAGCGGAAGAAGAACCGGACATGCTCTCCTTTTTTAACGAAATCGCCGTTTAAACGGAAGTTTTACGTCGCTTCCACTTCGTATTAGCAAGAAACGACTTTTTTCGAATTGTTTCTTCCTCCCTGTCTTCTTTTCCTTCCCGAAGGTTAGAATTCTTGAAAAAGAATTCGACCTTTGCGCGGTCTCGTTCAGAATTCAAAAAATTATTTCACTCCATTTGAGGTTTGCAATGAATCTTGTTTTTAAAGGAATTCAGTTCATCGGAAGGTTTTCGATCATTCATAGGATCGTAGGAGTCGCTGCGTGCGGTTTCGTGGTATTCGGTTTTGCCGTGCCGGATATGAGGTTTCATTCCGCGAAAAAAAACAAAACGGAATTTACGTTTTCCGAATTCGTTTCCACTCCCGCGGACCAAATTCCGAGATACATAAAGATCAAGGACGGAGTGGTTCCGGCAAACAACTACGTCATCTCCACTAAAAAGAACAGACTGCAGCACATCACGTATCCGGTCGCGACCGTAGATCAATCCGGTTCCAAAAAAGTGAAGGTGATCGTAAAGGACAGCGACGTGACTCAGGAAGAGCTCGACAACGGAACGTATTTTTCTTCGCCTACGTTTGCGATCGAAGGAAGATTCAACGATACTTCTTTGGATAGCGAATCCGAAAAAATTTATAAGGACATGGGTTATACCCTCGACGATCATCTTTACGTCATCGAAAGAGGCAGCGAACCTTTGGGATTTTTTCCGGCTCTCGCTGTCGCGGTCTTTTCTTCCCTTTTGGGACTTTTCATCGCGGGTTCTTTTATTCCGGAATCTCTTTGGAGAAAGTATTTTCCGTAAAATTTCCGACGTCTCGAAAGATCGGCAAAGCCTTGCAAACGGCTTTGAGTGAACGGGAGAATTTCGATTTCTGAAAAACGATTGAAGTGTGGACGCATTCGGATTTAAACTCTTTGAAAGAAGGTTATAATCCATGCAGTCGAAACTTTTCATTCTGTTTTTCGTTTTCGGAATTCTTTTCCCGATCGCGGGCGCGTTCGCAAAAGGGAGCTTTTACGATTTCAAAGTAAAAGATATTAAGGGAAACGACGTTTCTCTTTCCAAATACAAAGGTAAGGTCGTAATGGTGGTTAACGTGGCTTCCAAGTGCGGTTACACGTATCAATACGACAACCTCGAAAAAGTATATAAGAAATACAAGGACCAGGGATTCGTCGTAGTCGGTTTTCCGGCCAACAATTTCGGAAGTCAGGAACCGGGATCGAACCAAGAGATCGAAACGTTCTGCAGAATTCAAAAAGGCGCCAGCTTTGACATGATGTCCAAAATTTCCGTAAAAGGAAAAGACCAACATCCTTTGTATTTATATCTCGTCGAAAATTCTCCGACTCCGGGAGAAGTGGAATGGAACTTTGAAAAAATTCTCATCTCCAAAGACGGAAAGATAGAAGCTCGATACAGATCGGCGGTGGAACCGGACAGTTCCGCAGTGACTCAAAAGATCGAATCCTTGCTGAAATAACGGGGAACCTTTTTGAACGAAAGAATTCTTTTCCGGAGAGTCCGTTTGTCCGCAGTTGAGGCTTCTTTATGGAAAGCTCGGGTTCTGCCGTTGGTCGCATCCCTTTCAATTTTGTTCGGAAGTTTTGTTCCCGTTTTTTCCGAGACCGAACATCGCCCGGAAACAAATCCGTCGCCGACGGAAACGAAACCGACGCCGACAGAAAAAAAAGAAGACGATCCATCGAAAGCGGAGAAACGTTCGGAAGCGGACCCGGATGTATCATCCGAGGCGGCACAAACTCCCAAGCCCGTTTCCATCCTGAAGGGATTGACCAAGATGGCGGTCTCACCCGAAATGATTTTTGATTCATTCAAAAATTATGATGTTTTAATATTTGGCGAGGAGCACGACGACGTTTCCGGTCATAGGATCCGTCTGGATTGGTTTCAAAAAATCGCTTCGACCACGCAGGTGATTCTTTCCTTGGAAATGCTGGAACGGGATCAGCAAAAAACCTTGGACGAATATCTGAACGGTCAGATCGGCGAAAAAGCCTTTTTAAACGCGTTGAAACTTTGGCCGAATCATGTGCGAGACTATCATCCGTATCTTCAATTTGCTAAGGAGAATCGGATTCCGGTTCTTGCGTCCAACGTACCCCGAAAATACGTGAATCTGGTTTCTTCTTCCGGGATCGAAGCCTTGTTTCCGGTGCGTTCCGTATTTCTTCCTCCGAAATATCTGATCCGCAAGTTCGCTCAGGAAGGTTACGAAAACAAGATCCGAAAGATTCTGAGCGAGCATCCCGGAATGGGTTCGGATGAAAATCTGCAACGAAGATTTATCGACGCACAGTATCTCTGGGACGCGGGGATGACGGATTCGATCGCCAACGCACTCCTGACAAAGGGACGGAAGATCGTTCATATCAACGGGCGTTTTCACAGCGACGAAGGTTTCGGCGTTTCCAATCGGCTTCGGGAACTCGGGTTTCGGGTTCTCACGGTTTCGATGTTTCCCCAAAAGGAAGGGGACGAAGTTCCGACGGAGATTCTCAAGGGTTGCGATTACACCGTAATCACGGAAAGGAAAGAAAAAGGGAATTAAGTGCTTGTCCGGATTTGGAAAATCCTCCGACAATTAAGAGGATGATGGAGACCGGGATTCAGACTCTCAGAAGTTCTCGCTTTTTGTGTCCAACCTGCGGGACGACTTCTCGGTTGCCGGAGGGAGTTCCCACGGGTTCCGTCTTCCGGCTGACCTGCTATCAGTGCGGTCATAAAGCTTTGGTGAGAATGGAGGTTCCAAAACCTTCTCCTCCTCCGACGATTCCTCCCCGTGTCGAATCGATTGCGCCTACCAACGAAATTTTACCGCGTCCTCGTCCTGAACCATCGCAAGGTGTGGGAACTCCAACGCCTTCGGTTCCGCAGCGGCCTTTGCCATCGACGCCTCCGCAAAACCGAACTCCGGAACCGGCCGGGCCCGGTCTTTTCGAAAGAATTTCGGATTCTTTTTCTAAACTGCAAGTTTCGCTGAAAGAAAAAGTGTGGGAACTCACACAAAAATTCCAAAACAAACGACCCGATCGAAATCTCCGACCGGATTCTCTTTTTTCGTCGGAAGAACGACAAGCGGAACGGGATCGTTCCGATCAGGATCGCCCGCTTCTCAAACGAGAATCGATCACCTTCGAAGAAAAACCGTTCTTTGCCGTTCGCAGAGAAATTGAAAACGCAAACGAAGCAGAACAGCCTAGGATCAAAACTCTTGCGGAAAGATTGCGGGAGCAGGTTGCGGGCCGTCGACTCAAACTTCCGAACGTAGTTTTACTTTCCGCGGGCGCGGCGGTTTCTCTTTTACTCTTGGGATTGATTCTTTTCTGGGTGGGAGTGATCACAAGAGAAGCGGAACTCAAGGAGATGATCGCACTTTTTTACAATCACCAGCCTTCGGTGATCTACGATCGAGACGGGAAAAAAGTCTCCGAGATCTTCGCAAAAAAGACGAGCAATCTCGAATGGGACGCTTATCCCGAGAATCTGAAAAAGATCGTTCTTCTCGTCGAGGATCGCAAATTCTTCTCTCACAGCGGGATCAATTATTTTTCCGTATTGCGCGCGGTGTTCGTAAATATTACGAGTTTTCGTTTTAAACAGGGAGCTTCCACGATCACGCAGCAGCTCGCGAGAATTCTTCTCGACGACCGCGAAAAAAGTCTCGTCCGAAAAATCAAGGAAGCGCAGCTCGCGTTCGCACTCGAATATTCGTATGAGAAAAAGCAAATATTATTATATTATTTAAACAACGTATACCTCGGTCACGGAGCGTTCGGGTTCGCAAGCGCAGCCGAATTCTATTTTAAAAAGACGCCGGCGGAATTGACCACGGAAGAAATGATCGTGCTTGCTTCTCTCGCTTCCGCCCCGAATCGTTTTTCTCCTCTGAAAAATCCGGATCTTTCAAGACAAAGAGTCAACGCGATCATCCGTTCGTTTCAGGAAGACGAGATTCTCAAGGACAATCCGAAGACGAAACTCGACGAAATCTATTTGTCCTTTCACATGCGGTCCCCGGGCGAAACCGTTTTCGGAAACAGAAGAGACCATTCTCCATACGTGACCGAACACGTTCGTAAGTTTTTGAATTCCTTGTATCCCGATTCGAACATTTACGAAACGGGAGGTTTCTCGATTTATACTACGATCGCGGAACCGGTTCAGGCCGAACTTCCTAAAATCGTAAAGGCTTACGTGGACAACGTTCAAAAGAACGGATTGGTTCGTAAGACGAAACTCACGGACAATAAGAATTCCAGCGAGACCGCTGTGTTTCGCAGATACGTTCAGGATCTTTCGCCCGCGCTCGAACTCTTCATCGATACGGACTCGTTCAGCGGAGCGAACGAATCGGGGCTTCAAGTTGCGTTAGTCGCCGTTGATCCTGCAACCGGAGAAATTCTTCTGATGCACGGCGGTTCCGAGTTTAAAGCGGACAATCAGTTGGATCGAACGACCGCGATGAAGCGGCAAACCGGTTCTTCCATTAAACCGATTTTGTATTCCGCCGCGATCGAAACCGGACTTATCAACGCTTCTTCGAGAATTTTAGACGCGCCTCTGATTTACAGAAATCAAACCGGAAACTGGATGCCGGAAAACATCGGAAACCAATACGACGGGGATATCAGCGTTCGACAAGCCTTGGCAAAATCAAAGAATACCGCCGCAGTTCAGATCGCGGAAAAACTCGGCATCTCGAGAATTCAGGATTTCTTTCAGAAATATTTTTTCCCCGATTCGAAAGTGTTGCAATCCAGATTCAGAGGGGATCTTTCTCTTGCGTTGGGTTCTTTGGAAATTTCTCCGCTGGAAATGGCTCTTGCGTATTCCGCGTTCGCGAACGACGGAACGATCAAACGCCCTTATCTGATTCAAAAAATCACCGATCGTTTCGGCAAGGTCATCTACGAAAGAAAATCCACGGACGAGTTCGGATTAAAAGTCCCGGAAGAAAGGAAGGTATTGTCGTCGCAGGTCGCGGAGATCATGATCGATCTTCTTCATGGAAGCGCAAACTCAGCCGGAGTAAGAAACACGGGATATAAGGGAGAAGTCGCCGGTAAAACGGGAACGACGAACGACAATCGCGACAACTGGTTCGTGGGCGTGAAACCCGGTTTGTCGATGGCGATCTGGCTCGGGTACGACGATCCGAGTTACGGACTCGGCTCATCCGCGTTAGGCGGAACCGTGGCGGCACCTCTTTGGGGAACGATCGCGAAAATTTTCGAAGCCGCCGAGGATTCGGACGACGCAAAACGGAAATATCCGATTTCGGAACACGCGGTCACCGCGACCGTTTGCGAAGAATCCGGCCATCTTCCCGGACCTTCCTGCAAACACACCCGCAAGGAATTGTTCAAAAGCGGAACGGTCCCTTCCGAGGTTTGTCCGCTCAATCACGGATCGGACGCAAAACGGGAAGTCCTTCGCAATGTATTCTAAGTTATTTTACTTTATTACGATATTTTTAACCGTTTCTGCGGCCGTATATCCGGTTTCTTACGAAGACGCGTATGCGATGGAAAAGGAAGATCCTCTTTTTTCGATTCCTCTTTACGAAGAATTGCTCCGCACTTCTCAGAAAGCGGACATTCGAAAGACCGCGTCTTCCCGTCTGTTTTTTCTCTATGAGAAATACCGCAAATACATACCCGCGATTCTCATCATGAGCCGCTCGGGAAAAATCACGGATAAAAAGGGGAGATATCCTTCCATCGTTTCGGAGCTTGCGGGCGGTTTGAACGTAAGTCCTTCCGCGCTCGTATCGGTGATTTCCGCATGCAGCAGGCCGATCCCGAATCCCGATCCGTTCTTTCAGGAAACACCTCCTTCTTCGCCTAAGGAAGAATCCGAAGACACGAATGTCCCGTCGGTTTCTTCCGAAGTCGCTTCATCTCCGGCTCAAACGCAGGAGATGCCGTTTTTGTTTCGGATTCTTTCCAGAAAGGAAAACGCTTCTCTCTATAAGGCGTGTTATGCGGTGAAAATCAAAACGGGGGACTTCGACGGTTGGGAAAAGGTTCACGCCTTCGGCGAGATGAAGAACGTTCTCACGCCCGAAACTTCCTTGGCTTTGAGAATCAGCTACACGCTTCACTCGGGAAAAGGAAGCGCCTATAAACGGATTTATTCGGGTGGAAGACTCAAATCGTTAAGCGAAGAGGGCAAGTCCGATCTATTATATCTCTACGGAAAGTTTTTGCGGAACCTGGGAAAATACGATTCTTCCGCGCGGTATTTTTGGATGAGCGGTTCCTATGCGAGCAAGGAACGGAGCAGGATCGAAACCGCCAAAACTCTTTTGGTTTCCGGTCGGAAACAGGAAGCGTGTTCGTATCTTCAGAAAGGTTTCGTTCCCGGCGACGAATCCGAAGAACTCCTGTCCCGCGTTTGTCTGAAAAATTTCGAGAACAATCATCCGAGTCAGGATTTCTTAAAGGCTGTCCGAATTTTAAACAACGATACGCCCGATCCCGTGTTCGAATATTTTTTAGGAAGAAGCGGCGGTAATAAAACGGAAGAATCCGATCCCGAAGACGGAAACGAATCCGCTTCCACGTACGGAAAAATCCTGGATGAAAAATTATTCTCCGGTGAAAAGAATCCGACCCCGTTTTGGGATTACCGTAAAAAGGAAGGAACCCTTTCCTTATCGTCGACTCCTCAATTTCTCTGTAAGACCGGCCGCTCTATTCTATTTAAGAAAAATCTAATACAACCGCAGAACTGCGTTCCTTATTCCGAACTTTCGGCGGACGCGATCCTATCCGCGTCGTTGTTCACGGCGGATCAGGAAGAATGGAGTTTGCTTCTTGCCAATTCCGCTTACAATCCCGTATTAGGCCGCGCGGTGTTTACGGGAGACGGAACCGAAGAATCGATTCAAGTTTCCGGTTTGATCTATCGCCGATCTTTGAATCGTTTTTTTCTAGAAGGTTATTCCGCGGACGGAAAATACAAACTCTACTCGATCGATTGGAAAAATATGCAGATCAACGTCGCGGAAGGAAACTGAAGAATTCTCCGCTTCGAAAACGTTTTCAAAAGTTTTTTCTGAATCATTCCGGGCGCGCCCCTCGGATTTTTTTGCGAGTCGCGAAAGGATTGCAAAAAACTCGGGTCAGGCCGCTCCAGGCTCCGCTTCGCTCCGGTCGCTACGCGACCAAGCCTTGCGCGTCCTTCGCGCAGAACCTTCCGAATCCGATTCATGTTTTTTAGTTTTATAAGTAATCGTAGGATCTCCTACTTTAAAAGGACATAAAGCCGAATCGTTTTTTCGAAACTGTAGGATCTCATACAAAATCGGAGTAGAACAGACGATCCCCCAAAAAGAATTTTCTCCGAACGGAGACTTTGCCGTGAAATCCGGAGCCGTTGGAGTTCCTACATCTCTAAAAGTCCGGCATAGTTTTCTACCTTTTCAAAAGTAAGAGTTCCCACAGTTTTCATTTTACGATATAATCCTTCGAATGGAAGAATTCAGAATCGTTAAGTTGAAACATATCAAGAACGTTCATATCTTTTTTAAAAGCTTGGATCATTCGTTCTGCAACCATACGCATTTGCAGGATCATTTGATCGAACGAATGAGAACCGCGGATTCTCCGATCGGCACGATGGAAGCGGTGATCGAGTTTATGAGAGAAGGCGATGATATCTGCGGGCCGTGTCTGAGCGCGTTGCATTCGGATAAGAGGGAAGGAGTAGCGGTTTAAGGGGGATTCGCCTCCCCTTCGCTCGGGACTCCTGCCTCACTCGCGTAGGCTCGTCGCAATGCTGCTCGACTTCCTGTCTCGCATCGCTTCCTAAATTCAGTAAGTTGCTCCTTACGGGTCGCAACTTTGGATTTGCCTCTACGCAGTCTCGCATCCATGCTCGACTTGGCTCCGAGGCATCTTTCTCGTGGCTCATCCGTCCTGGATTCGCATCGCGTTTGCGACGTTCCCTATGGGTCACTGCAAACTCTCTCACTCGAAAGCTTCGAATCCTGACGAATGACCCGTAGGGAATGAGTCACTCTTATTCTTAACGATTCAGTCGCAATAGAACGTTGTTGGATTGAAAATAAAAAGAAATGAAATTGGGCAGGGAAGGATTCGCCGTTACGCAATCTCGCATCCATGCTCGATTGGACTCCACGGCGTCTTTCTCGTGCCTCGTCCATCCATGGACTCGGTTCGCGTTTGCGACGTTCCCTATGGGTCACTTGCAAACGCTTTCACTCGCAAGCTTCGAATCCTGACGAATGACCCGTAGGGAATGAGTCACTCTTATTCTTAACGATTCAGTCGCAATAGAACGTTGTTGGATTGAAAATAAAAAGAAATGAAATTGGGCAGGGAAGGATTCGCCGTTACGCAATCTCGCATCCATGCTCGATTGGACTCCACGGCGTCTTTCTCGTGCCTCGTCCATCCATGGACTCGGTTCGCGTTTGCGACGTTCCCTATGGGTCACTTGCAAACGCTTTCACTCGAAAGCTTCGAATCCTTCGATTCGTTTTTGTTTATCGGATTTTATTGTAAAAGAAGAGGAAATGAAATTGGGCAGGGAAGGATTCGAACCTTCGAAGACATAGTCAGCAGATTTACAGTCTGCCCTCGTTGGCCACTTGAGTACCTACCCGAAGAGAAACAGCTGCCTATAGGAATCGAACCCACAACCGTCTGATTACAAATCAGATGCTCTACCAATTGAGCTAAGGCAGCAATTTACTATGGAACCAGTATTTCGAGCTGATTTCCTCGGTCAAATAAAAAATCCCCTTAGGGCATTCGCCGGTTTTTGCGAACTCGTTTTTCAGTTTCTCCGAATTCTTCCCGAAAAATTTGTATCGATGAACGGGCTATGACCGAAAATGGAAGAGATGATTCTAACCCTGATTAACATTGGAATGACTCTTTCGGTTCTCTGTTTTTACACCGGTTATTATTTTCGCTTTAGAAAGAATCTTCTGCACCGGATTTTCAATCTTGCGGGAGCGTCCTTCAACTTAACGACGGCAATTTCCCTTCTCTATGTAAAATATTTGGGAGGAGGTTTGGAGAACGCCGGAATTTTACCCGCGGTCGATCGATGGATCATCGACACACATCGCGCGTTCGCGATTCTCACCTTGGTTTTGATGCTTCTGATGGTCTGGTCGGGAATAACTCGAAAAAAAGAATTCCACAGAAAGCTACACTATATTTTTCTTCCTCTATACACTGTCATTTTCCTTTCCGGGCTGGTTCTGTTTCGTTCCGCGAACTGACCTTCTTTCGGCACCTCGTTTCGAGGTTGGAAATCAGCATCTCATTCGCTTAGGAAGAATATGAACGATATCAAAGAACTCAAGAGTTTTGCTAACGAACTCAGAAAGAGCGTGATCCGAATGGTGACCGCAGCGAATTCCGGTCACCCGGGCGGACCTTTGGGTCTCGCGGATATCTACGCGGTTTTATATAAGAAAATTCTAAACCACAAACCGTCCAATCCGGATTGGGAAGAACGGGATCGTCTGATTCTTTCCAACGGTCACGTGTGTGCGATCCGTTATGCGGCCATGGCTCACTCCGGTTATTTTCCGGTCGAAGAACTCCTGACGTTCCGCAAACTCGGAAGCAAACTGCAAGGTCACCCTTCCACGCGCTATATGAACGGAATCGAAAGCGCTTCCGGTTCTTTGGGACAAGGGCTTTCCGTTTCCGTCGGTCTTGCACTCGGCGCGAGACTGAAAAAACAGAATCATAGAATCTACACTTGTATCTCCGACGGAGAATGCGGGGAAGGTATGACTTGGGAAGCGGCTCAATCCGCGGCGCATTATAAACTCGATAATCTGATCGCGTTTATGGACAAGAACGGAATTCAAATCGACGGTTTTACGAAAGACGTTATGAACCTCGAGCCTCTCAACGAGAAATTTCTTGCCTTCGGTTGGAACGTGTTGGAAGCGGACGGTCACAATATCGAACAGATCATCTCCGCATTCGAGAAGGCGCAGCAACACAAAGGTTCTCCTACGATCATTCTGTTCAATACCGTATTGGGTAAGGGTGTTTCTTTTATGGAGAATAACCCGGGCTGGCACGGAACTCCTCCAAAACCGGAAGAGGAAAAGAAAGCTCTCGAAGAATTATCCGCTCTTACCGTTTAAAAAATCTCTCCCCGCCGTCTTAGCGGGGAGCGTTTCCTTTTTTCGCAATTTTTTTCCAAACTCTTTCATTCGATTTTTTAGTTCTTCGGTCGTACGCCGTAAGACATAGTAATTTACAATTCTCGCTAAGCGCTTCGGTTCTGTCTCTTTCGCGAAAAGGTTTTATAATTCTCATTTCATTTTTTCCGATGACAAATTTCATTCTGAATTGACTCATTTTGTTTTTCGTAAAAAGATAATGTTTATGCCCTCATCCGATTCCTATCATGATTCTCTCTCTTTCCCTCCCGATAAGCTGGAAGAAAAATTCTATCAGCTTGAGTTTGCGGGAAGCGATGAAAAAATCCAAGTGATTCGGGAAATCGCGGACATGGTTCCGTGGCAATTTAAGATCAGCGAGTTCGTGGAAGAGTTTAAAGACCCCACGCTCCGCGTTTTTGCACGTTCTATCTCTTCCGTAGTTCATCTCGAGCGCATCAATTCACGTTATGCGATCCTTGCGAGCAAGGGACATGTGAATGATTATTCCGATTTGGAAGAGGCCGTCTTTCTTCTTTCGAGCGTCGGCGATCCGGACGCGTCCTATTACGAATTCAAAATCTATTTGGATCAACTCGCTCTCCGCGTCGAGGAACTCTGCGATCTCAATCCGGAATACGTTTCGGAAGAATTGAAGGTTCACTTTTTGACGAGAGTTCTTTCTTCGGAGGAGAATTTTCAGGGAAACAACGATCAGTACGACGATCCGAACAATTCTTTCGTTACCCGCATCGTTCGTACGCGCAAAGGAATTCCGATTTCCCTTTCGGCGATCTATTTACTCGTAGCCCGCAGGCTTTCCCTTCCGTTGTACGGGGTGAACATGCCTTTGCACTTCCTTCTTCATTTCGATTCTCCCGATTACGAAACCTTCATCGATCCGTTTCACGGAGGGGTTCTTTTGGACAAGTCCACTTGCATCCGTTTTTTGGAGGCGAACAGTTTTACTCCGAGTGAAAGATATTTCACGAGAGCCAGCACCCTTTCCATCATCAAACGGATGTACCGTAATTTGATCCACATATACCGTAAGGAACAGTTCCGGGATATGGAGGATATTCTCGCGCGTCAGCTGTTGATTCTCGAAAACAAACTCAAAGCCTGAACTACCCGGAAGGTTCTTGCTTGAGCCTGTACCGTTATTTTGAATACTGGCCCCACGGGAAGGGGTAGTGAAAGCGTCCGTATTCAAAGATTCTCTGGTTCGAAAATTCGACAAAAAACTCGAAGCGATCATTCGGGAAGATCTCAAAATTTTGGCCGAGATCAAATCCTATACGATCAAATCCGGGGGAAAACGGATTCGCCCGATTCTTCATTACTGCCTTTGTCAACTTTTAGGTTATCCCGGCAAACATTGGCTGGACGTCGGCGCCATCGCCGAGTTGATCCATGCCGCGAGTCTTTTGCACGACGACGTCGTGGACGAGGCTGAAACGAGAAGGGGACTTCAGAGCGTCGGGTCCAAGTTCGGAAACAAGACCGCGATCCTCGCCGGAGATTATCTTCTCGCGTGCGGAATCGATCATCTGAACGGTCTCGGTTATCCCGAGCTGATGGACATCTTCACGCAGGTCATCAAGGATCTTTCCGTTTCCGAACTCATCCAGATGGAATGGGAAAAAAATCCCAAAATCACTTTAGAAATTTATAATAGAGTCGTTTACGGTAAAACCGCTTCCTTGTTCGGCGCGGTCAGCGCTTCCGCGGGCGTTCTTTCCGAAAAGAACGAAAAGGAAAAGAAGAAGCTTCGGCAATTCGGAATCGATCTCGGTTCCTTCTTTCAGAAAAAAGACGACGCGATCGATTATTTCACTCCCGCGAGTAAAAGCGGCAAGGTTCCTCTCAAGGATTTTTACAACGGTTTGTATACGTATCCGATTCTTCTTTTATTGGAAAAGGCGGATAAGAACGACAAAAAGCTGATTCATTCCCTCTTTGCAAAAGAGGAACGTTCGCAAGGGGACGGAGTCGTGATTTTGAGTCTTCTTTCCCGCTATCAAATCCGAGAGCAGATGGACGCCGAGTTTCAAGCCATCGCAGACAACTTAATGAAATTCTTAAATAGTTTCGAGGAATCCTCCATCCGCAATCTTTTGAAGGAACAGATTCTAAAACTCCTTGAGGAATAGAATAAGTTTGCATTTCGTTCGAGCTTGACGATTCTTGTTCTCTCAATAGGAGAAAGAAGATGTCCGCTCAACTGTATCCGACCCCCGATCCGAATCTGGATCTCGTTCTTGAAAGAATCATCGACGTTCCGCGCGAACTAGTTTGGGCCGCTTGGACCCAACCGAAACATCTCGTCCATTGGTTCACTCCCCATCCTTGGAAAACGATCGACTGCGAAATCGATCTAAGACCCGGAGGAATTTTCCGTTCTACGATGCAATCTCCGGAAGGAGAGAACTTTCCTAATCTCGGTTGTATCCTCGAAGTCATCGAACATCAGAAATTTTCTTGGACCGATGCGCTTCAACCGGGCTTTCGTCCGTCGCCCGATCCGGCGCATCCTTTCGGATTTTTTACGGCGATTCTGACCTTGGAGCCGCACGGAAACGGCGGAACAAAATACAGAGCGACCGCGATTCACGGCAACGTAGTCAACCGCAAGAAGCACGAAGAGATGGGATTTCACGAAGGTTGGGGAACCGTTTTGAATCAGCTCGTAGAGTATATTAAGAAAACGAAATTTTAAAAGACCGCGTTATCGGATTGATTTCCGTTTTCGTTGCAAAAACGTAGAAGTGAATTTTAGCCGATCTCTTAAGATCGGCTTTTCGGTAAAAGGGAAAGGTGGGCTGCAACCTGCAGGCACGCGGCGACGATTCGGATTACTGAGTAGTAGTCGCGCCGCCGCTCGGAATCACGTTCTTCGCGTTACAATGAATGCTTCCCGTAATCGTTACGGACGATCCGGAAGCGGAAGCCGTGGAAACACAGGTTTGGTTATCCTGGGTAAAACACTGTTGCGTGGTCGTTACGGAAGTACAATTCACGTTGTCCGAAGTGTAACACTGATTGAGAATTCCAGTGCTGGTGGAACTGCTGAGAAGTTTTCCGGTCAGGGAAATATCGATCTCCATGTATTGAAGCGTTTGTTGTTGAGCCGCGCCGCTGCTGCTCGCATAAACTGGAATTCCGGAAGATCCCCATTCCACCTTACCTACGTTACCCGTAACCGTTTTCGCGAAAGCCCCGCCGGAATAACTGAAACCCTGTTGCGGATCGACGGATCCTTGATACTGAGCCGAATCGAATTGAAACCGGAGAACAAGGGATTCTCCGGTAGTTTTCATAATCAACTGACTTGTGACCGTATAACGGGTGTTACTTGTACCGCTGGTTCCCGTGGTCCCTGTCGTTCCCGTAGTACCGGTGGTTCCCGTGGAAGTGGTTCCGGGGACGGCGACTCCGCAAGAGGAGATTTTATCGGGATCTACTTCTCCGTTGATGAAAATTACGTTTCCGTCTGCGAGCAAAACCTTGAGGTCGACATTATTTGAATCTTTCGAATTGGCGCAGCTGAAGAGAACCATCGAAGCAAGGACGGATGTAAAGAATAAGGAATAAGAACGTTTCATGGTTTGCCTTTAGAATTCATACTGATCGAAAAGCGGATCGAGGTCAAGGATGAAATCGAAACGCCGCTTTCTGGTTTCGACCTCTTTCCTAAAAGATCGTTCCCCGAACCTCGAATTCTGAAACAAAATTTGAAAGAATGGTTTGACAGTTCGGAAAAATGGAATGAACTCCCCCGGCGATGAAAATCGGCTCTCCTTCAGAAGAATATAAACCCGGAATTCTCGAGCGATGGGGAATCGGGATTTTGAACGATCTCGCGAAAAGAGACAAAAGATCCTTGGGAAGTTGGGATTCCCAGGAATTCGGATCGGGCTCCAAGAGGATCATCCGATGGACGGTGTTCTGGTCGCTTCAGACCGGATTTTGGACGACGTTCGTGATCATTCTCGTCGAGAAATTCTTCCCCGAAAATCCCGAACTTTGGTCCTCCGTCTTTCTGGAAAAATGGACTTGGACGGGGCTCGCGCTTTTGCTCGGAACCGTTTTGGAATTTTATCTTCTCTATCGGATCGGACTTGCCTCCGTATATCAGATGACGCGGCTCGCGGGTTTGGATCTTCAAGAAGATCCGGATTTGATCACGGGAGTCACCAACCTTCTTTCGAGGCTCGCTTTGGAAATTCCCGATCCCGATCTGAAACTTTTGGGAATCGATCCGTATCGGCTCACCAACAAACAAAGTCTTTTTCTCACCACCCTTCTTTACAAAGCCAAAGTGTTTCTTTCCAATCTCGTCGCTAAGATCATCATTCGGAAAATTCTCGCGCGAAATTCCTTTCGAGTTTACGCGGATTTCGTCGCCGCTCCGATTACGGCGCTTTGGGACGCGATCGTACTTTATATTATTCTAAAGGAGTTGAGAACGCGCCTTTTGACTCGGATTATTTCCAAGGAGCTCGTCGAGGAGATTCTTTCAAGAAAGGACAAACTCAGCAAGGAAGCGATGATCGGTTGTATGACCGCGATCGGAAACTCGGTCGTGTTCACGCAGAGGTTTCATCCGAATCTCGAATACATTCTGATCAAACTTCACAAGGCGTTTCAGATAGAGGATTATCATTTTCGTTTGGATGAATGGGAATCCTTCGAAAAAATCCTGAACGGTTTGGATCAAACGGAGAAGGATTTCTGTTTAAAAATTCTGAGTATTACCTGCTGCTTTGACGGTAAGATTTCCTCCTTTGAGAGAAAACATCTTCCTCTCGTTTTCGGCAAGGACGCCGAGGAACGTTTGATTTGGGTGCAAAAATTGGCGGACGCGATCAACGACGGTGATTTGGAAAGTGCGAGAACTCTCGCAAGGCTCGATTGAGAAGATTAGAAAATGGAACCCGTCGTTGGGAATTTGGTTTACAGCCTGTCTAATGATCCTCTAATATTTTTTTTTCGATCTTCTCTTCCGCCGATCGAGGCGAATTTCGTTTCGAAAACGATTGTTTGAATGAGGTAAGAATGCTCGTTGTCATTCAGTGGCTTGAATCCATTTTCGAATCGATTCCGCTTCCGATTCTTGAAATCTGGGGGCGCACCGGATTCTTATTAGGATTCGTTTTTATGATTTCCGCCTTCTCCGGAGTGAGCGTAAGGTTCGGAGAAGGCTGGACCTTAAAACGAGAAAGACAATCCTGGAACACGCAGGCTCTGTTGAGCATTCCTTTCACCTTCGTTTTAATTTTCATTACCGGCTATTTAGGCTCCTTTATCGTTTTGGTTCCCGGGGCGCAGACGTTCGAATCCCTCAAAGATCTTTCCGTTTTTCTTTGCGTGTTGTTGTTCGGTTATCCGGCGCTGATCGCGGTTCCGTTCGCCTACGGTCTTTCCGATCTGATCGAAGGAGTTCCTCCTCATTTTCTTTTCGATTGGCTGGTGGGATACTTTATCAATCCTGCATGTTTTTGGATCGCGTATCGATTGATCGGCAGGAATCCCGATTTTACGAGATGGAAAACCTGGCTTCGTTATCTTCTTTTCGTCGCCGTCTTTATGGTCGTCGAACCGCAGTTATGGGGTTATATCTGTTCCAAACAATTCTCCCCATCGATCTCCTATCGGAACATCACGCCGGCGTTGTTCTTCACCACTTCGATCACTTGGGTCATCGCTCCGTTCGCGATGATGATCGCTCTTCCTTTGGCCCGCAAATACGGAATGTTTTGGGCGGAGATTCCCGGTCATGTCCGCGAATCCGATTTCAACTTTAAAACGTTCCGCTGGGAAAGAAAGGAAAGCCGATTTACGGACGAGACGACCGCAATCGAAGGTTTGCCGATTCGTATGCTTCTCGTCGCTCCGTTTATTCTTTTGGTATTGGTGATGGTCGGTGCGACCGCGTATTTGAATCTCAAAAGTTCCGAGATGGCCGCGGATAAACTTGCGGGAAGGCTGCATCAGGAAATTTCGGAAAACATCAATCTTCAGTTGGATCAGTTTCTCGAAAAAAAAAATCAGGAGAATGAGGTCGTTCGTCTGAGCGGAATCAACGACCTTTTGAAAACGACGAACGTAGCCGCCCATGGAAGAGCGATCATCGTGGATCGTTTCGGACAAGTGATCGGTTCCTCTAAGTCGTATCGAAAGCAGGCGATCACTCCGAGTTTGGACGATGATCCCGTGATTCGAAACGCGATTCAGAAACTGCGGAATCAATTAGGAAATTTGAATGAACTTCACAAGCCGGTTCAGTTTCAGTTCGACGTCGTGACGGCGAAACCCTTGGCGTTGGAAACGTGGATGACGCAGGCGACTCCGTACGAGGACAACAGCGGAAATCTGAATTGGATTCTGATCACCGCGATTCCTTCGGCTTATTATCTGGAAGGGGTTCGGATCGGGAGCAGTCAATCGGCGATGGTGTTCGCGGTGGCGTTGACTTCTTCGCTTTTGATCGCGGCGTTTTTAGCCGGATTCGTCACCGCTCCCATACGGAGAATTTCCAACGCCAGCCGTGCGATGGCAAGGGGAGATTTTGCACAACGAGTCCCCGCGAGCCGCTTGGAGGAATTAGGATCTCTTTCGGTAACCTTCAATCACATGGCCGAACAATTGCAGGAATCATTTCGAAGAACCAAGGCGAGCGAGGAACAGTTCCGCGATCTTGTGGACACGACGCCCGGAATCGTGTGGGAAGCGGACGCCGCCACGTTTACGTTCACGTTCGTGAGTCAGCAAGTCGTGGATATGCTCGGATATCAAACCGAGGAATGGAAACAGCCCGGATTTTGGGCGGAACATCTTCATCCGGACGATCGGGAATGGGCCGTTGAATTCTGCATCAGTTGTACGGGAAGAATGGAAGCCCACGATTTCGAATACAGATTTATGAAGAAGGACGGAAGCGTCGTTTGGCTTCGGGACATCGTGAAGGTGATCGTAAAGAACGATCAACCTAAGTGGCTTCGGGGCGTGATGGTGGACGTCACCGAAAAAAAACAGATCGAAGAAAAACTCGTCGAGCGGAATCAGTTCATCGAATCGATCCTAGACATCACTCCGGATATATTATATATTTATGATATAGAAGAAAAGAAGAACGTATACAGCAATAACGGGATCGAAGTCGTCCTCGGATATACGGTCGCGGAAATACAGTCGATGGGCGACAAACTTCTTCCCACCTTGATGCCTGCGGAGGATTTTCAGAGATACGTAACGGAGATCCTTCCCCGCTACCAAAAGGCGAGCGACAAAGATATTATAGAACATGAATATAGAATGCTTCACAGCGACGGAAAACTTCGCTGGCTCGTGTCGCGCGAACTGATCTATCAAAGAAACCGGAACGGAGGTCCGAAACAGATCTTCGGCATCATCTATGATATTACGAAGAGCAAGGAAGCGGAAGAGACGATTCTCGATCTGAACGCGAATCTGGAACGTAAGATCGATCTTAGAACGAAAGAACTCCGCAAATCCAACGCGGATCTTCGGGACGCCGTTGAAAATCTGAAACGGATCATGAAGGAATTGAAAGGCGCTCAGGATCAGCTTTTGCTTTCCGAAAAACTCGCGGCGATCGGTCAGCTTGCGGCGGGAATGACGCACGAACTCAACACACCGCTCGGAGCGATCACTTCTTCCAACCGCGCTATTTTGGAAATTCTGCGAAAGGATTTAAAGGAGGTTCCGCAGATTCTCGCGGCATTGAACAAAACGGAATCGGAGAGTTTCAATTTCCTCTTGGAGGAAAGTCTCAAAGACGCGATTCAATCCGAAGTTATCCCCGATCGAAGTTTGAAGAAACAATTCAATCAGATGTTTAAGAACGCGGGATTCAAGGATTACGAAGACGTAACCTCTACCGTTCTCGACATCGGTGTGTATCGATTGGGCGAAAGATTGGTCGAACTTCTGCAATCCGAAAAAAGGACGAGCATCTTAGCCGCCGTCGGTTCTCTGTCGACGATCGTTCGATTGAGTAACGTTATATCCGTGGCGAGCGGAAAAGCGTCGCACGTGGTCGAAGCTCTGAAAAATTATTTGAATCCGGGCGGAAGCGATAAGGAAGAGGATATCTTTCCCGTAGATATAAAGTCGGAAATCGAAACGATTCTTACCCTATATCATACAAAGATCAAGTACGGTGTGGAGATCGTGAAGGATTATCGTTCGAACGGACTTTGTCTCGGAAACGGCAACAAGTTGAATCAGGTTTGGATCAATCTCTTAAATAATGGTTTGCAATCCATGAATTACCAAGGGAAGATTGAAATCTGCCTCGAAGAACAAGATTCATGGGTTATAACTTCCTTTACCGATTCGGGAGCCGGAATTCCGGACGAAGTTAAGGACAAGATCTTCGAACCGTTTTTCACCACGAAAAAACAGGGGGAGGGGATCGGATTAGGGTTGGATATCTGTAAAAAGATCATAGAGAAGATGGGCGGTAAAATAGAGTTTGAGAGCGTTCCTGGAAGAACGAAGTTCAGCGTATGGTTGAAGACTGCGCGATAGGAAAATGGAGAAGATCTTTTGAATGATACTGTAAAAAATAACGCGATCCTTTGTGTGGACGACGAGCCGATTATTTTGATCGCGTTAAAGCAGGAATTAAAGAAACAATTCGGGAACGAGTTTCAATACGAGACCGCGATCAACGCGAACGAAGCGTTGGAGGTCGTGGACGAACTCGTAGGAAACGGAATCAACGTGATTCTCATTCTTTCCGATTGGCGTATGCCCGGGATCAAGGGCGACGAATTCTTAATTTTGGTTCATCAAAAATATCCCGATATTCAATCCATATTGATTACGGGTCACGTGGACGAAGCCGCGGTGGAACGGGTCAAAAAAGAAGCGGGTACATACGCGGTTCTTCCGAAACCTTGGGACCCGAAACAGCTCGCGGACGCGGTAAAGGTTTGTTGTAATCGGAATTAATTCGACATCGTTTTGAGCGGAAGAAGCGAACCTTTGAAATTTCAATTGCAGCCTTCCGCAAGTCCAAAGACCTTGTAATCAAAAGACGGCGACTCTTTGGGAGAATCGAATGAAAGTCCACCGATATAACTCTGTTCCGGAAGTAAAGGATATCGGAGACGGAATCTTTAAAACCGAAATTCCCCAGCCTTTTTACGCGCCTAACAACATTTATATTCTTCCCGACGGCGAACCGACCATCATCGATTCAGGCTATATCGAAAATCTCGGGATGCTTCAGCGCGCTCTAAAGACGATCGGACTTTCTCTCAGCAAAATCAAACATATCATCTATACGCACAATCATCTCGATCACATGAGCGCAGCGCTCACGCTTCGTTATTATACGGACGCGAAATTATACGCGATGACCGGGATGGCAGCGGAGATCGGCAACTACGTCGAATTCGTTCAGGTTTTTCAACGAGCGATGAGAAGACTCGTATACAAAGGACATCACGACAACGCGACCAGAGCGACCGAACTCAAACGAGTGGACACGGGTATATTCGAATTTAATGATGCACTGAACAACTCCGAACGGGTCGATCCGTATCTCGACTTCGACGTGGAACTCGTGGAAGGGGACGTCATCCAAGCGGGTGGAAGGGAAATCGGAATTCTCCATACGCCCGGACACAACCGCTGGCACTTAACTCCCTATATACTCGGTGAAAAGATCTACTTTACGGGCGATCTCGTATTGCAGAACATTTCTTCGATTTATGCAGAGATCGACGGGAATTTATACGACTATCATCAATCCTTGGATCGTCTTTCCAAACTTCCGATTCGGAGACTTCTTCCAGCACACGGGGCCGAGCCGGACGATCCGCAAAGGGCGATCAAACTACTTTCAAAAACTTTAAACCTTTTGGAAAGAGGGGTCGTGCGTCGTCTTAAAGAGAACGATCAGGATCTTTCCACATTGGTTCTCGAAGCGATGGGAGAGAAGGTCGCGAACAGCGGGTATTACAACACTGCACTTGCGATTCTTCATTCTTTGATCCGAAAGCTGATCGATCAAGGTCAAGTCCAAGTATTGGAAATCGATCCTCCATATGAAAAATACAGGTGGATCGGCGGCGATTGAGGTTTCCGGATCGTATCATTGAACGGATAATGTTTCGAGATTATCCGCGTCTGTTTGGCTCTTGTATGATTTCTCCGTAAAACGGGGTTTCCTTAATTTTCAGATTGTATCCTTTTATGAAAAGAATTTCAAGATTTACGGTGTCTTCCCGGTTGTATCCTTCCAGAATTTTCAGAGCGTCCGTGTCGTCGTAATCGACGTATTGTTTCCACAGTCGCACTGCTTCGATTCCGGTGATCGCCGCTTCTTCCGGTCTGTGGATCCCCAATGCTTTTTCGCAGCCCTTGAGTCCTCCTTTGATTCCGAGGGATCTTAAGAAAAACATAATATCGATATGATTGTTTCGAAAACGCACGTTGAATTCTTTTTCCAAAAAGGGGACGTCGAAGCCGATTCCGTTGTAGGAAACGAAAATTTGATCCTGTCTCAGATTGTCCAAGAAGAAGTCCAAGTTGAAGCCACGCACATACGAACGGTATTCTTCTCCGTCATAGGTTCCGATAACGGTCGTACGGTCGTCGCTTCCGAGTCCCGTCGTTTCGATATCGAGATACAAAAGTTTTTTGCGGATCTTCGGAAAAAGTCTCCAGTGATGTTTTGCGGAAAGAACGTGGAAGAAATAAAAGAAGTTCTCCCGTTCCAATTCTTTTTTAGAAAATTCTAATGCGTCCAAAATCAGATTGGCGATCGGAATGGATTCGTTCTTGAGATAGGCTTTGAGATCCTTCCAATCGT
Source organism: Leptospira yasudae (assembly GCF_003545925.1). Classification (NCBI taxonomy): domain Bacteria; kingdom Pseudomonadati; phylum Spirochaetota; class Leptospiria; order Leptospirales; family Leptospiraceae; genus Leptospira; species Leptospira yasudae. The sequence continues at coordinate 84,220 of NZ_QHCU01000008.1, read as the reverse complement.
AGATTCCTTTTTGCCAGAGATTTTTTTCCTCGACGGAATCGATACCCGGAAGATGGCAGAACGTATGCTCCAGCATTCAGACTTTCCTTCGATTTCCGAATATGGACGTTAGACGAAATCCAGTCGCGAGAATGCAGAGAATCCAAATTCCCGCGTTTCCGATCTTCGTATAAACGGTAGAGACGGAGGAATCGAGGCGGATCGAAAACGTTCGGATCGCCGTTTCGTGAAATCCGATCGGATGAATGAGCGCAATCCCCCGAGAATCCCAGACTTCCGTAATTCCCGAAACCGTCGAGCGGATGAGCGGAAGGCCGGTTTCGATCGCCCGTAAACGGACGGTTCCCGAATGTTGGTGCGCTTCCAATTCGGAATCGAACCACGAGTCGTTCGTGATGTTGACGAGAATTTCCGGTTTTTCTCCGGCGTTGAAGTAATCCAAAACGAGTTCGGTGAACATCGCTTCGTAACAAAGCAAAGGAAGAATGGAATACGAATATTCGGAATTTTGAATCTTTTCCAATTGTATCGCTTCGGATGCGAACGAAGATCGGAATCGATTCGGATCGTCCATACGGGAAATATCCTCCGGTTCCGGAGCTGCGATCGGTTTTGTTTTTCGAATCGGATTTCCGATTAACAATCTCGGAGTTTCGCCGGGAACATAACGGGAAGTTTCCCGAAAGACGGAACGTAAAAACGGAAGTTGTTCTTCCAACGGAAGATATTCTCCGAACGCGAGAAGTCTTCTTTTATTATACCGTTCGACGCTCCCGTCCAGATTTTTAAAAAGGGAAATCTGGTTTCTTAGTTTTCCGTGATCCATGTTGAGTTCGTTATAAAGAACGTCGGCTCCGGTCTGTTTGGAAAGATACAGAATCAATCCTTCCATCGTGGAAGAATAGATATGATCTTTTCGGTTCTCTTCCGAATCGATCGTACCGTGAAAAGGGATCGAGGATTCCGGGATCACGATCAAGGAAGGAGGACGTTCCGAGGACATGCTTCCCTGCAAAGACAAGGAAAGAACCTTACTCATCGTCGCGCTTAAAAAAGCGGAATCCGCCTTGAGATCCTTGGTGCCGGGAGAAGTGTCCGGTTGTATGATCACTACGGAAAGTTCCTTCGGTTGCACTTCGTTTAACAACGGAACCGCGTAGCCGATTCTGTAAAGACCGTATGCGTAGATGAAAACGATCCCGATGGCGCCGACGACGGAAATTCTGAATTCTTTCGTATCTCTTTTTCGGATCGTCGATACCAATATTAAAAAAACGGAAGATAGAAAGAGCAAAAGGAAACTCAAACCGTAGACGCCCGCGATCGAAGCGAATTGTTCGAAGACGATCGAACCGGAAACCAAATTTCCCCAATACCAAGGAAAGATCTGATAGGTGAGTATGTCCGCGAGCGCTCCCGCCGCCGGAAATACGAGCAAGACCCAGGGATTCCCGATCGATCCTAATTTAGAAAATCGGAATAGAATATAAAACGGAAAAAACTTGAGATGCGAAATGATTCCGTAGAACAAAAAAAACAGAATCGAAACGACCGGACCCGTTCCCGCGATTCTCGAAACCGCGCCCGGAATCCAAGGAAAGGTGGTGTAATTTAAGATTTGGGAAAGGATCAAAAGCCAAAGCGACGCCTTCCAAAACGGTTCCTTGTCGAGGGAAAGAAATAAAAACAGACAGGAGATCGATGCAAGAATTCCCGCGGTTAAGAATGAAAAAGGGGAAAGTCCCAAAAGGGTTCCGAATCCGACTCCGAGACAAAGCAGGAGCCGGTATTGGATGGAATCTTTCGGGATAAAACTCAGCAGATTCAATTTTGGTTTTTCTTCATCTCCTCTTCGTATTTCAATCTTCTTGAATATTCTTCCGCTTCTTCTTTGCCTAAATTTTTAATCCGAATTTCCATCAGGGCCTTTTCTCTCGCTTCTCCCTTTACGTTCGAATTTTTTTGAGCCCAGTCGGCTTCTTCGTTTTGGGTTTGTTTTTCCTTCTTTTCCCTTTCTTCGATTTCCTTATAAACCGCGTCCATACGATCGGCTCCGTCCTTACCGAAGTATTTTTCGCGAATGCTTCTCGTTTTACTGTTGCGATCGGAGGAACTCATCTTCGTAAGTTCCTTGTCTCGTAAGAACATTTCCGTTTCGTAGGTGTTGTATTTCGGCTCTCTCGTCTTTACGGTATTGTAATATTGCCCGTAGACATTTTTTCGATATTCTTCGTATTTCTGCATCCGTTGATCGCCGTTTAGGGATTCGGTGTCTTTCAGAAAACCGCCGAGGGAATCCCGGTAGGTTTCCTCCGCTTCTTCCATACCGAAGATGAGCTTTGCGTCGTTTTCGGAAAAGAACTCCCTTCGTTTCTTCTTAACGAGTTCGTATTTTTCGGCGCGGGTAAGTTTGTCGGAAAGTTCGAATTCGCGCATCGTCGTTTCGTAACGCAGATAACCGGAAAAAAGTTTCATCAGATATTCCGCGTCTTTGCCGGAGTAATGATCCGCGATGAAGGCTCGGATGATTTCGTTGCACTGTTCGTAGACGACGTTTTCGGGGCACTGTCTGCGCAATCCCCAGAGTTCAGAGACGAGATTGACTTCTCCCGTAGTCGCGTATTGGAGAAGATCGTCGAAGGAAAGCCAGTTTCCGTTTTCATCGAAGATTCTTCTCGAAGTGTCGACGACCGCTTGGTTTAAAACCCATTCGCCGGATTCGTTGCGCTGCAGCGTGAACTCGGCGTCTTCTCCGCTCGAAGAGCCGCCGGGGCCTTTGCCTCCGCTGAAAAAGACGAACCAGACCAATGCGATGACGATCACGCCGATCAAACCGACGACTACGGGGAATGTAATTCTTTCCTGGAGAGATTTCATGGACCTGTGATTCTCAAAAAATTCTTTCTCAAGGCAAACCTTTTTTCGTTTTTTCCGAGGATGCGTTCGGATGAAATGACAATGAAGTGCAACAGAAAAGACCGATTCTTTATTATCCTCAAGGAACCACGGGAGCCGAGAAAATCTTTTCCGGATTTACGAAATTGGAAGTGCGATCGTATCCGATTGAACGGATCGGAGAATTGCCTTCCGAAAATCCGGAAGTTTTGATCGCGAATACTCGGTTGAAAGTGAATGCGGAAAGCGTCCGCAAGTTTCCTTCGGTGAGAATTTTCGCGACCGTAAGTTCCGGCACCGATCACGTGGACTTCAATTCTTTGAAAGAATCCGGTAAGATCTTCCTCAACGCGCCGGGATGCAACGCCGGTTCCGTCGCCGAATACTGTTATGCGGGATTGACGAGCCTGTTTTCCGAATCCGAACTGAAAACCAAAAAGGTAGGAATGATCGGCCACGGAAATACGGGAAAAGAATTTCATAAAATTCTAATATCCAAAGGGATCGACTCCGTTTTTTACGATCCGTTTTATAAGGCCGAGTCCGCGCCTCTCGAAGAAGTTCTGCGGAGTTCCGTGTTGAGTTATCACGTTCCCTTGACCCAGGACGGTTTCGAACCCACGTTCCGGTTCGTTTCCGAAACGCTGATCGATTCCCTGCAGCCGGGAACCGTCTTTATCAACACGAGTCGGGGAGAAATTCTTTCTCCTAAGGCGTTCGAACGATTGATTGCAAGAAATGATATATTCAAAATACTAGATGTGTTTGATCCGGAACCCCCCGCCGAAGAAACGGGCAGGATTCTCGCGGAAACTACCCAATCCGCTTTTACTCCGCATATCGCCGGTTACAGTCAGTTGGGGAGAATCAGCGGAACGTATCGTGTCGCCGAAAAATTATCGATTTTGTATCAAGATCGCCCTTTGCCTCCCTTGGAGTCCTTTTTGCAGACTTCGGGAGAATTTAAAACTTCGACCTTTTTAAAGGAGGAAGACTCGCTCTTGCGCGATTCCTGGCGCAACGGCGACCGAGGATATTTTGAAAGAAGAAGAAATTCCTATCCGATCCGTTTGGATTGGGGTTTGGTTTGAAAGATCGAGTTATGGGGCGCTTCTTTTTCTTTTTGGAAGGGCCGAGTTCGCCGCTATTGTATTCGATCGAAACTCACTTCCTGAATTGCGCCGCGTAGGGCAGCATATATCGTAATGGAATCGAACTTTAGCAGAACGCTTTCAGGGAGGAGGATCTTATTCCTGGTCGTTCGTTTGAGTGCATTGTTTTGATTTCTGGCACGGGATTCTTTGTTCGTTTGTGAATTATGTAGGAACACCCACATTGTTTTTAGAAGAATGATTTCTTTCATTTGGGCTTTAAAATTAAGGGTATCGTTTTTCGGAAATTGCGTACTAAAAAATCGAGTTTTGGCGCAGAAAAGAAGACCGATGGAACTGCTTTGAGCATATGGGAACATTATTGCTCAACTCTGATTTTCAGATTCAGTCGCACCTACAGGAAAACAAAAGTATTGTCGTAAGTATTCTCGTTCAGGAAGAGACGTTGTTCCGGTATCCGCTTCGGCTTCGTAAAAATCTTCCGAAGAGAATTCCCGACCTGTTGAAACGATATGGAAAATTTTTAACTACTTCACGACGTCTGGGGAACAAAGCGGGAAGAACTTTATATCAAACCAGTCCCGGTAAAAAGAAACTAAAAAAGATCAATGTTCGAATCAGTACGGGAAGTTGGGCTTTATTTGGAACCTTAGCGCAAGCTCATGGAGTATCGCGTTGTTTTCTTTTTAATTATCTCTTAACCTTGGAAGATGCTGATGTTGGAGATTCGATCGTATTTACTATGAACGCAGGAGTTCCTACCTTTCACAGAAATTACAGTTACATTCTGCATTTAGATCTATTAAACAATAAAATCTCCCGAATTCTGAATTGCGATCCGCCAAATTCTTTCTTCGCTTTGGACTATCATCATTGGTATCCGTAACGAATTCCGACTCAATTCGATTTTCCAAATTGAATCGGGGCATTGGTCCGGGATTATTACGGAAAATTCCCCGGCGAGGGGGTAGCGAAAGACGCAAACGCGTCTGCAGCGAGGGGGAGACTTCCCCCTGCAAGCTATTCATAGAAAATGAAATACGGAGTTTCATTGAATGTCATTTCAGCTGGCCGAATATCCTCGGTTGTGAGATTCCAGAAATATGAAGCAATTTTTGATCTGGAATGATTTTGCTACGTATCGCGGAGACGGATTTTCAACTCTGCGTCACAGCCATTTTTATATTCAGATAAGTTTACCCGATTCCGGCAGTATTCAATTACGCAATCGCGACGGGGAATGGAAAACATACAACGCGGTTTTTATTCCTTCGGGTGTGAGTCATGAAATGCGGCGCGTGGAAGGCAATCTGACGCTTCTCTTTTTAGATCCGCTGACAACGGGTTATCATCTTTTTTACGAAAGAAGTCTGGCCGCCAATCACTCCGCATTCGAAGTCGGAGATATATTCACGGATCAAAGGAAGGATCAGATCGCGTCCATCGTCCAAACGTCCGATGCGGAAGCGCGCACGCTGCTTCTTGAAATTCTAAACAAAGATTTTCCGATGAGAACGAAAGGAGAATTGGACGCGCGCATTCAAAAAAGTATTTCCAATGTGGAGCTGGACGATTTCTCTCTTGCCCGTTTGGCCTTTGACGCTCGATTGTCCGTCGAACGGTTTCGTCATCTTTTCAGACAGGAAACCGGCGTCCCTTTTTCCGCGTATCGTCTTTGGTTAAAAACGAAGAAGGCCGTCGATCATTTGGGAAGTCGTCCGCACTTGCTCGACGCGGCGCATGAAGGAGGATTCGCGGATCAATCTCATTTTACTCGTATCTTTCGCCGATCGTTCGGAGTGAGTCCTTCGGACTTTACGAAAAAAGAAGAACCGTTTCGCGCCACCTTCTTTTCAAAATAGCCGCTGCGTTCAAGACCATTTTCCCGAAATCTAATATCGTTTTCGATATCGGAGAGAGGGAAATAATGAGTTCAAAAGTCACCGCGAAAAACTTGGCGGAGTTGTATTTCGATACGGCGCAGAAATATGCGGAACAACCCGCATTCGGAACCAGAAATAAAAACAAAGAATTCGTTACGATTACGTTTCGGGAAGTTTATGAAACGGGTGTCGCGCTTGCAACGGGTTTGATCGTCGATTTGGGATTGAAAGCCCGCGAACACGTGGCCGTCTTATCGGAAAATAGACAAGAATGGATTCTTGCGAATTACGGAATCCTATTGAGCGGCGCAGCCGATGTTCCGCGCGGCGCGGACGTAACGGACGGTGATATCCGATATATCGTCTCTCATTCCGACGCAAAGATCGTATTCGTAGAAAACGAATCCCTGTTACGGAAGGTGCAGAATAATCTGAGTCATCTGCCGAACGTAACTCATATCGTCCTTATGGAAGGCGCAGCGGATTCTACCGATAAAAAAACAATCCGAATGACGGACCTGATCGCGAGCGGAAAAAAATTGCGAGCATCCGGCGATCGTAAAGTGGAAGAACGAGTTGCGGCGATTCGACCGGACGATCTATTTACCATCATCTATACTTCCGGTACGACGGGAGAACCGAAAGGCGTCATGTTGACGCACGCCAATATGATCTCGCAATTGCGAAACATTCCGATCGACATCGGCCCTAAGGATCGATTCCTTTCGATTCTACCCGTCTGGCACAGCTTCGAACGGGTGTTTCAGATGGGAACGATCGCGATGGGAGCCGGGCAATATTACACCAATATCCGAAATATTAAGGAAGATTTAACGATCGTAAAACCTACGTTTATGGCGTCGGCGCCTCGATTGTGGGAAAATATCTATCACGGGATTCAATCGAAAATCCAATCGGGATCTGCAATCAAAAGAATCCTGTTTAAAAGCGCCTATGTTTGCGCTTTAAAGGTTCAGAGGGCCGTACATTTTTTTAAAGGGAATCGACTCGATTTAAATGGGCGGAATATTCTACAATCCTTATGGATGGGCGTTCGGTCGGTTCTGGCTCTCATCGTATTCACGATTCCTTATGTACTTCTGGACACGATCGTCCTTAAAAAAATTCGACAGGCAACGGGCGGAAAATTGCGCGGTACGGTTTCCGGCGGCGGATCGCTGCCCCTTCATATCGATGAATTTTTCAATGCGATCGGAATCCCTCTGTTTGAAGGATACGGTTTGACCGAAACTTCTCCCGGCCTTGCCTTTCGTACGCCCGGTCATTTGGTGATTGGAAGCGTGGGGCCGCTTTTTCCAGAAGTGGAAATTCTCTTAAAAGACGTGGAAAGCGGAAAAATATTGTATCCGCCTAAAAAAGGCGTGAAGGGTGAGATTCACGTACGCGGTCCTCAGATCATGAAAGGCTACTATAAACGCCCTGATGTTACCGCCAAGGTTCTCACCAAGGACGGTTGGTTTAACACCGGAGATCTCGGGATGATTACGTACAACAACACGCTCAAGATCGTAGGCAGGACAAAAGAGACCGTCGTTTTACTCAATGGGGAGAATATAGAACCGGTTCCGATTGAAAATAAACTCGCACAATCTCCGTTGATCGATCAGATCATGGTCGTCGGTCAGGATCAAAAATTTTTAGGGGCTTTAGTGTTACCGGTCCTCGACAGATTTCAAGAATACGGAAGGACGTATGAAGAACTCGCAGCGAATCCGATCGTCCGTGAAAAAATCATGCGCGAAGTAAAAGACGCGATGAATTTTGAAAACGGATTTAAGAGTTTTGAAAAGGTGGGAGACATTCGTCTGCTGCCGAAGGCGTTTGAAGTGGGCGACGAACTCTCTGCAAAAATGTCCGTCAAACGTCACGTAATCTCGGAAAAATACAGAGACCTGATCGACTCCATGTATCAGTAATTTTGTTTGCGAAACGGGAACGTAGAAACGGCGGATATCGTCCCGCCGTTTCAGTGAATTCTTTCGATTACGACGAGAATCGATCAAACCTTCGATAATCTTTCGATCGCTTCTGATTCGTTCTCCAGAAAAAATATATCTTTGCCCGAGTTCATCTCGTAGATAAAGTCTCGGAGACTTCCGCTCGCATACTTTGAAAAATCGCCGATAATCGCCAACTTCAACCGGTAATTAATGACCTTTTGAAGAACGCCTCCGGCCAGTCCTGTTCTTAGTTCGAAGAAGTCCTCTATGATATTAATTTTATTCAGGATAAAACGATCACAGCCCGTTTCGTATCGGATCGTCGCCATGAGATCCAATGCGGATTGCACGTCGGTTATAAGTAATTCGTCGCTGTCCACGGAGGCGATTTCGATCTTGTTTCGGATTGTTTTACGTAAATTCATGGCGCTCTTCGAGATTTTATGGAAGTATTTTCGAATCGATCCATTCCACTGAATCGGTTCAATCGATTTAGTTTCAATACGATTCGTTTTTGACGAATCGCCCGTTCCCCAATTGATAAACTGCTCTCCCTTGGCGGGTTGGCAGTTCGGACAAAAGAAGGAATCGTAACCTAATACGTTCGCTCTTCGGATCGTTGTTCCGCACACGGGACAAGGTTCGTTTTTTCGGTTTCGCACCTTCACGTGATCCCGCACCTTGACTTCGAGCGGTGCGCGTTTGTTGCGGATGTATTCGATCGAACTCGTGAGAACTTCCCGGATGCTTTTGTATAAAAGCGATTTCTCTTCGGTAGAAAGCTGATGAACGGGAGTCTTAGGATGGATCTTTGCCGCAAACAGAACCTCGTCCGCATAAGCGTTTCCTAATGCGCTCAATTTGGTTTGATCCATCAGAAACACTCGTGTCTGCTGACGGACTTTTTCCGTAAGCTTGAGAAAGGCTGCTTCAGTGAATTCATCCGAAAGAAGGTTGACTCCCTGATTCTGGTATTTGGGAATTTGAGAGATGTCTTCCGGTTTTAAAAAATACACCTTCCCCATTCTCGTGTCGTCCACGTAATTCAGAATCGGACCGTTCGTAACGATCCGAATACACAGATCCTTCTTCTTGTATTTCGATTCGAGGGAAAATCTTCCGGACAACATCGGGTGGATAATCATATTCCATTTTTCGAATGCGAAATTCAAAAACGGACCGTTTCGTTCTATGGATTGGAACGAAACTCCGGAAAACACTTCTTCCACGGAGCCGCCGGTGAGATTGCGTACGACCACCGGATCGACGATCTCTATCGATTCAACTGTTTTACCGATAAGCTCGGGGATCAAGCGTTCCCGAATGACGACTAAGTCCGGTAGTTCAGGCATAGAGCGATTGGATCCGAATCCGAACTTTCGTCAAGAATCAAAAGGGAGAATTCCTCTTTGTAAACCGAATCGGTCGCAGAGTTCCTTCGTTTTAATGCGAAGTGCGTTTCGATAATGAGCCGGCATTTCGCTACCGTTTGCAAAGAATCTCGAATATTTTTCGACGAGAAGAGGATAATGCCGTTCGAGAGCCTGAAACACCAAAGCCTTGCTATCGGAAGAATCCTGTCCTCCGAACAAGGTTAAGGTTGCCGGGAAGAGATAACGAATTCCCGCGTCTCGAAACGTTCGAAAAAGAAATTCCAAATTCTCGCCCGTATCGCTGATGTGCGGAAGCAAAGGCATCAAACTAACTCCGCTGTAAAATCCCTGTTTCAGGGTTTCTTTCAATGCGGAAAGACGCAGGCTTGGCGTCGTCGCGCCCGGTTCGAAAATTCTCGCAACAATGTCGTCTAACGTGGAAAAGGAGAACGTAAGAAACGATTTCGCGGGAAGTCGATCGCGCAGGTCGATAGGAAGGATCGCGGCTTTTTCGATTTCAAAGAGCAGATCCAGATCCCGTAGAACCAAGTCCGATTTCGTGAGAATATGAACCGGGAATCGATGTTTTAAAATAATCCGAAGTAGTTCCCGAGTGAGTCCGAGTTCTTTTTCGGTTTGCAGATACGGATCGGTCGCAGAGGACAATACGATGATCCCGTATTGATTCTTCTTGGCTCGATTCCAAAGCTGACGATCCAAAACTTCGGCCGCATTCTCCTTAACGGAAAGTTTATCCTCGGTGTTCAAACCGTATTTGCTTCCGCCGATATAACAATACAAACAACGAAAGGAACATCCGCTGTACGGATTGATCGTGTATTCGTCCAAAAACCAAGGATCTCTTCTCTTGGTTTTATTCAGGATCGTTTTAATCCGAATACTTCGAGGCATATTTGGAGGATCGGCTCAAACCGATTTGGATTTTCGTCTTAACGAAAGAAGAGATCGTTTCGTCCGCTTTCAATCTGGATTCGAATTTGCGAACGATGTCCGGATGAAATTTTGCGATCGTTTTGATCGCCCATCCGATTCCTTTTTTGGTATGAAAATCTTTCGTGTCCGCTTTTGTTAAGAGAAGTTGAAACGTTTCTTCTACGTATTTTTTAGCGAGACCTTTTTTCACGGCGTAATGAGAGGCGACTCCGACGGAACGAACGACCCAAGCGTTCTCGTGATTCAGAAGTTTTTTCAACGTCGGTAAGGACTCTTCCGGATTCTTCAAGAGAGAATGACCCATGACTCTTTCCCCGATGATATCGCAGACATACCATTCGTCTCCGAAGATCATATATTCCACCGCCTTCTTCCAGGAAGGTCGGAAGTATTTTTCGGAACGAAGCTGAAGCATCATTCCAGCGATCACGTTTCCTCCCATCGTTTTTCGAGCGATGATCCGATCGAGAAAGGCGATCTGCTCTTTATCGGCGATTCTTCCGTGAAGTTCTTTCGCGGCGAATTCCAACAAAGGAAATTTGATCTTTTTGGTTAAAAGTTCGGACAAGATTTCTTCGGCGAGCGCATTCGTTTTCCCTTTTGAAGATTCGAAACTGCGGTCGAGTAAGGCTTTGATTTCTTTTTTGGAAGTAATGGAATTCATCGAATGAAAACGATCTTGAAATACGAAGATTTATAAGCCGCGGCTTGGTTGACTGTCAATATTCTTTAAGTCCATTCTTATTTTTAACCGCATTCAATTGTTCCGACAAACCGATCCGCACAAAAAGGGTTTGCCCTTCTTGGAAGAAACGATTCGAAGCGAACCGGCGCAGTTTCCGCCGAAGTTTTTGTTCTTGGATAAACGTTTTAAACCGTAAAATTTCCTCAAAAAAGCGTTTGACAATTTGGAGAATTAAATGTGTAGTTGCACATGTGTATTGACATGTATGTAAATACACACTAAAACAAAGGAGGCGTTTATGCTTTCCGTGCTGGAAAAAAAGGAGCTGGAATTTTCTCCCTCCGGTCTTTATCGGATTCGCTTTCAGGATTGCGATCCCTTCGGTCATTTGAACAACGCGCGTTATATGGATTATTTCATGGAGGCGAGGGACGATCATCTCAGAGACTTTTACGATTTCGATCTGTTCGAACACGCTTCGAGAGAAGGAAAGTCTTGGGTAGTGACCCGCGCGCAGACGGCCTATCTGGAACCGGCTAAACAAAACGATCTGGTAAGAATCGTAACTCGTTTGACCGCAAAAAGCGACGGGACCATTCGCAACGAAGATCTAATGTATGACACCGCCGGTAAAAAACTCAAGGCGATGGCTTGGATCGACTTCGCGTTTATCGACTTGAAACGGGGAAGGCCGGTTCGTCACGGAGAAGAACTTTCCCTGTTTTTCGATTCGGTTCTTTATCGCGATTCCGGGCTTGAAAACGGAAATTTTGACGAGCGCGTTCGGGAGATGAGACGTACAATGGCTCCTGGGGTGGAAGCGATCCCCGCTTAAAAGATTCAGAGGTCGTTATGGTCAGAAAATCGGAACAAAGGGTTGCAAAAAAGAATTCCGAAGGGGAATCTTCCAATCCAACAAGGGAAGAATTGCTGACCGTAGGCTTGGGGTGTTTGAACTTCAACTTGAAACGGGCATCCCGAGCCATCGCGCAATACTTCGATCACGTTTTGGACCAAGTCGGTCTGACTTCTCCTCGTTTTAATATTCTCATGACGTTAGGCACAACGGACGGAATGGAACTGGCTCCTATGGCCGAACTCCTCGTGATGGATCGAACGACTTTGCTTCGTAATCTCGAACCTCTGGAAAATTTGGGGTATGTGGAGGACATTCCTTCGGACAACAAGCGAGCGCGTAAAGTGGCGTTGACCGCCGCGGGTTGGGATGCTCTTCGGCTTGCATACCCGATTTGGAAGGAAGCGCACGACCAGGTCGTGTCCAATTTGGGGATTCCCGAATGGAAGACGCTCATCAAGGGTCTTAGAACGGTTGCAAAAAAAAGAATATTCGAAAATCAGAAAGGTTGAATCCTTTCGTTACGCAAGCCACTTTAAAATCACCTTCGTGAAATCGGCTTGAACGGCCGGTTTACTGACGTAATCGTCCATTCCCGCTTCGATACATTTCTCCCGTTCTCCGGTAACGATTCCCGCGGTAAGCGCGATAATCGGGACTCTTCTTCCCATTTCCAATCCGCGGATCGCTTTTGTCGCCTCGTATCCGTTTAAGTCCGGCATTTGGATGTCCATAAAAACGAGATCCGGAATCCAACGCAGATTTTGTTCCACGGCTTCCAGTCCGTTCTTCGCTTCTATAATCTTGGCGGAAGGGAGAATTCTCGCTACGATGCTTTTGGTTAGCAGCATATTGACCGGATTGTCTTCCGCGATCAGGATCTTCGCCAGTTTTTGAAGGGAAGGCGTTTGTTCTCCTTTTTCGTTCGGCTTCGCGGTTACGCTCGGTTTCTGAAGAATTTGACTTCTTCCCAGCAAATCGTAAAGCTGCCGAATATAAATCGGCTTGGTGATGACTTCTTGAATTCCGCTCTTTTGAGATTCTTCGATGGTGTCGGAATCGTCGGAAGCGCTGCTGAGTAGCACGATCGGCTGTTCTTCGGGCGAAATCCTCAATTTTTCGCGGACGATCTGCGCCGTTTCTAATCCGTCCATAAAAGGCATATGATAGTCCATTAGAATTATATCATATCGTTTTCCGGTCGATAACCTTTCGATCACTTCGGTTCCTGACTTCACGCATTCGCAAGGTATATTCCGTAATTGTAACATATCTTCGAGAATTTTTCTGTTGTTGTCGTTGTCGTCCACGACGAGCAGGTTTCGGATGGATTCGGTTTTGGGCCATTCTTCCATTTGATTTGCGATTACTTCCGCGTTAAGATCGAAATAGAATGTGCTCCCTTTTCCTAATTCGCTTTCAAGATAAAGTTTGCTTCCCATCATCGAGAGAAGCTGACTGGAAATCGTAAGTCCGAGGCCTGTTCCGCCGAATCTTCTTGTAGTCGAGGCGTCTTCCTGAGAGAACGCGTCGAAGATACGCTTTCGATTTTCGGGAGCGATTCCGATTCCGGTATCTCTTACCGAGAACCGAAGAACGACGAGATTTTCGGACGTTCGTTCCATCGTTTCTATTTTGAATTCTATCTCGCCTTCTTCCGTGAATTTCACGGCATTACCGATCAGATTTACGATGATCTGTTTCAAACGAACGCTATCCGCACTGACGAGCTTCGGTACCGAAGGAGAAATGTTGACCAGAACCTCCAGATCCTTTTTATGCGCCTGGAATTTGATCATGTTGATGATCTGACTTCCCAGTTCGAGAATGTCGGTGGGCACATAGGCGAGTTCGAGTTTTCCGGCTTCAATTTTAGAAAAATCTAATATATCGTTGATGATCTCGAGCAGGGAGTTTGCCGATTGGAAAACCGTGCTCATATATTGATGTTGGGTCGAATCCAAAGGAGTTCTCAGTAGAAGATCCGAAAAACCTATGATTCCGTTGAGAGGAGTCCGGATCTCGTGGCTCATGTTCGCCAGAAATTCCGACTTGGCTACGTTGGCGCGTTCCGCGATCGCTTTGGATCGTTTTAATTCTTCTCTTTGAAGACAACTTTCCGTGATGTCCTGCGTAAACATCATAATCCCGCCCACGGACCCGTCGAGTTGATACCAAGGCCGTACTTCCCAGCGCAGATATTGATCGTGGTCCCAACCCGCCGGTCTCCATACGTCCTCTTCGTTTTTCAGAATTTCACCTTTTAAACACCGCTGGTGAATCGCCTTCCATTCTTCGGATATGTTCGGAAACACTTCGTAGTGCGATAATCCTATGATCGACTTTCCCCGGAGATGATATTCGACTAACCACCGTTCGCTGACGGCAATGTATTTGATTTCCGTGTCGAACATGGCTACGGCGGCCGGCGCGTGCTCCACAAACGCGAGAAGTCTGGATCGTTCCTTGAAAAGTTCTATCTCCATTTTCTTGCGTTGATCGATGTCGTATAACGCGCCGTAGATTCGTTTACAGACGCCGTTTTCGAATTCCGCGTTCGCCACGGAACGAACCCAGAGTTCGTTGCCCTTTGCCGTCACGAGCTGCATTTCGATGTCGTATGGAGTTCCGTCGTGAACGAGCCGATTGACGGCTTCGGTGACCTTGTTCCGGCTTTCTCCTTCTTTTATGAATTGAAGACCGGTTTGAATCGAGGGGATGTAATCCGGTTCGACCTCGTGCATTTCTTTGGTCACCATCGACCAAGTTCCGAATCCGGTCGTCAAGTCCGCGTCCCACGCTCCGATCCGTACGAGTTTGCTCGTTTGTTCGAGAAGCGCCTTCGCCTGAATCAACTCGCTTTCGAAATTCTTGCTTTCCGTAATATCATGGGTGATCACCATCACCGAATAATCGGGTAGATCCACGGGAAGCGCAGTTACTTTAGTCCAGATTGTCGAACCGTCTTCTCTGATGATTCCAACGGTATCTTTTACGATTGTTCTCTCCTGTTTTGCGCGTTGACTCGGCAGGTCTTTGGTTGCCAAGGGACGTCCGTCCGCGTTTACGTACGTTCTATTTTTATGAAGACCGTTCTTAAGTTCTTCTTTGCTAAGATCGAGAATCTTTTCGAGCATCGGATTGATTTTGACGATATTATTGTTTTTGTCGATCAACGTCACGCCGACCGGAAGCGCTTCGAATAACGTATTCAATTCAATGTCGCTCTTGCGAAGAAGTTCGGTCGTTTCTTTGATCGGGGTTATATCGTTTACGATTACGTAAAAACCGTTGCGGGTTCCGTTTTGTACGTTCGGTATATAGTGCGCAAGAGTATCCTTATACGATTTACCGTCGGGCATAAAGATCTTTCGTTCAAATCTCTGTTCTTCGCCGCGCAATGCGCCTTCGATATACGGAATATTTTCCGAATATAGTTTTTCCCCGAGAAGGTCCTTTAACGTTTTTCCGAGTAAGTCCCGAGGTTTGATTCCGAACCAATGATAATACGCTTCGTTTGAAAACCGATTGATCAGATCCTTATCCCAGTATGCGATCAAAGAGGGAAGACTGTTAAGGATCTCGCTGAGAGGATTTTCTAACGGACCCGAGGGAAGGCCGTTTTTGTCGGAATTGCGATGGGCGGATGCGATTCCACCTAACAATCGAATCGGAATTCCATTCTCGTTCAGAATGAGTTTTAGATGGGAATTGAAATTTCTGATCCCGTCTTTTGCGTCGAAGGAAAGAACGGCATCTTCTTCCGCAGTTCCGCCGTTTATCGACTTCTCCGCGAATGTTCGGAATCTTTGGACGGTTGCGTCGGGAATCAAGACTCGGTGGTTTTTCCATTCTTCGATTTCTGATTGATGGAAACCCATCGTGGAAAGAAATTTCGGATTGTACCAAACGTCACCCGGAGATTCCAAATTGAAAATCCAAAGTCCTTCGATCGCACGGTTTTGCATGAATCGAAAGACATCGAGATCTGCACGGATCCATTGGTAAAGTTCTTGTTCCAAAAGGGATGACATAGGCGCCGAATTCAAGATGTTCTTATCTAGAATGAAGGACTCAATAAATTGATAAAAAAAAATCCAAGTCAAATTAAAATTCAAAATGTCCTGAAATCGCGTTTCAAGGCTGGAACGAATGACGAGTAAAATATCATGGGAACCCGTCCGAACCGTTTCTTTTGGCCCTTTTGTTGTTTTTATGTCAAAATAAAGAAGGTTCGTTCCGGGGAAAACAAAGAAGAATTCCGTCTTACAATCAGGGCTTCGATTCTTAAACAAGGTATTGAAAGCGAGGGCGGAAGGGAATTCGGAATTATATCCGCGAACCGAAACGAAGAATATTCAAAAAATCGAATTTACTTTTTCGAGACCGGAGTCTGACCGATCGACGCGGCCGAACTCGAAGGGATGTGTGCCGCTAAAACGGTCCGGAAAAAAATAATTTTTATTTCAAATCAGGCTTTGCAATCCCGACGCCGTGAATCAAATAGGAGCCCGATTTAAGCCAACAGAATGCGTTTTAAAATACCTAACTTTTTGAAGATTCCGGTTTTTTCGGACACGGAAAAGGATTTTTCCGTGCGGCTCATGTACGGGATCATGCTGACCTGTTTGGCGGTAGCGTTGAGTTATCGGATTTTACATCCGATTTTTGCCGAAAAACCGAAGGCCTTTTACGTCGCGCCGTTTCTTTTTTCGATCGCGGTCATTGTTACGCACCTGATTGCAAAAACAGGAAGAATTCTCCTGGCCTCCCACGTCTTGGTCGCAATCGAATGGGCTGCCGCGTTCACCATAATGTTAAGAGAAGGCGCGTCTCAAACGGTCGTCTTTCCTATTTGTCTGATTTTGATTCTGATCTCCGCGCTCTTGTTAGGAATCAGAGCCGCGTACTTTTATACGTTCTTAACCGTAGCGATCGGAACCACCGTTACTTATCTCATGCAAACCGGAACTCTGAAACCGGTTGAAACCGCTTCCGGTCCGTGGTCCGTCTTGCTCGGAGAAATTTCCGCGTTCATCCTCATCGCCGTTCTGATGAAATATACGTTATCCGGATTTACTACCGTCAAATCGGAGCTTTCCGAAATTCAACGTTATGCGAAATTTGGTGGATGGAGTTTGAACACGAAAACTCTCGAACTCACGCTCACGAAGGAATATCAATATCTTTTGGGTTACGAAGACGCGAAAGAATCCAAGACGATTCCTCTTTCCGTTTATCTGAATACGTATGTCGCGAACGAAGAGGAGAAGACCAAAATTCTTTCCATTCTTTCCGAAAGTTTAAAACAGAGGGAGAATCCGGACTATACCGCGGAGTTCATTTTTCAGATTCGAAGAAGGGACGGAGAACCGCGTTTTTTAGCGGTGAAGGCGAGGTTCCGGGATTCGATAGTAGGATTCGGAACGGCGCAGGACATCACGGAAAAACATCTCGCGGAAGAAGCTCTTCGGCCCACGCAGGAAATCTATTCGAAAGTATTCACTCTGAGCCCGATCGCGACTTCGATCTCCACCGCGGACGAAGGCAAGTATCTCGAAGTCAACGATAGCTTTTTGAAACTCTTCGGTTATACGAGAGAGGAAGTGATCGGCAAGACGAGTTTGGAATTAAAGGTGTGGCCCGATCCGAACGAACGCAGAAAATATCTGGAGAAGATGATTCGGCAAGGGATCGTCGTCGACGAGGAAGTGATTCTTCAAGGAAAGAACGGCAAGGTCGTTCATTCCGAATGTTACAGCGCGTTCGCGGAGATCAACGGAAAACTCTGCGCGATCAATCTCGTAAAAGACCTTTCGGAAAAGAAGGAAGCGGAATCTCTTCGAAGATTGAACCGGGAAATCTCGGATCAAAACGAACTGATCGAAAAACAAAAACAGGAACTCGAAGGAATTCTCCGGGACTTGAAAAAGACTCAGAACCAATTGATCATCTCGGAGAAGATGGCCGCCTTAGGACAGTTAGTCGCCGGGATCGCGCACGAGATCAACAATCCGATCGGAGTCATCAAGGCGGCAAACGATTCGATCCAGAATTATTTCGAGCGTTCCACGGATCGAATGACCCGTGTTTCGGGAATTCTCCGGGACTTAAACAAATCGGTGTTAAACGAACTCTATCTTTTTCTGAAAAAGGGAAAAGAGGATCGGGAGATCGTTTCTCCGAAAGAGGCGCGGGCCAAAATCAAGGAATTGGAAATCAAACTCAAAACGAAAGGATTCGATAATCCGCATTCTTCCGCTCAGGATTTGGTGGAATCCGGATTGGAGAATTCTCCCGAAGAATTTCCGAACCTCTTTTCGGACAAGAACGCGCAAACCCTCCTGCACTTTGCCATCGAGGAAATCCAAGCCGCTCAGAGTTCGAAGTTGATCGATATGTCCGTGAATCGTACTTCCAAGGTCGTTTATGCGCTCCGAAAGTTCACGCACTGGAGCGGTGAAGGAGTCAAAACCTCGGTCGTATTAGCGGAAAGCATAGAAACGGTTCTTACGATCTATCAGAATCAACTCAAAGTGGGAGTGGAGATTCATAGGGAATACGAGGACGTCCCGCCTATTCAAGGTTATGCGGACGACCTGATTCACGTCTGGACGAATCTGGTTTATAACGCCGCTCAAGCGATGTCTTTTAAGGGAAGTTTGACGATCGGAATCGCGCGCAAAGGAGCCAACGAAGTGGAAGTCTCCGTAGCGGATACGGGCCCCGGAATTCCGGCGGCGGTTCAGGAAAGAATTTTCGAACCTTTCTTTACGACCAAGGCTCCGGGGGAAGGATCGGGACTCGGTTTGGACATCGCGAGTCGAATCATCGAAACGCACGGAGGAACGATCCGTTTCGAGACTTCTTCTTCGGGAACTACGTTCTTTGTCCGTCTGCCGATTTCTTGATCGCAGCAAAGAAGAATTCTTACGAACCGAAATTCTATATTGAATGCGCGGCTCCGAAACGTGACGGCCGAATTCTTTTTACAGTGCGAACGAGGAATCGTCTTCTACTTAATCAAGGTCTTATCGCCTTGAAACATTCGATTCTTGTCGCGAACGATCGCGAGAATGTCGTCGATCGCAAACAAATCCCTCGTACCTCGTTTCATTTCGAAAGGCGCCTCGTACAGCAAACCTAAGAATTCGACCGGATTCTGTTTCGTAAAAACGATATCGTCCTGTCTGATCTTTCGGATCACGTTGAGCCGGATCTTTTTCCAACCTTCAAAGCTGAGATGAGTGATTAGAATTTTCTTAACTTCTAAAGTAGAATCGCGCAGAAGAATATAAAGAGAAGCGCCCGAACCGGAAGAGTAGATATGAAATTGAAATTCCTGAACGAATCCTTTCGTCTTCCAGGATTGCTCCCAAAGAATTTCGAAGGATTGATTTTTTTCCGCGGGAACTTCCAAGAGAAGACTTTGGGAAGAATTTCTTTCGGGGCTCAACAAAAGGGAAGAAGTTCGTATGTCCGGAAAATATTCCGCGGGAAGACGGGTCTTCAGATTCTTGGAACTCCATTCCTTCGTTTCAAAATCTTCCACCACAACTTGTTTCCAAATTTCCGCCGAAGATTTTTCTTCCGCGTGCAAGGGAAAGGACAATCGGATCAAAAGAAGTGTCGCGACTAACATAAGATTTTGTTTCCGGGTCCAAGGAACGCGAGAGGAGGATTTTTTTTTCATAGAATCGGTTGACACGCTCCTTCCAAAGGTTTCCACTATCCGAATATCGTCAAAAAACTAATTTATCGAATCACAGGAGTGCAAAATGAAGGGTTCTTCTCTCGTAAGACTCGCAATCGCTTTTTTAATGTCCATGTCCGTGGCGCTCATTGCCCAGGAAGATCTGGACGAAGGCTCCGCGCCTCAAGCAAATACACAAGGACAATCCGGAAGCTCCGCGCCTGCGACTACAACCGCTAAGAACTCCGGTGGGACGTCTCAAGGAGACGAAGTAAAGAACGCAGATCTTTATGTGAACTCCAAAAGCTCTTTTGAAATTTCCGCAAAAGACGATTCCAGCACGGTGGATTATATCGAATACAAAATCGGCGAAGCCGACTATGCGAAATATACTTCTCCGATCACCATTCTCAAAGAAGGCGTAAACCGTCTTACTTACAGAGCGGTCGACAAAGCGGGAAACAAAGAACCTGCTAAGGCTCTCGTAGTCGTCGTGGACAACACCGCTCCGACCGTGAAGATCGCTCCGAGCGAAATTCTTTACAATCTCGAAGGATACAACTTCGGATCTAAAAACGTAACGTATACCATTACCGCAACCGACGCTCTTTCCGGAGTGAAGGAAGTAAAATATTCCATCAACGGCGGAGATTTGAGACCATACGACAATCAGCCGATCAAATTGGAAAAAGCGGGTGTGAATCTGATTAAGTATTCCGCGGTGGACAACTCAGGAAACTCTTCTTCCGAAGCGATTCTCGTTGTGACTTTGGACGACGTAAAACCCGAAGTGGAAATTCAAGGAAACACTCCTCTGGTAATCATCGACGGAAAAACGTATTCCAGAAAAGGAAACTCTTTCACGATCAAAGCCGTGGACGGACAATCCGGAATCAAAAGAATTCTGATCAAAGTGGATAACGCTCCCGACTTCGTTCCTTACGCGGAACCGATTACGATCGACGCTCAAGGCGAACACACGATCGAAGCGAAAGCGATCGATAACGTAGGAAACGAAAGCGAAACGAAACGAGTTAGCTTTTCGGTGGACGTAAATCCTCCGACAACTCAAATTCGTAAGGTGGAAGCCGGATCCAACGGAAGCAAACCTGCTGAGTCCGCTGCTCCCGCACCGGCTCCAGCGCCCGCTCCTACAAAACCATCCACTCCTAAAAAGTAAGAATTTCAATATTCTAACGAATTTGAAAAAGCCCGGATCTTCCGGGCTTTTTTTATTCCCTCGCGACGAGTTGCGGAACCGCAACGGGTATGAATCGGTTTTTCATCTTGGATTTTCTTCTTCCCGTTTGCTGCGAGTTTTGCGGGAGATACGATTTCTTTTCCTCAAAGATCGGAATCTGTAAATCTTGTCACCGAGAACAGGCAACGCTTCCGAGCGATCGACAAAGTCTATGCAAAATTTGTAAAGAACCTTTGACAAACGGAGAATGCGCCTTCTGTTTTTCGAGGAACGTGTTCTTTGAGGAATTGAAATTTCTGCACGACCGAACTCCCTTTTTGGCAAAGGCGATCAACTCGATCAAATTGAGGTCCGCCTATCTTCTTTCCGTTTATCTCTGCCTCGGATTAAAAAAAGAACTGCGATCCTGGAAGAATATAAACTTTACCGGGCTTGTAGCAATGCCTTCGACAAAGACGAAATGGTATTCCCCGAACAAAAAGAGAAGTTTCGAATCCTGCGACTTTGCGATCGGAAGAATCGGGAAAATTCTTTCCATCCCTCGAATCGAACCGATCGAGAAGATCAGTTTGGAAAAACAAGCCGGCAAAAGTTTTGCGGATCGTTTTATTCACGCAAGGCTTGCATTTCGAATCAAAGAAGAGTATAAGGGGAAGTTGAACGGAGACTATCTCGTGATCGACGACGTCTTTACGACGGGTGCGTCCGCAAATGAAATCGCGAGAATTCTGATTGCCAACGGAGCGAGCGCCGTCCGAATTCTGACTTTGATCCGAACGGAAGGAAAGGTTGGGCCCTTGAAAAAAGACATTACAAATGTTTAGCTGTTTGTAGTCTGACCGAAATCGTATGGAGCCGCGCAAAATCATTCATGTGGATATGGATGCGTTTTATGCTTCCGTAGAACAAAGGGATTTCCCGGAATACAAGGGGAAACCTTTGATCGTAGGCGGACCTCCCACAAGCAGATCCGTCGTCGCTGCCGCATCGTATGAGGCGAGAAAATTCGGAGTTCGATCGGCGATGCCCAGTTCGCGAGCGGCGCAACTCGCACCCCAAGCCATCTTCGTATTTCCGCGTTTTGAAGTGTATAAGGAAGTTTCGAGGCAGATCCGCGAAATCTTTTTGGAATACACGGATCGTGTGGAGATGCTTTCCCTCGACGAAGGATATCTGGACGTTACATTCAATAAAAAGAATATACCGTTTGCGGTTACGATCGCAAAGGAAATTCGAGCCGAAATTTTGAAACGCACCAACCTGACCGCCTCCGCCGGAGTCGGAAATTCCAAGTTTATCGCAAAACTCGCTTCCGAAAAAAACAAACCGAACGGACTTTTGGTCGTTCGGCCCGAAGAGGTGATTTCGTTTATCGATCCGCTTCCGGTTGCGAGTTTTCACGGAGTGGGGAAAGTCACGGCTCAAAAGATGGAAGAACTCGGAATCCGCACGGGGAAAGATCTGCGTGAAAGAAACATAGACGAACTTATCCGCCACTTTGGAAAGATGGGAATCTACTATTATAAGATTTCCAGAGGAGAAGACGATCGTGAAGTTCAGTCTTCCCGCGAAAGAAAATCTCTCGGAGCCGAAAATACGTTCGAGTTGGATCGAGTCGATAAGGAGGATTTACTCTATCAGTTGAAACAAGTCTCCGTCGAAGTGGAGCGAAGATTGAAAAAAAGGGATTTTTCCGGAAGGACTTTAACCTTAAAGATCAAATTTCACGACTTCAGTTTAAAAACAAGATCCAAAACCTTACCCGAAGCGATTTATAACGCGGACGAACTCTTTGCGGTCGCGTCGGAACTTTTCGAGGAATTTTTCGAAATCAAGGACGGAAGACAAACCGCGATCAAGGCGATTCGTCTTTTGGGGATCAGTCTTTCTCATCCGAGCGCAGCCGAAGAAGAACCGAGTTTATTTCCAGGATTATAATATTCTAAATTTCGAATGATTCAGTTCGGAACGACCGAAGATCGTTTCGATTGCTTGCATTTGCCGTTCGTGTATCAAAAGGTTTCGATTGTGTCGTTCAGAGTTTGAATCCGACGTTGACCGCAAAGGCGGGTTCGCTGAACCGATACGAACGGGCGGAGGCGTTCAATTCCGTTTGTCTGTATTGAACGTTCGCATTCAAAAAATAAGAATCGGATTCCCATTGCAACCCGGTTCCCGCAAATAAAACCGTTTGTAGAATCGAACCGGAATAAATTCCGCTTTGATAACTTTTTCCGATTCCGAAACCGGTTTGTACAAACCAAAACAAAGAATCGGAAATGGGAACGTAGTATTTTACGCTCGGTAAAAGGGAAAGCGTTTCAATTCGAAACGGACTGCCTGCTTGCCGATCCCGTTTGAAATCGCCGAAATGCGGATCGATCCAAAATCCGATATTTGCAAGTCCCGCAAGGTCTTGATATTCCGGCAAAGAATTGAGATTGGCGCTCGAAAGAATGCCGAGAAACGGAGGCAGACTTCGATCCGGAAAGGAAAACGAGCTTTGTTCCAAACCGAGAGAAAATCCGAGGTTTTTGGTTTTGCGATATTCTCCCGAAACGGAAATCGTTCGGACGTCGACCGTGTATTTTTTTTCAAAGTAGGGGTCGATATTTATGACTGTAGTGAAAAAATCGAAGAGATTGTAACCTCGGCTCACTCCGGGTTTGTCCGTAACCTTCGCATTCCATTCGGAAAATCCGATGGAAAAGTAGAATTTTTTAATATCCTTAAGTTCTTCCTTCGATTGTGGAGGTTCGGATTTTTTGACTTCGGCAACGAGAATTTTTTCGACCGCCTTCAAATCGAATTTTTCCGTTTTACCGGTTTCGTCCTCCACTAAGACGTGATCCTCTCGTAGGGAAGTTTTTACGTTTTCCAACGCTCTTCCGTCCTTCAAAAGAATCGTATCCGCTTCGATGTTTCCCGCGAGCAACGATAGATAAAGACAACAGAGGCCCGGAAAAAGAGCCGTAATTCTTGCGATGGAATTCTTAATCTGCATTTGCTCCGAATTTTTCAAAACGAGATCGACTCTACTTCTTTGGATGAGACGGTTTGTTTTCTGCCTTCGGTTTCGACGACGTATTTGTCCCCGTATTGCGTTACGTTTCCTTTGAGTTCCGTCCCGTCCTTGAGTCGAATCGTTTTGTTTCCTAAGCGCACGGGTTGAGCGGGTTCTTCTTTTTTGGCTTCGGGTTGCCGTTCGGTCGACGCTGGAACTTTAGAAATCGAGAATGTTTTCGATTCCTTTTCGATTTTCGGTGGAAGTTCGGTGTTGAAGGACTTTGAATTTTCCGATCGCTCCGAAAAACGTTCCAAATTTTGAATGCGTTCCTCGCTGAGGGCGGACGGTGTCTTAGCGGATAGATTCGTTTTGAGTTTCGTTTGGATCTTTTTCAAAAGAGAAGAAGTCTTCCGCGGATCAATATTCGTTTGTTCTAATATGAAAAGAGAATCTTCGGAAGAATCGTTCGGAAACGAGAGCGAATCGGTTTCCAAAGAAGCGTTGGAAACCGTCGTTTGCAAAACGTCTTTCCATATTTCCTCGGGAGGCGGTTTTAATTTCGGATCATTTCCATTTTCGAGCATCCCTGTTTCCGATTCCCGAATGGATGTTTCCAAGCGCGCATCGAGCAGGAAGGGGAGTAGATATCGAACTCCCGAACGAATTTCCGCAGCTCCGTCCCAAACGTCGATCTTGGCTCGTCCTTCTTCGTTTTGAATCCACACCTTGGTTCCGGTCAATCGGATCGAGGTTCCGTCGATGTAGAGAGTCGTCTTTCCCCGCGGATTGGAAAGGACTTCGTTTAACAAAAGATTTCCTTTTTGCAAAAACAGGGAAAGTTTATATCCTTCCGTTTTACTTTCTTCGATGGTTTTTGCCAGATTTAAAACTCGAACCTTCGAGTTCGGAAAGATTCGGAAATGAATCTTTCCATCCGTTCCGTCGATCTTTACGTCGCAGAACGAATTTTGATCCGTTTGAATCCAATCGGAAAGAAGTTTTTCTCGATCGCAGTTTCCCGCGACTTCCATCGGGATCGTTTCGGAAGATTGTGTCGTTTTTGCTCTGAAAATCAAAGTCAGAGAAACCGTTAGAAAGACCATCGCGGCCGCGGCTAAAAACGGATTTCTATAATTTGCCTGAAGGAGCCTTGTTTTACCGGATTGTTTCGGGGTTTCGAACAGAAGCTTTTCGAGTCCGAGTTTATGTTCTTTTAAACCGGCTTGCGTTCGAACGTAGTTTTCGTATCTTCGTTTTAGCTCCGGATCGAGAGCGATGATTTCGTTTAATTTCCGATTTTCCTCTTGGGTCGTTTCGCCGAAGAGAAATAAAGACATCAGTTCTTCGAATTCTTCGTGTAGATCTTTTCTTTCCATAATTACAAAGCCACTTTTCTTCTTTCTAATTCTTCTCTGAGCAGATCCAACGCTTTTAACAGTTTTCTGCTGACGGTTCTCGTTGAAATGTTTAACGCCTGTGATGTTTTCTCCAAAGTGAAGTTGTTGATTTCTTTTAACAAAATAATGCTTTTTTCGGGCTCGGGAAGCGAAGAGATGATCTCTCTCAATTCTTCCTCTACGATTTTCGCTTCGACGTTTCGGATAAAGTCGTCTTCCACCTGAAAGGTCTCGATCGGTCCTTCTCCCTGTAATAACAGATCTTTCTTCCGTTTTTTTCGATAGGTGAAATACGTATTTTTTGCGATCGTAGCGGCCCAAGTATAAAAACTTCCTCTTTCGGGAGTGAAGTTAGGAAATGCTTTGTAGAGATTCAAAAAAACTTCTTGAGCGATGTCTTCCACTTCTTCCGGATCCGAAGCGAGAAATCGAATTACCTTATAGATGGAATCCTTGTAGTTTCGATAAAACAGGGAAAAATCGTGATCTTGACTTAACTTCATTTTAACCCGTTGGATACAAATAAGAAACGCGGCGCCGATCGGAAATCGACCGAGGATGATTTCATTTTTTGCATGATGGAAATAGAATACGATTTAGATCGAGGTATAATTTTTTCGGAATCCCCTACTTTATCTTTTGAGAAGAAGAGATTCTTTTCTGTGGCATTTTGATATTGCAAAATGAAATATTTTATAATTTGCATATTGAATATGACATCGATTTTCATTGAGATTTTAAAATAAGAACACAGAAAGGGGCGCAACGCTCCTTTCCGTGTTTTGCTTGCGGGAAAGATAGGATTCTTTCCGAGTTTCATAAGTTCCGAAATGTTCGGACCTCTTTCACTTCGTCTGACTTAAGATCGTCGGTAAGCGAAAGATCAGGTTTCTTCTCGCGGTGTTCGTCAAGTTATCCGATCCGCTGGTTGCGTTCGGTCTGTCCGCCGCGTCCGTTTGCGGAGAAAATACGTTGTCTCCGGCTGTGGAATCCCAGAAGAGTACTTTGTCCACGGAGACGTTGAAGAGAAGGCTTCCGCTCGTTCCTTTTGAAGTGTCGAGATTGACTATAAGAATGTAAGGATCGTTAGTTCCCAAGGAAGCGGCAGAAGCAGGAGTTCTAAATTTCAGTTTTTTCGTCTTATCCGTAGTTGCGATATTACTGATCGGAGCATTCATGAAGTCGTTCGGTCTTGTAAATTGTTCCTGTGATCCGATCCCGTTGATAAAAGAACCGCTTCCTGCATCTACGAAACCTTCAAGAAAATTACATCCCATACGCGGGGCGCTTTTTTCATCGGCGGTTGCGAGATCCTGGAATATAAAACTCGGAGTCGTCATGTAAGACGCGTAACATTCTTTCGTAAAGATAGGAGAAACGACATCGCCTCTTTCCGCATTTCCCCAAACGACACCGGAAGCGCCGGGACTCCCCGCAGGCGGTGCGATTCCTTCGATTTTCGGGTTATTCAACACCAGATCCACATATCGATAGGAATTTTCGGCGACGTCGGCGGATTTGAAATAATACGTAAACGCTCTTGCTACGACTCCGACTCGATCATAGTCTCCTCTTTCACTCTCGGGAATTTGGCGAATTGGAATAGAAATCGGATTCGCTTTTTCGATCTGAGTAATTCCCGCAGGAAAAAATCCGGGACAAGGACCGACGTTCGGCATCGTGAGGTTGAATATTCCAAGCATTCCCGCGATGTCGAAGGAAACAAAATTAGCGTTTTCTAATGTTTCTTTTCCTCTTGCGGGACCGCCTTTCGCGACGGATTTATAGGCTACGATTTTGCAGACTTGAATTCCCACTGCTTCGGGAGTTAAAAACTTATCATTGAATCCATCACCGGCGCCGTCTCCGTAGGTTTGCGGATCTTCCCCGCCCAAATCCGTTAGAAATCCCGAACCTTCTCCGATCGAGTTCGGAAGAGTGAAAAAATGCGATGAATCTTGGGTTCTTGCGGCGAGCAAACCGTTCGTATTGGAAAAATTAAATGTCGCCGTTCCGTTCGGTCCATTTAGAATGGAAGCGGCCAACAACAGCTCCATCGTATCGTCCTTTTTATCCTTTTTACAACTCGTGAACGCGAAAAGAACCGCCATTGCGAACGAAGCGATCGACAGAAGTTTTCCCCGTGATTTATCTTTATTCTGTTTCATCGTATTGAACCTCCAATGAAATCACGAAAGAAATATAGAGAGGTTCAAAAGCGACTGAGACAGGCAGGAAAAAAATTTCTTAACAGTTTTGGCGAGGAATGAGCGATGCGAAATTCTTACTTTTCAGGTTATAACTTTTTTTATTTTTCTGAAATCACTCTTGGATGAAAAAAAATACGACTCGATTGTAGCAACGGGATTCAATTCTCGGATTCGGAACGGTGCAAGCGGTTTGAATCGAAAGAATCGGAAAAACCAGTTCGCTTATTTCCATTTTTCTAATATGCGGAGAATGTCGTTTCCGAATTTTTCAACCTTGGCGGAACCCATTCCTTTGATGAGGGAAAGTTCTTCCGGAGTTTCGGGCATGGCTTTTGCGATCTGAACGATGACCGGATTTTGAAGCACCATAAACTTCTTCCATTTTCTTCTTCTGGCTTCGCGGTCGCGGTAGTTTTTCAATTCCTGGATTACGTTTTTAGCGGGGAGAATTTTCTTTTCTCCGTCTTCGCCGACTTCTTTTTTCTTGCGGGGAGTTTTAACGATTACCGTCGATGCGAGAATGAGTTTCGGATATTTGTCTCCGACGATTCTGACTTTTTTTTCCGCGATCCATTCGTCGAGAGTCTTTAAGATCGCTTCTTCCGGGACGGATCGCAGCGAACCGTATTGGGATAAACGATCCAATTTTTTTCTGAGAATTTCGTTCGATCTCGATCCGCGCAGAACTCCCGCGATCATTCGTTTGCCGAACTTGCCGGGGATTTGTTCGAGAACTTGTTCGATCGTTTGCAATTCTTCGTCCGAAAAATCGTATCGTTCCTTTTCTTCTCTTTTCTGTTTTTTATCCTCTTCGCGTTTGAGGAATTGATCTCTTCCGTTTTCCGAAAAAGAATTCGGAGTTTCTTTTTCCAAACAGATGTCGCATGTTTCACACGCGGAAATTTCCTCTCCGAAATACGAACAAAGGATCTGCTGTCGACACTTGCCGGAAATTGCATATTCTTTTACGAAAGAGAGAAGCGTTTCTCCTCCCTTGCGGTTGCTTTCCTTTCCGATGATAAAACTTTGCGTCACCAGATCGGACGGGTGATAAAAGAGAATACAATCCGAAGACTTTCCGTCCCGTCCCGCTCTTCCGGCTTCCTGATAATAACTTTCCAGAGAAGCGGGGGATTGATAGTGAACCACAAGACGAACATCGGGACTGTCGAGTCCCATTCCGAACGCGTTCGTTGCGACAAGCACGTTCGTCTTCCCCGCGCTGTAACCGTCCTGCGTTTTTTCCCTGCTGGAATCCGTTCTTCCCGCGTGATACTTTCCGACTTTGAATCCGTTCTTCTTTAGAAATTCGTAAACCGATTCCACCTTTTGTCTTGTCGCGCAGTAGATGATCGCTCTTCCGCTCGCGGTTTTTTGAAAGTTCCCTTGGATGAGAAGTTTGAGAAGTTCGCTTTCTCTCGAAGTTTCGTTTTGCGGAAATCGGATCGAGAAGTTGAGATTCTCGCGATAAAAACTTCCTTTGATCAGATTCGGTTCTTTTAAACCGAGAGAATCCGATATGTCTTTGACGACTCGGGACGTCGCTGTGGCGGTTAACGCGATGATCGGGATTTTCTTCGGAAATTTATCCCTCAGTTCGTAAAGTTTGCGGTATTCCGGCCGGAAGTCGTGTCCCCATTGGGAAACGCAATGTGCTTCGTCGACCGCGATTCTTCCCAAAGGAAGTTTGGGAAGAATTTCGAATACTTGTCTGCTCAGCGCTTTTTCGGGGGAAAGATAAAGGATGCGGATTTTGCCCGTGGCGGCGCGGCTCAAGATTCTCAATTGTTCGAGATCGTCCTGTGTCGAGTTGCAGTATTCGGCGGCGATTCCTTTCGCTTTGAGCGAATCGACTTGATCCTTCATCAACGCGATCAACGGGGAAATGACGAGGGTTAGAGTCGATTCGTCGAGAACCGCGGGCAATTGATAGATCAGCGATTTTCCTCCTCCGGTGGGAAGAATGACCAACGTATCGTTCCCGACGAGAACGGATTCGATCGCTTCTCTTTGACCTTTGCGGAAGCGGGACAGCCCCCATACTTCCTTCAAAGAAGATTCTAAATTTTGAATATGATTGTTCTCTGGTGAATTCATCGATAAAATTGCCGTTCACGATGCGATAGCGATTGTAGCGGAAATTCCGTAGGAATTGCAGCGTAAAGCGCGGTCGCGAGTCATTTTTTTAAAATGCGAGCGAATCGCCCGAACGTGTTCCTTTCGCAAGCTCCTGTCATTTACGAACCTTTCGATAGAGGAATCGAGCGGGATGCAAGGATTCCAGTAAGGAGGATTCGACGGGAGCGGGTTCTCCCAGTATCAAGGATGCGAGAATCTCCGCACCTAAAAAAGAACTTAAAATTCCCCGGGAACCCAATCCTCCGAAAACATAGAGGCCCGGGATCGGTTCTAAACGAGGATATTTTTTGGATCGGTTGCGGGGAAGTTCGATCTCTTTGTAGGTTTCGGCAAAAGCTCTCGGATCAAAGACCGGTCCCAGTACGGGAAAACGGTCCGGTGTTTGCGCGCGAAATCCCACTCGTTCGGAAAGAACGGAGTCTTGGTTCCATTTTAAACTCGGATATTTGTTCCGAAGATATTCGAGCAATTGTTCCGTGTCCTTGGAGCGCGGGCGGCGATCCAGATCAAATTCGTCAAAGGTGGAACCCAAGACGTGTTCTCCGTGAATGGACGGAGTAAGGTAGTGTTCTGCGCAGAGAATGTGCTTTATCTCGGAGGAAGTTTTCGTTTCTTTCAAAACGAGAAGTTGTCCGCGGACTTTTTTGATCGGGAAGGGTTCTTCTCCGTCGAATAGGGGGGCGAGCAATTCCCCGATCGAATGAGAATTGCAGAATATTACGGAATCTGCATAAACTTCCCGATCGTTGTTTTGGAGTTTGAGCTTCCAAGAAGAACGTTCCGAATCGCCGGGCGATGTCGGAGTCGACCGAATGACCTCGGTCACCGCCGCTTGTATGAATTCGACGCCGGGTTGTTCCGCGCATTTTTTCGCGATTGCTCCGGGTTGGGTCCAAAATCCTTTCGGGAAAAAAACTCCTTCGCCGATATCCTCGGTCAGTGGTGCGCTTCGTATTTTTGTAGGATCGTCTGTTTCAACGTTTGGTTGGTCTTGGAGTTTTGAAACCCAGGACACGATCTCTTCGGAAAGGCGATGGTTCGCGATTCCGTTCCGGAATCGGTCAGAATTCATTTCTTCCGTAACTCCATGAAAGAGTCCGCAGGGTTTGAATTCATTCTCGTTTGCAAACGAAGAAAGAAATTGAAGCGCGTATCGAAAGGCGCGTAACGTGAATGAGCTGATGGTTCCCGGAATTTTCGTAAGATGAGGATGCGAGATCGCGCTGGGAATTCCCGATGCTTCGTTTGCGATTCCGGACGGATCGATCAAAGTCACTTGGATTCCGCGTTGGGACAAGGAATAGGCGAGAGCCGATCCCGCGATTCCCGCTCCGATGATCGCGGCGGTTTCGATTTTGGTTTTCGGATAATTCCGAACGCACCAAGGTTTTTCTTGCGGAATCAGTTCCGCCGTTCCCGGGTCATTCGGGAGTATATTCGAATGATTGAATGTGTCTTCCTCGATTTTTCCGGTCAACATTTCCCGTTTTCTGCCGAAGCCGGGACGTTTTTCCAAAGTGAAACCGACGGCCGACAAGGAATCCCGCACCATTCTCGCGACCGTAAACGTGGAAACCGTGGTTCCGATCTTACAAACGTTTTTGAGATTTTGCAGAGTTTCGATTTGCCACATCTCCGGGTTTTTGGAAGGGGCGAACCCGTCTAAAAAAATCGCGTCCGCCTTGCCGGAGGTTTCGCGTAACGCATCGGTAACGTCGCCCAGAAACAGGTTAAGATGGATTCTCCCTTTCGAAAAACGAAAGTAATTCATTCCTGGTATCAAGTCTTGATATGAATTCAGAAATTCGTCCGCGATTTCCTTTAATTCCGGAAAAACGGAAAGGGCCTTTGCGATCTCTTCTTTTCGGAGAGGAAATTTTTCGATCGATAGGAAATGGAGACGGAACCGGTCTTCGTGTTCGAGATATTCTTTCCAGGTCGTAAAAAAGTTCAGCCCCGTTCCGAATCCGAGTTCCAAGATGCTAAATGAATTTTGAATATTCGAGTTCTTCCATCTTTCGGGAAGATCGTTTCCCTGAATGAAGACGTGTTCGGTTTCCTTCAATCCGTTTTCGGGTGAAAAGTAAATGTCGTCGAATTCGGAGGATACGGGAGTTAAATTTTCTTTCCAGGAAAGCATTAAATTCTCGGAGGCACGGGTTGCGTTTCTTTCGGAGGAGCGGATTCTTTGGGAGGTTCTCTGTCTTTACGAAGCAAATCGTCCATAGCCGGTCTGGATAACTGGATTTCTTTGCGGACTCCGATCCGAAGCGTGGACATGGTCAGATAAAGATCGTGATACCCTTCCGCATTGGAAGCGGGCACGGTTTGCGTGATCGGGGTCTTCCCGAAGTTCCCTATATTGAACGAGTCCCGATCGTTGTTCGCGATGTTTCCGATGGTCGACGCTTCCAAATACAGATAGACGTTATAGAAGATCGTATCTTCGAAAAAACGGCCGATGTTGTATTCGTATAACAATTTGAACCCGGCGATGGCCCTCGTTTGATTTCTCGCCGTCGAAACTCTATAACCTTTTTCTAATATGTCGAAATCGTAAACGCTGTAGCCGAGGTTGACTCCGATTCCGAAGTTCCAATTTTGCGAAGCTATAAAACCGAGATAAAAGGTCGCGTAAGCCTGGTAATCCATATAGAGATATTCCGCCTTTCTCCCGAACGGATCGGGAAGCGGATACAATCCGAAAAACGTCTGTTCCACCAAATTGGAGGAAATTCTTCCGTCGTCCGGAAAGTTCAAAAGATCTCCTCGGAACGTTCTCGGGGACGTCACAGTAAAACCGTATGCGAAATAATTGAAGATGGCTAAATAACCGGAATAGGGCGCGCCGGGAAGTCTTCTCGGGATGGAACCGATCGTGTAAAATGGAACCGATTTCGGAGGATCGTGATTTACGGGACGGACGTCCCGTTCCGGAACCTTAAGTCCTCCGTTGGAACGAACCCATTCTTCCAAGGGATTGTATTTCGCGAAAAAATTCAATTGGGTGGAATCCACGCCTCCGGTCAAAATGATCGTTTCGAAAAAGGATTCTAAGGTTTTGCAGGAAGAAAGAAATCCGAGACAGAATCCGGCGAGCAAAAGAAAAATCCATCGTTTGCATAGGATTGGTTTGTGTTTCGAGCGGAGAAAGTCCATCGGTCAGGACATTCTTTTCCGATTCTTTCCGATTTCCAAGCCGTAAATGCGGAGGAGGTTCCTTGACCGAAGGGGCTTGCAAAAAAATTCTGGTAGTGAGCCCTTCCATGATCGTTCCGAATTCTAAAATTCCAAAGCCTTACCCCGTTTCCTTGGCGCCGATGATGGATTGGACGGATCGTCATTTTCGATATTTCTTAAGGCTGATATCCAGACATACGTTTCTTTATACGGAGATGATTCACACAGGTGCGATCCTGCGCGGAGATCGGAATCGTTTTTTGTCGTACAGCGCGGAAGAACTTCCTCTTGCGGTTCAGTTGGGCGGCGACGATGCGAACGCTCTCGCAGAATCTTCTAAGATTTGCGAAGACTACGGGTATTCCGAAATCAATCTGAACGTGGGTTGTCCGAGCGATCGGGTTCGGGAAGGAAACTTCGGCGCGTGTTTGATGGAAACTCCCGAACGGGTCGCGGAACTCGTATCCGCGATGGACGCGGCTACATCGATTCCGGTAACGGTGAAATGCAGAATCGGAATTCCCGGCAAAGAATCCTACGAGGATTTGGTCCGATTTATCGATTGTGTCCGCCAAGCGGGCGTAAGGCGATTTATCGTTCACGCGAGAATCGCGATCTTAGGCGGACTTTCTCCCGCGCAAAACCGTCAAGTTCCTCCTCTGCGTTATGCGGATGTTGAAACCTTAAAAAAAGAATTCCCCGATCTTTTGATCGAGATCAACGGAGGAATCCGAACGCTTTCCGAAATGAAAGAACGGCTTCAATGGAATGACGGCGTGATGATCGGACGCGCGGCGTATGAAACTCCATATCTTTTTTCCGAAGTCGATTCCTTGTTTTACGGAGACGACACGCCTTCCTTGAGTAGAAGAGAAGTCGTTGAACGCATGCAGGAATACATCGAAGAAGTGATACTCGAAGGGAAACAGGGCGGAAAGCCGCATCACGCGCTTCGTCACATGCTCGGTTTGTTTCACGGTGAAAAAGGAGCGCGCAGTTTCCGGAGAATTCTCACCGAGAATATGTATTCGAATTACACGAACGATCTTTTGTCGAAAGCGGTGAGAGAGATTCCGAACGACGCGCTTGATTTGATTCCTTCGATCTAAATTTCACTTTACATCCATCCACGCGGGAATAGGTTGATGCCTCCTTCCCTATGAAACCGATTCTCTTCGGATATTTCCTATTATGTCTGATCGCTTCGGATCTATATTCGAACCCGATCGATCCTGAAAAAGTACAACCCCTCAACGAAGGATGGGAATACAAGCACGAAGGAAGGGAGAATTTTCAGATGATTCTTCCCGGAGTCGGTTTGACGAGCCAAGGTTTCGAGATTCCGATCAAAGGAGTTTACCGAGTTCGAGTGGAATATCCGCTAACGTCTCCCACGGGTTCTCAGGGAATTTTTTTGGATCGGATTCAATCCGCGGACAAGGTTTACTTCAACGATAAGCTGATCGGAAAGACGGGAGAAATCGATTCGTATTCCGCCGCTTGGTTTCGAAGCCGTTTGTATAAGATTCCTTTGGAATGGATCGAAAAAGGAAAATCGAATACGATCCGAGTCGAGATCGAATGCAGGGAACTCGGATTTCACTGCGGGATCTTCCGCAGCATACCCAAGTTAGGCGACTTTGACGAACTCAAGGACGCGTTGATTCAGGAAGACGCGCTCCAGCTCGTGTTGATCGTTTTGTTTCTCGGAGTCTTTTTGCAGCAATCGATTTCGTATTCGTTGAACAGACATTCGAGAGCGAGCATCTTTCTTTCCTTGTCCGCGTTTCTGTTCGTCTTCTGGAGAATTCCTCTTCTGCACAAGATGCACTACGCCGAAGTTCCCTTCGGGCTTTTGACGAGATCCTTCTTTTCTTCGCAGAGCGTTTTTCCGGCTTGTATATTATATTTTTTGTATGCGTTGTTCCGTAAAAAGACCGGGACCGCTGCCAAGATCGTGATGAAGTCCAGTCTTGTGATCGGTGCGCTGCATTTGTTCGAACTCGACGGAACACAAAGGGTTCTTCTCGTTTACGCTTGGGAAGGGATTTTAGTGTTCATGGCCGTTCTTCTGATTCCTATGTTTTACGAGGAACTGAGAAAGAAGGTGATGGAAGCCTTGATTATGGTGGGCGGGGTCGGACTTCTCGCGATCTTTGCGATCATCGACGTCGTTCTCGACAATCTTACGGGTAAGAATATGTTCTTATCGCAGTACGGATTTTTCGCCCTTTTGATTTCGGGGGCGGTGAGTATTTCGTATCAGAATGCGAGGGCGCACACGGAACTCAAAAAACTCAACGCCAATCTCGAAGGAAAGGTGGAACAAAGAACCGCCGAACTCAGACGGCAGAATCGGATTCTCCACGAGGAATTGGAAATGGCCGCTAATCTTCAGACGCGTTTGATTCCGCAGCTCGACGGAAGGATTCATCGTCTTTCCGTGAATTCGGTTTATATTCCGGTCGATCAGGTGGGCGGCGACTTCTTGGATTATCATATTCTCAATGAGAAAAAGGTAATGTTCATTCTTTGCGACGTTCTCGGACACGGGGTCGCGTCGGCTTTGGTTTCTTCTATGCTCAAGGTTTCGTTTTTGGAACTCAGCAGAAAACTGGACGAACCTTCCAAGATTCTTTCCGAACTCAACAACCGGATGTTTCAGGTTTTGGAAAAAAATTTCATCTCCGCTCTCGTATGTTTGTACGATCTTGAACGGGACGAGTTCCGGTATTCGATCGCGGGTCATCCTCCTCCCGTTTTGATCCGGGAAGAACCGGCCGAGCCGGAGTTTTTAAAAGGAAGAGGAATGATTCTCGGGATGATGAAAACGATCGAACCCGAAACCTACACGATCGCGTTGAAAACGGGGGATCGATTCTTCTTTTATACGGACGGGGTTACGGAGGCTTTGAGTCCGCAGAGGGAAATTTTCGGAGAGCGCAGACTTTTGGAAGTTTTAAAGAATAATTTCTCCCGAAATCCCCGGAATTTGAACGAAGAAATTCTTTCCACGGTGAAATCTTTTTCCTCTTCTAAGATCCCGGACGACCTGACTTACTTGACTGTGGATATATTGTAGTTTAAACTTTGCCTGATTTTGCCACCGCGCAATTTCTTGGACGATTTCGCTTCAATTCGACTTTGGAAAGAGGAAAATTCTTATGCCGCCTTTTGAGAAGGAAGTCTTTCCCGGTTTATTTACGATCGACTGCGATTATATTTCTCCGGGAGTCGCTTGCGCGTATTTAGTCGTGGAAGGCAAGGAAGCCGCTTTCGTCGAAAACAACACGAACAAAGCCGTTCCCATTCTTCTGGAAGAATTGAAACAAGCCGCTCTTAAACCCGAGGACGTGAAATACATCATCGTAACGCACGTTCATCTTGATCACGCGGGCGGAACCGGACTACTCGCAAAACATTGTCCGAACGCCACCATTCTCGCGCACCCGAAAGCCGCGGTTCATCTCATCAATCCGACGAGGCTCGTTCAAAGTTCGATCCAAGTTTACGGAGAAGAGAACTTTAAAAAGTTATACGGAGAAATTCTTCCCGTACCCGAAGCGCGGGTCAAAAGCCCGGCCGACGGAGAGGAAATCCGGTGGGGAAGAAGAATATTCAAATTTTATTATACAAGAGGACACGCAAATCATCATTTTTGCATATACGATTCCCTGAGTAACGGAATTTTCACCGGAGATTCTTTCGGACTCGGTTATCGGGATTTTGCTTCCGGAAAAAATCCGGTTCTTTATCCTTCGACGACTCCCACCGATTTCGATTCGGAAGAAGCGATGAATACGGTGGACACGATTCTCGCGACCGGCGCGGACAAGGCGTATTTGACGCACTTCGGAGTTTGGAAGGATCTCGAATTGGGCGCGCGTCAGATGAAACAGGGTTTGCACGCGATGCAGAACATTCTTTCCTCCGGAGAACGCTCGGGATTGGAAGGGGAACCGCTTTTGGAATTCTGCACCGGAAGGGTTCGGGCCTATTTGGAACGGGAAATTTCCACGCAAGGAATCGCGTTGGGAGAAAAGGAGGAGATGTTACTCAGCTTCGATTCCAGGATCAACGCACAAGGTTTGGTCTTTCAAATCGAACGGAAAAAACGAAAGAAGGTTTGAAAAAGAATTGTCTTTTAGAATGATTCTAAATAGAATTCAATTTTAGAATCATTCTAAAATTAGAATCGTAAACACAATAGAGAGAGGAACTGGTATGAAACAATCTACAGCCGGAGTTCTATTCGTAGCGCTCTTGGGGATCGTTATGGTGTCTTGCGGGCCTTCCGAAAAGACAAAAAAGTTGATCGATGATTCCAAGAAAATCTTTGGAACCATTCCCGACAAAATGCCCGGGGGAGAAGCCGATACTCCCGAATTGGTTCAGCTCGGTGAAAAGTTATACTTTGAAAAAAGACTCTCTGCCAACGACACGCAGGCTTGTAATTCCTGTCACAACGTTGTCGGGAAAGCGGGTGGAGTGGACAATCTTCCTACTTCTCCCGGAGCGTTTGGGAAGAATGGCGATCGTAATTCTCCCACCGTCTTGAATGCGGGTTTCCATATCGCGCAATTCTGGGACGGAAGAGCGGCCAATCTGAAAGAACAGGCGAAAGGCCCGATCTTGAATCCCGTCGAAATGGCGATGCCGTCCGCTGCGGAAGTGGAAAAGAAAATCTCCGCAATCCCGGAATACAAAGAGCTTTTTGCAAAAGCGTATCCTAAGGATGCAAATCCGATTACTTACGATAATCTGGCGGGCGCGATTGCCGCGTTTGAAAGAACCTTCAAAACAAACGATCGTTTCGACGATTTCCAAAACGGGGATCACAAGGCCCTTTCCGCGGAAGAACAGGAAGGTCTGGAAAAATTCTTAGCTACCGGTTGCACCGCTTGTCATATCGGTCCTCTTTTGGGTGGGAACTCCTTCCGTAAACTCGGTCAGGTCAATCCGTATGAAAATACCGTGGATAAAGGCCGTCAAAACGTTACGAAGAATTCCGCGGACGCTTTCGTTTTCAAGGTTCAATCTTTGCGGAACGTAGCGATTACCGGGCCGTATTTCCACGACGGTAAGGTCGCAACCCTGGAAGAAGCCGTGAAAAAAATGGCGCATCTCCAGCTCGGAAAGAATCTTTCGGATTCCGATACAAAGTCGATCGTAACTTTCTTGAAGGCGTTGACCGATAAGAACCGGTCTAATTAACTGGACTTACAGAATTGAAACCTATTCAGCCGGCGGTTGCTTACGCGATTAGCCGGTCTTTTTTTGTACACGTCGGCTGACCGTTTTTGGGCAATGTGAATCACCGGCGATTGCAAGTAGGAACTCCCCTGTGTTTCCCGTTTTTCCGAAAATTCCGAAGGAGAAATGTAGGAACTCCTTCCGTCTTCTCGGCGATCTTTCCGTTTTGCCTGTCATATGTAGGAACTCCAACGATGTCCGCCGTTCAATTCGTATGAGTTCCCACACGCTTCTTTCTTAGTCCTGACAAACCTTTACCGGAAGAATCCGCATCCGCAAGGAGTTCCCGCAAATCTTCCGGAATCGGAAAGGATGCGAAAATCGGAACGTTGGAACCGCCCGGATTTCCGACGGGAATCCGATTGAATAAAGAACCCAACCAACCGCCTGCAAACCGCAAAAGCTGACCCAAAAATTCCTTCCCGTCCCTTTGACGAACCGCAAACAGCAGCATTCTCCCGTGAGAACCCGTATGCGGAGCCGGATAATATTGTCCGATCAAATGAGCCCGTTCTAAAAACCTCCAGGCTTCCGCGTTGCGTCCGGCCCTGAGATGGGATCGATAAGATTCAATTTCCTGAATGTATGCTTTTTTAAAAGCGGCGGGCATCTTCCAATTCATGTTTTTCCTCGTATTCTAAAGTAGGATTTTAGGATACCGGATCGGAAACGAACCGTCTTGAAGGAAGGGGCTACTCGGGAAGCTTACGGAGTGAGGAGAATGAAAAAGTATCGCATGTCGCTTAACAAAATCAGATTTTAAAACCGGTCGTTTCGGCTCGTAATCTTAGGCAGGATATTCGAAGTCATTCGGTCGTAAAAGCGAGAAAGAGTGATTTAAAGAATGCGAATCATATCGGAAAAGACGGATTTCCAAAAGCCGGGATATTCGCTTTGTTCTCGGATCTTTTCCCATTCTTTCGGAGTATAAACGAATAGATTCCATTCAATCGGAAGGGAAAGAAGTTCCGGAAAAGATTCCGGTCTTTTCAAAAATGGGATTTGTGTTTCTGCAATCAAAATCAAATCCACATCGCTATAAGCGTTTTCCGATCTTCTGGCTACGCTCCCGAAAAGAAAAGCCTGTGAAGATTTTTCACGAACGGTGTTGCAAATCTTTTCGATCAATTCTTCCCGGCTCATTCCGCCCAACGGTTTTCGCTTTGGAAAAACGATCACGCTCACGAGAGGTTTCCTCGCACGAGATAGATCAGTTTTTCCGCAAACTCGACGGCTTCTTTGGCTTGCGATTCTTCAAAGTATTCGAACGGAGCGCCTTCCATAAAAGCGTCCGGATATCGAGTCGGTATATAATATAAATCTAATTTTTGACCGATGGATTCGATCTCTCCGTTTTCTCCCAATTCTTTTGCGATGGTTTTAACGGAATGCGATTTTACCAAATCTGCGCCTCGGAAATAAGCGAGTGCTTTGAGGGCTTTTTCTCCCACTTGCTGACAGACAAAACAAGTTTGCGCAAAAAAACCCGAGTGCAAAGACGCTTTAGCCCACTCCAAATCGCGTTCCGCTTGTGCGAGCCAATCTTTCCATCTCGGGTTTTGCATCGTTATCTTTCCGAAAGAGGAATGTATTTTCTTCCGATTTCTCCGGTGTAGACTTGTTTCGGACGAGCCTTGCTGTAGTTACCGGAAACTCGTTGTTCTCTCCAGTGTGCAAGCCAGCCCGGAAGTTTTCCGATGACCTGCATCGCCGTGAAGAGTTCTTTCGGAATTCCCAAAGAATTGAAAATCACCGCGCTGTAGAACTCCAGGTTCGGATACAACTTCTGGTTGATATAATATTCATCATTTTGCATGTATTCGTCGATCTTGAGCGCGACTTCGGCGATCGGGTTTACCGGATGCTTCTTGTAGAAGTCGTGGAAGAGTTTGCTCGCGATGATCGCTCTTTTGCTCTTTGCGTCATACGCCTTGTGGCCGAAACCGTTGGAAAAGAGTCTTTCCGAATCTCCCTTGAATTTTTCGAAATACTCGGGAACGGTTTTTCTGGATTTGATGATGTCTTCGATCAGACCGACCGCCGCAACCTGACGACCGCCTTCTCTCGAACCCCAGAGCGCGTTGATCGCCGAGGAGATGGAAGCGAACAGGTTCGCCTGAGTGGAACCGATGACCTGAACCGTGGTGTTGGAAACGTTTTGTTCGTGATCCGCATATAAAATCCAAAGCTGATTCAGAATTCGATCGATGTCTTCCGAAGGAACGTAATCCTTTGCTGGAACTGAAAACAACATGTATAAAAAGTTCGTACAATACGGATGTTTATCAAGCGGATATATGAATGGTTCGCCCACGATCTTTTTATAACTGAACGCAGCGATCGTTCTGATCTTTGCGAGAAGTCTTGCGGAATGATCGATCCCTTTGTCCAAGGATTCCTCGTATTCTTCCGGATAATAACTGGAAAGGGAAGTGACCATCACCGAAAGCACCGCGAGAGGATGTCCTTTACCCGGAAATCCGTCGAAGAGGTTGATCATGTCTTCGTGAATCAAAGAATGTTTGGAAAGTTTAAGAGAGAAATCTTTGAGCTGTTGTTCGGTGGGAAGTTTCCCGTAGATCAGAAGATAACTGGTCTCGACGAACGTGGAATGTTGCACGAGATCGGCGACGTCGTAACCGCGGTAGTGAAGTTCTCCCGAATCCGGGTCTCTTCTGGAGATGCGGCTGACTGCGTATGCGGTATTAAAAAAGCCGGGATCGTAGGAAATGAGTCCGGTCTTTTGATGAAGCTCACGGATATCGATGCCCTTTTTTCCGTCGGTTCCGGAGATCAACGGAAACTGGTAGGATTTCTCACCAACTTTGATTTCAATGAATTCACTCATACCGATAAGGAACCTCAGAGAATGGTACGCGTCAATACTTCTAATTTTGCCCGCGTCGATTTTTCCCGTTTCTTCTGGACAAAACTTCCGGGTCGGCTTTCCTTCTCCCAGTTTCCATGAACGTCTCGAACACACCGGATCTATTGTGGCTCGGCCTCCACTTTATCATTCAGCTCGGACCGGGGTATTGTATTCTTCTCTTTTTCACCGAACTCGCAAAACGGAAAAAGGGAGAAGACTTTACGGGGATGTTTCTTCTCGCGCTCATCATGGCTTCCTCCGAATCCCGGATCGGATTGGTGCAGATTCCGGGAACGGCTTCGCACACCTATCTTTGGATTTTCTTTTTTTCCTCTCTGCTCGCGATGGGCCCCGCGCTTCTTCTCGTCGTGGGGAGAATGTTGCAGTTCGCCTTGGAAAAAAGAATTCCACTCAAGAGACATTTTTTCCCCGCGTACGTCGCCCTTGCGGGAGAAGCGGTTTTCTTTGGCGTTCCGTTCGAATCCAAGTCGCAGCTCATTCAGGACGCGTTCGTCAACCGGGGAACCAATCCGATTTCTCTATTGATCGGAATCGGATATCTTCACCTAACGGTGTATTGCGTTTATTCGGTATATCTGTTTTGGAAGGCGTTTCGAGAAATCGACATTCATCTTTCCAGGCTCGCTTCTTCCATTCTTCTCGTGACGATTTCCGCGATTCAGCTTTCGGGAATCGGATTTTATCTGAACGTTCCGAGTCTTTTCGCGTTCGCTTCCGTATTGATGACTCTGGGGAACGGGCTCGTGTTCGTGTTCACCGCGCGTTATCCGAACTTCTTCATATCCTTAAAATCCGAGTTTCAACAAAAGCGGTATGAGAAAACGCAGTTGGGAGGAATCAATCTCGACGCGATCAAATCTCGGCTTACCGAACTCATGGAAGAGGAACGATCGTATCGGGACGAAGAAATTCGGATGCAGGATCTCGCGGAAAAACTTCTCATCACGCCGCATCAGCTTTCCAGAATTCTCAACGAAACGTATGGGAAGAATTTCAACGAATTCATCAACGGCTATCGGGTCGAAGAGGCCAAAAAGATTCTATTGGAAGAACCGGAAAAGACGATTCTTTCCATCGGATTCGAAGTCGGATTTAATACGAAGTCCACGTTCAACGCGCAATTTTTAAAAATCGCGGGGATGACTCCCGCCGAATGGAGAAAAAAAACCTAAAAATCGGTCGGAAATCATAAGATCGGACGATGCCTTGTGTAACATGCGTTACAATTCCTTCCAACAAACCGCAAGAAGTTTGGGAGGAAAGGGAGAATGTCTCGAGAATATTATTCTTCATCGGATCTGGAAGATTTCAAACACGTGCAGAAACTTGCATACGATGCCGTCGAGTGGGTGCGCGAACGGCTCGTGGTCGGTATGACCGAAAAGACCGCGGCTTCTCTCATCGATTCCTATATCCAAGAACGGGGCGGGAAAAATTTCTTTCACTACGGATTCGCTTGGTTCGGAGATAGAACCTGCTTTCGCGGATTTCGCAGACCTCTTACGTTCAAACGGATCGGAGGCGGAGAAGGAATTCTGCCGCACTTCGGATTCTCCTTTCAACCTTCCAACCGAAAACTGAAAGAAGGAATGGCGGTGATCCTCGATGTTGCGCCTAACGTGAAAGGTGTGACCGCCGACGTGGGTTATTCTTTTTCTTTCGGAAAAAATCCCGCGGTCGAACAGGGACGAAGCGATCTCAAAGAATTCCGCTCCTTGATTTTGGAATCCGTCCGCGCGGAAAAGTCGATGGGGGAAATCTACCGCGCCTGCAACGAACTCATTTCCGAACTCGGCTATCAAAACTGTCATACCGTATATCCAAACGGAGTTCTCGGTCATAAGGTGGGAAAGGTTCCCGGTTGGAGCGTTCCCGCAGGAAGAGTTCTCGGATTTCCTCCGCAGACCTTTTTATATCTCGTTCCTCAAATCGTAAAAGGATTCGTCGCACCTTCCTCGAACGCTTCTCCGCTTTGGGGAGAATTCACCAAGTCCCGCGTGGACGCAGGACTTTGGGCCGTGGAACCTCATATCGGAAAAATCTATTCCGGTGCGGACGCAGAAGAAAGTTTCGGAGTGAAGTGGGAAGAGATTTTGGTCG
This sequence comes from Leptospira yasudae, assembly GCF_003545925.1. Taxonomy (NCBI): domain Bacteria; kingdom Pseudomonadati; phylum Spirochaetota; class Leptospiria; order Leptospirales; family Leptospiraceae; genus Leptospira; species Leptospira yasudae. Next base: position 41,431 of record NZ_QHCU01000008.1, on the reverse strand, counting down.
TGAGCGATAGCGATGCGTATTGGTTGGACGAGGATCTTCCGCACGTTCGCTTTTGGGAAGAAGGAACTTCTAAGTCAAAGTCCAAGGTTCCGTTGCTCGCAGGAAATAAGAAGAACGAACCGATGAAAGCGGCAAAGCAGTCGAAAATTTCCGAGACGGCAAAACGCGCAAACGGTAAGGCGAAATCGGCCGCACGGACAAAAACCGCATCTTCTAAAACGAAAACATCGAATCCGTCCAAAAAGGTTCGGGTGGGAGCGGCGTAAACTCCGCCGATCGTTGTTGGAAGGAAAGAATATTCAAATTATTTGATATAGTTTAAAGCCGTAGGATCGGAACGAAAAATAGATTCGAAATAGCGAATGCACCGAACGGGATTGAAGAAGTTATGAAGGAAAAGAACAAGAACAGAGACAACATCGAAAAACCGGATTATCCGGTTCGAAAACCGAAATTTCAATTCTCCGATACCGTGCCGAAACACTGGTGCGGGGACAACGCTTCGTTGACGCACGTGTTGAATGCGTGGACCATTTTGTTTCCGGAAGGGGAAAAATATTTTATCCGAACGATTCAGAAATACGTTCCGGAACTCGAAGAAGGAAGGGTAAAACGAAACGCGATCGCCTTCGTGGGACAAGAAGCGCAGCACGCGGGCGAACACAAAAAGTTCTGGCAGAATCTGAAAAACCAGGGATACAAGTTCGAAGGTTTTATGAACTTCGTGGTTTGGTTCGCGTTCGGTCTTTTGGAAAAACTTTTTTCCAAAAAGATGAATTTGGCGGCGGTCGCAGGACTCGAACATTATACGTCTCTCGTCGCGGATCTCGGATTGCGCAGCGGCCTTTTGAAACCGGCTCATCCGGAAATGAGGCGATTGTTTGAATGGCACGCCGCGGAAGAACTGGAACACAAATCCGCCGCATTCGACGTTTTGAAAGCGATTACGCAAAGTTACTGGATCCGAGTGATCGGAATGGGAATCGCGTCTTCGATCTTTTTCGCGTTTACCTTCGTCGCGGTTTTGATGTTTCTTTGGCAGGACGGAATTCTTTTCAAATTCAAAACCCAAAAAGAACTCTTTCAACTTCTCTTTACGAAGGAAAGGGTTTTGCCTTTGACGATCAAGGCGGCGTTGAAATACTTTCGATTCTCCTTTCATCCAGATGAAGAGGACAATCTCTACTTAGCGAAAGAAATTTTTTCATCACAAGAACACCAATACAGAGAAGCGATATGAGCCGATTGAAAGATAAAACGATGCTGATTACCGGAGCCAACGGAGGTTTCGGAAGGGAATTGACCAAACAACTTTTGGAGAAAGGTGCGAACGTGATTCTTACCGATCTCAAAGCTCCCGGCACGGACGCGGATTTTTATCTGCACCGCAGATGGCTTGAAAACGGAAAGAACGGATTTCATCCCAAAAGCGTGGGAAAGATTCTCGGAAGTTTTTCAGGAGATCTTCAAACGCAGGAAGGTTGTAAGGACGTATATCAGAATACTCTAAAGTTGTCTCCGAGAGGAGTGGACGTGCTGATCAACAACGCGGGTCTTGCGTTCAAGGGCGGGCTTTTGGACGTTCCCGATAAGAATTGGAATCTGATTCTCGACGTGAATTTATACGCGCCGATTCATCTGAGCCGTTTGTTCGTTCCCGCGATGCTCGAAAGAAAACAAGGACAGATCGTAAACCTTTCTTCCGTTGCGGGTCAAGTCGCGCCCGGAGAATTGATCTACTATTCGATTTCCAAATTCGGAATCAGGGCGATGGGCGAAGCGATGGATGCGGATCTCCGAAAGAAAGGAGTCGCCGTTACGAACGTGTATCCGTTCTTTGCGGACACCGGAATCTTGAAGTCGCAACAATTCGGAAAACAACAGGACGTTCCGAAATCGATCGTGGACAGTCCGGCGGATGTCGTAAAGGCGATCGTAAAAGGAATGGAAAAAAGAAAACTCCACGTATTTCCGGGAATCAAATCCAAAACGATCAGCTTTTTCAACCGAATGACTCCGAACATCGTGCACAAGGTTACGAGTTTGAGCGACCGGTTCTAAAAACGAATTTTGTTAAGCGACATGGATCGTTTTTTGTCCGATCGGCAAAGGCGGTCCGCAGCTCACGGGAGAAAAACGATGATTGCTCTGCATCCTTCCAAGTCGGACGCGTCCGTAAAATCGCGAACGGCGCTTCGGTTTAAAACGACATTCGTTTCGAACGGAACTTTGAATCTCTTTCTGAAATACAACGCGACTGCAAAGGAACGGCCGGATCGCGAGACGATTCTTTTCGTTCACGGTTATCCGGACGAACATTCCACTTGGGATCTGCAGTTGAATTCTCTCGGAGAAGAATTCAACGTAGGCGCGTTCGATTTGAGAGGTGCGGGAAATTCGAGTAAACCTTCCCGACAAAAGGCGTACAATGCCCGCGAAATCTTTAAGGATTTCGAAGCGGTCATTCGGTTTTTAGGAAACGGGAAGCCGGTTCATCTCGTCGCTCACGATTGGGGAGCGCTTCTCTCTTGGGCTTTCGTGGGAGATTCGGAATACTCTAAATCGATTCGTTCGTATACGGCGATGGGCGGTCCTCATCCGATTCTCGCGCGAAATCTAATGTTTCGTTATTTCTTCAGTTTCAATCCGAAAAAGGTCTGGTTGTCTCTGAAACAATCGGTCAAATCCTGGTATATCGTATTTTTTCAAATCCCTTGGCTTCCCGGTTTTTTAATGCGACATTTGGCAAAACCGATTTGGAATTATCTTATGTTTGCCGCGGAAATTCCGAAGAACGATCCGATGCGGAATTTCACCAAGGAAGAAATCGTAAAGAGCGCGGTTTATCCGATGAATTTGTATCGAGAATTGATTCGGGGGAAAAAATATCCGACTCCGAAACGCATATCGGTTCCCGCACGCGTTTTGATTCCGCTTCGGGATATGGCGATCAGTCCGGAGTGTTACGATTCCCTTAAGAACGTATGCGATTCTTTGGAACTGTTTTCCGTGGATTCAAATCATTGGATTCAAAAAGAACATCCGATACTTGTAAGCGATAAGATCCGAGACTTCGTAATTTTACATTCCGGTTAAATCGGTTTCCAAGAGCGTCTAACGATTCGGGTTCAAAAGGATTCGAATCGCCCGACGTTGAAAAAACACCGAAAAAAAATAGCCACCAACCGCCCCGTCCCAATCTTAGTATTTTGATATACTAGCTTGGAAATATATTTCAATTCTGATCGCATGAACCCGAATTCCATTCGAGATCTACGGATTTCACTCAAACACGCAGTTTCTATTCTTATCTTTTGTATTTCTCCTCTTCCTATCTTTGCCGAAACCAAGTCGAAAGACGTAGATTTGCAGGAAATCGTTCCCTTTGCGCAAACGAACGTGATTCCGAAAACGGAACCGGTTCCGGTGGATCCTGAGAGCGAGGCGAATAAGGCGGAAGCCAAACGAAGAGTCGATCAGCGTAAAGGAACTTGGAGTTTTCAGTGGGGTTACAACCGCGATTCGTATACGCAGAGCGATATTTCCTTTCACGGTCCGGGTTATAACTTCACTTTGAAGGACGTTGTCGCAAAGGATAAACCCGAAAGATTCAACCCTTCCGTTTATTTGAATCCGAGTCTTTGGGAAATTCCCCAATACAACTTTCGCCTGACGTATTATTTTACGGATAAGTTTTATATCGCCTTCGGCCAGGATCACATGAAGTATGTGATGAGCCGCGGACAAGCGGCCAACATCTACGGTTATATCGATCCGCTTGCGATTCAAAGGGCGCATCTCGGAACTTCGTCCGATTCTTCCGTTTACCTGTATCTGTTTCCGGACGCATATAAGAGGCTGGAAGGATATCACAACGGAGAAACGATCAACATCACTCCCGATTTTCTAAAGTTCGAACATACGGACGGATTAAACTTTCTTTATATGGATGTGGGGATGATACAGCCTCTTTGGGTTTCGTCTAACGGAGAACATGCGATCAGTTTCGTTTCTTCCGTGGGCGGAGGTCCGGTCATTTGCCGAAGCGATATCCGTCTGTTCGGCGAAGGGAAGAATAACCATTTTCACGCATCCGGGTACGGAGTTTCCGGTTACGTCGCGGGAAGAACGGATCTTTATAAATCCGTGTTCTTCGAGTTCGGAGCCAAAGGCGGTTATATCGATCTTCCGAACATATTGACCACGGGACGTTCCAAAGACAGAGCGAGTCAGAATTTCGGATTTTTAGAGCTGGTCGTCTACGGCGGAGTGAATTTTTAAACCGTCTAAAGAAAGAATGTTTTCTTTCCGTTTGATTCCGTTCTTTTCTCTCTGTCTCGGTTTGTTGTTTTACGCCGTATTGCACGGAGAAAAGAAAGAACTAAACGAAGCCGAACTCAAAACTTTTTTCAAACACGCGCACGGGATTGCGATCGATTCCGAAAATAATTTTGCGCTGTATCAAGAAGTGTATCGTTGGTTAGGAACTCCTTATAAGGATTTCGGAACGGACGAAAACGGAATCGATTGTTCCAGTTTTACGAGCAAGATTCTTTCCCGAGTCTATAGCTCCCCCCTCAGCGGACCGAGCTACACGATGTATCCCAAGACGAATCCGATTTCCAAAGAAGAATTGAAGGAAGGAGATCTTGTCTTTTTTACGATTTACGGGGATAGGATCAGTCACGTGGGAGTTTATCTCAAAGACAAGAAGTTCGTCCACGCGTCGGTAAAACGCGGAGTTACGATCAATTCTTTAGAAGAAGCTTATTATCAAAAATATTATACGGCTTCCGGTAGATTGTGATTCGCTTCGAGCTGCGATCCTGAATTTGTAAAGAAGTTATTCTTAATTGTTCCGACAAACTAAAGGACAATGAATGGTTGCAAGAATTATGTTTTTCTGATAATGGAGATTTGCGCCGTGATTTCTTTCCCACCGAGCGCCCCATAGGAAGCTAGGTGTTGAGTTGATCCGCCTCTCCTCCTCCACCCAATTCAGGGTGGGGCGCCCTCTGTATTACGGCGGATCGTAGGAATTACGACAAAATTTTCGGTCGAATGAAAATTCTACAACGCCATAAAAAACGCCTGACCCAACCCGACGATTGCGCCTAACGCGGCCCCGACAAGAATCAAAAGGAGTTCGTCTTCCTTAAAAACGGTTCGTAAAACATCCTCGAAATCGACGGGGGGAAGGGCCTTCATCTTTTGGGAAAGGGTGCTTTCCAAGTCGATGGCTTTTTCCACGTAGTCCTCGATATGAGTCGTAAAGTTTTTGAGGTTATTCATGATCTTTCGTATCACCCGTTCTTTCGTATCGTTGTATTTGTTCGAAGTAAAGGAAAGAGAAAGAGTGGGACGAATCACGGAAGCCATCGTGTCCATCTGTCGTTCGATCGCGTGAACCACGAGGTTGAAGACTTCTTCCGAAGCCCGTCCGAAAAACAATTCCTCGAGAATCTTTTCCGAACTCAGGATTTTGGTCGCGAGCATTTTGGAATATTCGTCCGAAACTTCCCTTTGACGTTTGATAAACAAACCTTGAAAGCTGAAAGGACCGAGCCGAATCGGTTCGAGCGGTCTGAAGATCAAAAGAAGCGCAAGCCAATTGGTAAGATAACCTACGATGATTCCCTGTACCGGAAGCGTCCAAAGCGCCGGATAAACGAGCCAGATTCCCATTTGAATCAAACCCAACACGAAGCCGAAGTAAAAACCGGAAATCTCGATGAACCGAAATTCTTTAGCCCCCACTCTTTGAAACATTTCCACGGTGAGATGAACGTTGTCCCCGGTCATATTACGAATTACTAATCCTCGTATATCAAAGATCCGTTTGGAATCTTTGCGGAGATCCTGAAAAACGGTGGGGATGGTTTCCATCGCCTGTCTTTCGATTTCCTTCATCATGGAATTCTTAACTAGATCCGGGATCAGGTTCCATAGAAGCGGATTGAATTCGTCCGCGACTTCCTTCATCGTTTCCAAAATCGTCTTTTGAATTTCGGGACGAAGATTCTCCTGGATCAATGCGGGATCGACCTTGCAGAACATTTCTTCCACGTCGATGAGATAGCGAGTGACGACATCCACCGCTCTTCCCGCCATCTTCTCCGCTTTTCTCGGAATGATTCCCTGCCAGCCGAGATACGGAGGAATTCCGAAAAACTTCAAAGGATAAAACGTCATCTTCAGCGCGACCCAATTCGTGACCCAACCCACGAAGGCGTACGTAAAGGGCATTAAAAGAAGCGAAATGATTTCGAAGTTCAAGGCGAATTCGTCTTCTTTTTGTTATGCGGAATGTTTGGAAACGAATTTCTGGATCATCTCCGTTACGATTTCCGGTTGTTCCCGATGAACCCAGTGATTGGAATCCAGTTTATGAATCTCTAATTTGTCCACGTAGTCGTACGCGTTTTCGTACACTTCGGGAAGAACAACGAAATCCTTTTGAGGCACGATGAGCTGCACCGGAACCTTGATGTTGGAAGGAGCCGCGATCACCGTTTTACCGAATAATAATTCGCGGAAAAGATTGATGGGCGCCATCGACGCGCTGTAAATGTCGTTGCGGTTGATGTTGCGGAGAGAATCCTTTTTGGGAACTCCGCCGAGATCCATAACCAGCTTGTAGATCAGTTCCCCGAAGTTTTGCCAGATCAATTCAGGCAGAATCGGAATCTGAAAAAACCAGATATACCAGGAACGGAAGCCCTGATCCAAAACCTTTCTCCAGTTGGAGAGGTTGAAACTGAAGATATCGTCTAACATCCGCTTTCCGGCGAGCCAAGGGTGCGGTCCCGAGATCGCGGTAAACGATCTGATATATCCTGAATATTCAGGATCGCTAATAAATAACCATCCGAGAGCCGCGCCCCAATCGTGGCCCACCAAGTGAACCTTCTTTTCCTTGGAAAGAAAACGGATCGCTTCCACTAAATCGGGAAGAATGACCGCATAGTTGTATTCGGATTGTTCCAAAGGTTTGGAGGAACGTCCGAAACCTCTCAGATCGACGGCGCCTAACCGGTATTTGTCTTTCAACGAATCGATTTGAGGTTCCCAGGTCTTATGAGTGTCCGGATAACCGTGAACGAAAAGAATAACGTCTTTCGAATCCGTCTCCGAATAGCTGAGAAAAATTTTTACTTTTTGATTTTCGAGATAAGTGTATTTCAAGAATTCGACTCCAGTGCGCGATCCGGAAAACGGAAAAAACGTCCTGCAATCATCGTCGGCGTCTGCAATTTTTCCAGTCTTTTACGGAATTTCATTTTTGTTCTGATTGGTTTTTCTCCAGGATCCGGTAACTTGGTTTCATGTCAGAAAAACGAACCGAGGAATCCAATTCGTTTAATAATTCCGGAAGTCCGATGGTGATGTTTCGAAACCGGCTTTCGAGAATGTCCAAACATTGGAAAAAGTGGGCGCGCAAACGGAACATAGAATGTTTTCGCATCTATGATCGCGACATACCGCAGGTTCCAGTAAGCGTCGATCTTTACGGACCGTATTGCCAAATCTCCGCATATAAAAACAGCTACGAAATTTCGGACGAGGAAAGGGAAAGGGAGAATGTCGAGATCGGAAAGGTAGTCGCGGAAACTCTCGGTCTCGAAAACGAATCCATTTATTGGAAAAAGAGAGAACCGAAAAAGGGCAAGGAACAATATGAAAAATATTCCGAACAAGCGGAACTCCTCGAAGTAGGGGAGAACGGACTTCGTTTTTTCGTAAACCTATCCGATTACCTCGACACGGGACTTTTTCTGGATCATAGAATCACTCGGGATCTTGTGCGCCAAGAATCGAAAGGAAAGAAGTTTCTAAATCTTTTTTCTTATACGGGAGCGTTTACCGTCTACGCCGCGTCAGGCGGAGCGCTTAAAAGTCTGAGCGTGGATTTATCCAACACTTATCTTGCTTGGGCGGAGGAGAATTTGAAGTTGAACGGGTTTTCCTTGAGCAAACACAAACTCCTTCGGGCGGACGTGATGGAATGGCTCCGCAGCGAAAGAAAGGAACCGGATCGGGAACGATACGATTTGATCGTGGTTGATCCCCCCACGTTCTCCAACAGCAAAAAGATGACCGACGTATTCGACATACAACGGGATCACGTGGAAATATTAAACATTCTTTATAAGGATTTCGCTTTGCCTGGAGCGGTTTTGTATTTTTCCACGAACTTTAGAAAATTCGAATTATCCGAAGCTTCGATCCTTTGGGACAATATCAAAGACATAACCAAGACGACCGTCCCCGATGATTTCAGAAACGAAAAGATCCACTACTGCTGGAGAATGGAAAAGCCGGTTTAGCCCGGCTTCAAACCGAAATGTTTCTGGATTGAAATAAAAATCCCTGCGCCAAAGGAAATCTCATTTCCGCGGCGATCAAAAGATCCTCTTGCGTTTCGATTCCTTCGAGAATACACTGAATGTTCGATTTTCTCGCAAAATCCAAAAGTCCCCAGGCGATGTTCTTATAGGCTTCCTTCGTTTTAAAAAGTGTGAGCCAGCGTTTGTCGAACTTGATAAAATTAGAATATTCCAAAAAATCGAAACAGAAAAGATTCTGTTTCCCGCCGACGTCGTCGAGCGCGATCTGAATATCGGCTTCTTTGAATGAGTTTAAGCAGAATCTCGTATCCGCGATCCGGGTCGAATCCGTGTTTTCGATGATTTCGCAGACTACATTCTTTTGTTTGCTTAAAAATTCGGTCCAATAAGAAGCTTGTGATTGATCCTTGCAAACGTGCGGATCGATATTCAAAAACAATTTCTTCCCTCGGGGCTTATTTGCGACCTGAAATCGTTTTAGATTCTTTTCGAATTCAAAAAACAGATCGGGCCAGTTGTGAAGTTCCTGAAAGGCGAATTCGGGAGAGATTCTCTCGCCTTCGATGTAAAAACGGGCCAACGCTTCGTATGCGAAAACCTTTCCCGTGTCCAGGGAAAGAATCGGCTGATATTCCGTGTGGAAGTTTCCGGTTTCCGAAATTGCGGCGAGCGCATTGATAAGCGACATTCCCGAGGATTGGCGATCGTTTTGATCCGTTTCGGAAAAAATAGGGAGGAATTCTTCCGTGTCGATCTCCGCAAGAATTTCCCGTGCGGTTTCGTGTTTCGCATTCAAAGAGAAAAGATTTCGGGCGATGTGTTCGTCCAAAGCCGGAATCGATTGCGAAAGAACCAAATCAATGTTAGGTGACAAATCCAAAATTTCTTTCATCCGAGACCTCTTTTTTTCCCACGGTAGGCAAGGCCGTGAAAAAGTCAATATAAATGAGACTGAAACTCAATATCATAATTATACAATTCTCCCGTTTTCCAATTTACTCTTTCTCCGGGAAAAAAGATTCTTCCTCAGATCTTTATGAAATTCAAACATCCGATTTGCAAACTTGCGTTCTTACTTTGTATCCAGATTCTTTTTGTCCAGGCCGAGACTTTGCGCGCCGAGCCGAATGATTCCGAATTGTCCGCGATCGCAGGATCGCAGAGGGAACGCAGAAACGAAAAACGTTTTTACATCGGAGGGTTCGGCATCAAAGAACTCTCCTGGTTTCAAGTCGGTTATAATCTCAATGAACGATTCTCCATTTCGCTTTTAGCGCACCAAAGATTTCGTGCGGATCACTTCGATCTGGACCGAACCGGTTATCAACCGGGTGCCGCCGCGTTCTCCTTGCAAAATAAGGAATATACGCTGAACCAATATACGATTGCGTTCGAATGGTTTCCGTTTTCCATTCCGTATTATCTGAGTCTTGGAGTCGGTCAGGAATTTTATTTCCAAAGGGATCGCAAGAACGAGTTCTGGGTTTATACGGATGGAAGCGCGGACGGTAAGAGTTGGACGTATTCGATTTCCAATAAGAGGGCGTATGCGGCTCCGGGCGCGGGCATACGTTATGTGTTCTCTTCGGGGATATTTTTAAACGGAGGTTTTAACGTTCTTCTGTTCGCGAATAATTCCGCGCATGTGCAGCGCGAAGATATTTCCTTTTACAATCAGAAACCGGATCCGGCGATTTTGGAAAGAATTTGGAAGGACGGCAAGGAACAGGAACACGATCGCGCGCGGGGAATCGGCGTTCAGTTGTTTTTGAGCGTCGGGATTTCTCTTTAATGATATTATTAAGCGAAGAATGGAGTATGTCTTTTGAATCCGGATCGATGCGTTTCGATCAAGGATTTACCGAAAGTCTATAACCTACGCCCGGTTCCGTCAGAAGAAGTTCCGGATTGGACGGATCGGCTTCGATTTTTTTCCGCAAACTTGCGACGTGAACCCGAAGCGGTCCCGATTCGTTCTTAGCAAACGGTCCCCAAACGTGACGGATGATCTGCTCTTGGGTCAGAACCTTTCCCGCGTGTTGGATCAAAAAAGATAAAAACGAATATTCGATCGGAGTGAGATGGATCGTGTTCTGCGAAACTTGAACGATCCGATTCGCAAGATCCACGTATAAATTTCCCGAAATAAAAATAGGAGAACCCGCTTCCTGCGTTTTGTTTCGGAGCGCGACTCGAATTCTTGCGAGCAATTCCCCCATACTAAACGGTTTTGTAATATAGTCGTCTGCACCTTCGTCGAGCAGGGAAATCTTTTCCGAATCCGACGAAAGAACGGACAACACGATCACGGGAGTTTCGCTCCAGGTTCGGATTTCTTTGAGTGCGGTGATTCCGTTTCCGTCCGGAAATTGAAGATCGAGTAGGATGACGTCCGGCGATTCGCTTGCGGCTTTGAGAATCGTTTCTTGAATCGTCGCGGACTCGAGGACGTCGTAATGCGAAGCGTTCAGACTGATTCGGATCATTTTGCGGATTCGATCGTCGTCGTCCGCTACGAGAATTTTCGGATTCATGAGATCAGAGGGGTTTTACGGGAATTTCGATACAAAATCTGGCACCTCCCTCGGTCCGATTTTCAGCGATCAAAGTTCCTCCGTGCGTTTCGACGATGGACTTACTGATGGAAAGTCCGAGGCCGCTTCCCACGTGCGATTGATTCTTACTTCTATAAAATTTCTCGAATATTTTTTCAAGTTCTTCCTCGGGAATCCCCGGTCCTTCGTCTTCGACAAGATAGATCGTTTTTTCCTTTTCGGAAATTAGACGAATGGATACCGGAGAGCCCGGAGGAGAAATTTGAACCGCGTTGAATACGATGTTGAAGAGAGCCTGTTCCATAAGAGTGAAGTCCATCCAAATCGGAATCGGATTTTCCGGAAGGTGAATCACACAGCGGCTGTTCTTTACGGTTTGTCTGAGTCTGCGAACCACGACATGAACGAGGTCCGTCGGATCGTGCCAATCCATTCTCAACTTTAAAAAGCCGGATTCGTAACGGCTCATGTCCAACAGATTTCCAAGCAGTAAATTCAGAATCATACTGCTTTCGTTGATTTCGTTTAACAATTCTTTGCGCGCTTCCGAAGAAGAATCGATTTCCGGTTCCAATAACGCGGTGACCGCTCCTCGAATCGCGGATAAGGGTGTTTTCAATTCGTGAGAAAGGGAATTGAATATGATGGTGTACAATCGTTCCGATTGATTGGCGAGATAACGGGTCCGCGTCTCTTCGGATAACAATTCACGTTCCAAGGCGAGCGCGATCTGATTTCCCATCGTAAGCAGGAGGTTTTCCTGATCCAGATTGAGTTTTGAAGGAAGAACGATTCCGATCACTCCGATCACCTTGCCCGGTGCGATCATAGGAAAATACGTTCCCAGGGAAAGGGAAAGCGTATCGGTGAATTTTCCCGCCGAAACCTTATTCTTATAGGTCCAGTTTGCCACCGCTGCTTCCTTTGCGTCCGGAAAGAAATTTCCAGTGCGCGAAGAGTTGGAATCGACGTTTCCCTGATTTTCCAACAGGATCGTTACTTGGGTTTGAAAAACCCGTTTTAAATATTCCGCTCCGATTTCGGAGATCTGCCGTATGTCTCTCGCGTGCCCTAAGTCTTTGGAAAGCTCGTACAAAGTTGTTAAGCGAAGTTCTCTGTTTACGAGAACCTTTTCCTTTTGCCTCAATCGCGACGTCACGTTACCGATGATGATCGAGATAAAAAGAAACGAACCGAACATCAACACGTCTTCGAGTTTTTCTATAAAGAACGTGTACTTAGGCGGAATAAAAAGATAATCCCAAAAAATTCCCGATAACAAGCCCGCGAGAATCGTGGGACCCTTGGAAAAGAAAGCGCCGATGCCCGAAACGAAAAAGAGATATAAAAAAGAAATGGTCCAATAACCCGTAATCGGTTCCAAAAAAAGACTGAGACAAGTCGCGAGAAAAATGAGCGCCAAAGAAGCTACGTATTGTTTTCCGCTGGAAGATGTTCTGAGAAAACGATTGAATAAGGATTCTTCTCCCGAAAAGGAAGTATGATCGTAAGGAACAAGACACAACTCGAAGTTCGCCGTGGTTCGCGCGAGTTTCGACGCCGGAGAATTCCATTTCTTCCACCAAGACATCGGAGGTTTTCCCAAAACGACACGCGTGATATTTTTTTGTTCCGCGATTCTTAGGATTGCGTCTACGGCATCCTCGTCCGCGGAATGGAGAATTTCGCAACCGAGTTCCCTTGCAAAACTCAGATTCTTTTCAAGCAGGCTCAAACTTTCTTTGGAAAGATTTTCCCTCGTTTGATTGTAAAGCGCGAACAGCTCTCCGTTCCTTTCGTAAGCGAGGCGTTTCGCATAACGTAGAATCGAATAGGAATTCGGACTGGCGCTTATCGCGACGAGGATTCTTTCCCGAAACCGCGTGGATTCGGGAGAAGTGTTTACGTGCCTTGCCGTATAATTGAGAGCCGTCTCGCGGAGAAAGGATAGGTTCTCCTTTTTAAAAAAATGATCTCCCGCCACGTTCGCTTTTTCGGGAACGTAAACCTTCCCTTCTTGAAGACGTTTTCTCAGATCGTCCGGCGAAAGATCGATCAATACGATTTCATCGGCGATGTCTAAAACGGAATCCGGAATCGTTTCTCTGATTTTTACCGCAGTCGTTTTTTCGACCGCTTCCACTTGACTTTCCAAATGTTGAACATTCAAAGTCGTGAATACGTTGATGCTGTGATTCAGGATCTCGATCACGTCCTGATACCGTTTGACGTGCCTGCTTCCGGGGATATTGGTGTGCGCGAACTCGTCTACCAGAACCACTTCGGGTTTGCGTTTGAGAATGGAGTCGATATCCATCTCTTCGAAAACGATTCCTCTGTGTTCGATTTTTTTCCGGGGAAGAATTTCCAACCCTTCCAAAAGTTCTTCCGTTTCTTTACGTCCGTGCGTTTCGATATACCCGACGACGACGTCCACTCCTTCCTTTTTCAAAGAGCGAGCGGCGTTTAACATCGCGTAGGTTTTTCCCACGCCTGCGACCATCCCGAAAAAAACTTTCAGTTTTCCGGAAACGGACTTTTGTTCTTCCGCGTGGATCTTACGAAGAAGTTCGTCCGGGTCCAGTCGAGGCGTTTCCGACCAATCGTTCATTCTTTGATTCTTCCAAACTCCTGATCCAATTTCAAGTTCAATCGAAGCACGTTGACCCGTTTCTCTCCGATATAACCTAAGGAAGGTTTTTCGATCGAGGAAGCCAGGATTTCGTTCAATCGGGAGATCTGTTCCGCATTGAGTTTTCTTGCGTTTGCGACTCGATGGATCTGAAAACGCGCGGCTTCCGGGCTGATATGTGGATCCAAGCCCGAACCGGATGCGAATAGAAGATCCGCAGGAACTACTTTTTGATCCGGGTGTTCCTTAAGAAGGAATGCTCTTCGTTCTTCGACGCTCTTTTTGAGATACGCGTTAGTCGCGCTTTGATTCGAGGCGCCTGATGGAACCGTCGCATAATCTACGGCGGAGGGACGAGACCAAAAATATTCCCGCTTCGTAAACTTTTGGCCGATGAGTTCCGAACCGACGAGTTCGTCGCCCTGATATAAGAGACTTCCGTTTGCGTTAAACCGAAATAGTTTTTCTCCGAATCCGGTCACGACGATCGGATAAAATACCCCGGTAATAAAGGTCAATATCAGAAGAGTTCTGAGTGCGATGAAAGACGTTTGTAACATTTGCTTCTCCTTAACCGAGTCCCAAGAACGTTAAAATCAAATCGATCCCTTTGATTCCTAAAAACGGAGTTACGATTCCTCCAAGACCGTAGATCAAAAGGTTGCGTTTTAAAATCGTATCGGCGCCTAATGGACGATAGGCGATTCCTTTGAGTGCGAGAGGGATCAGCGCGGGAATCACTAACGCGTTGAAGATCACGGCGCTTAAGACGGCGCTCTTCTGCGAACCGAGTTGCATTAAGTTTAGAGCGGACAACGGACCGTCTTCTCCCTGAATCGCATAAAAACTTCCGAACAAAGCCGGTAGGATCGCGAAGTATTTCGCGACGTCGTTGGCTATGCTGAACGTTGTCAACGCGCCTCTCGTCATCAAAAGTTGTTTTCCTATTTCGACGATTTCTATGAGTTTGCTCGGATTGCTGTCGAGATCGATCATGTTTCCCGCTTCTCTTGCGGTTTGTGTTCCCGTATTCATCGCAACACCCACGTCGGATTGTGCGAGTGCGGGAGCATCGTTGGTTCCGTCGCCGATCATCGCGACGAGGTAACCCTTGCTTTGTTGTTCTCGGATTTTTTTGAGTTTGGTTTCGGGTGTGGCTTCCGCGAGAAAATCGTCCACTCCGGCTTCCGCTGCGATCGCGGCCGCAGTCAGTTGATTGTCTCCCGTGATCATCACGGTTCTGATTCCCATCTTTCTTAAACTCGCGAATCTTTCTTTGAGACCGCCTTTGACGATGTCCTTGAGCTCGATCACTCCGAGGAGTTTATCGTTTTCCGCGACAAGAATCGGCGTGCTTCCTCTTTGTGCGATCATTCGAATCACGTTCTCCATATCTTCCGAAATTTTTTGGCTAAAGTTGTAAAGATAGATACGGATCGCATCTCCCGCGCCTTTTCGGATTCTGCGCACGACGACTCCTTCTTTTTTAAAATCGACTCCGCTCATCTTTGTGGAAGCGCTGAACGGAATAAATTCTCCTTCCATCTCGCCGAGATTTCTTTCCCGAAAGCCGAACTTCTCTTTTGCTAATACGACAACGGATCTTCCTTCGGGAGTTTCATCTGCGAGAGAGGATAGTTGTGCGACGTCCGCGAGATATTTTTCTTCGACACCTTTCGTAGGGAAGAACGCCCGTGCTTCCCTGTTGCCTAACGTGATCGTTCCGGTTTTATCCAAAAGAAGAATGTCGATATCCCCCGCGGCCTCGATCGCTTTTCCGCTTTTGGAGATCACGTTGAACCGAATGAGACGTTCCATGCCGGATATTCCGATCGCCGAAAGTAGACCAGCGATGGTAGTCGGGATCAAACAAACAAGAAGGGAAATCAAAACGGGAATCGACAGATCCGCTTTTTCTCCTCCTTCCTTTGCAACGAATTCGGCGAAAAAAGGAAGGCTCATGACGGCGATCAAAAAGATAAAAGACAAACCGGAAAGAAGCATCGTCAAAGCGATTTCATTCGGAGTCTTTTGACGTTTGGCGCCTTCCACAAGCGCGATCATCTTATCGAGGAACGTGTTTCCTTGTTCCGCGGTAACACGCATCACGATCCTGTCGCTTAACACTCGAGTTCCTCCGGTAACCGCGCTTCGATCTCCGCCGCTTTCCCGAACGACTGGGGCGGATTCTCCCGTGATTGCGGATTCGTCCACGCTCGCGATCCCTTCTATGATTTCTCCGTCGCCGGGAATCAAGTCGCCCGCTTCGCAGACGACTATATCACCGATTTTTAATGTAGGTCCGGGCACGGTTTGGAGGTCGCCGCCTACGATCTTTTTGGCGACGATATTGGATCGCGTTTTTTTGAGGCTATCCGTTCTTGCTTTTCCTCTTCCTTCCGCAATCGCTTCCGCGAAATTCGCGAACAAAACGGTGAACCAAAGCCAAAGCCCGATCTGCAAGTTGAAGGACGAAAACTTACCTTGAGTTAAACCGTTTATGAAGATCCAAGTAACGAACAAAGCTCCCAGAAACACGATGAACATCACCGGATTTTTCATTTGGGAGCGGAGCCCAAGCTTTTTAAAAGAATGAATGAACGCTTCTTGAAAGACGCCGGACTCGAAAAAAACTTTTGATTTGCGGCTCATCCTGATTCTCCTTAAAACGATTTTCCTTGGAGCATGAGAAAATGTTCCAGGATCGGGCCGATCGTCAATACGGGAAAGAACGTCAACGCGCCCACGATCACGATGACGGAAAGTAAAAGAACGTAAAACGTGATTCCTTCCGTCGAAAACGAACCTTCCGAAACGGCCTCGGATCTTTTTTTGACGGCTACTCCGCCCGCGATCGCAAGAACGGGGAGGATCACTCCGAATCTACCTATCAACATGGAGAGTCCTATCAGAATATTATAATATTTTGTATTTGCATTCAATCCCGCGAACGCGCTTCCGTTGTTTCCCGCGCCCGAGGAAAAGGCATACAGAATTTCCGAAAGTCCGTGCGGGCCGCCGTTGGAAATCGAAGACAACGCTTCCGGCACGTTCAAGGTGATCGCGGTAAAAAGAAGAATCGCCGTCGAAGGCAGAAGAATTCCCAGGATGGACATCTGGATTTCGCGCTTTTCGATTTTTTTACCGAGATACTCGGGGCTTCGGCCGACCATGATCCCGCTCAGAAACACGGTAAGAAGAATGAACAAAACCATTCCGTACATTCCCGCTCCGATTCCTCCGAAGATCACTTCACCCAATTGTATATTCAACATTCCTACTAAACCGCCGATGGGAGAAAAGCTGTCGTGCATCGAGTTGACCGATCCGTTAGACGCCACAGTGGTGGCAGTTTCCCAGATCGAGCTGTTCAAAATTCCGAAGCGGACTTCCTTTCCTTCCCAAAAACCGAAGTCACCGGATAAGGGGTTAATTGACGATTCCGAAAACCAAACCGCTAAAACCCCGATGCAGAAGATCGTGAACATCACGCTGAAAATCACCCAAGCGTGTCTGAGATTCCCCGTGATTCTCCCGTATAAAAAAACGCAGGCTCCGGGTAAAAGGAGAATCGAGATCATCTGAAATAAGTTGGATAAGGGACTCGGATTTTCGAACGGATGCGCGCTGTTGACTCCGAAAAATCCTCCTCCGTTGGTTCCGAGTTGTTTGATTGCGATCTGCGAAGCCGCGGGACCGAAAGGAAGAATCTGCGTTTGTCCCTCCAAGGTCGTTGCGGAAAGGGACGGCGAAAACGTTTGAACGACTCCGTTGCCGATGAGGATCAAGGATAGAATCAACGCAAGAGGGAGAAGAACGTATAACGTGCTTCGGATTAAATCGGTCCAAAAATTCCCGATCCTTGCATCCGCGTTCGAAGAAAGGCCGCGTGCAATCGCGAGAAGGACGCAGAACCCGGCCGCCGCGCTGACAAAGTTCTGCGTCGTCAATCCGACCATTTGCGAAAAGTAACTTATCGTTGATTCCCCGTTATACGATTGCCAGTTCGTGTTCGTGACGAAACTCACCGCCGTGTTGAACGCTAAAAAAGGATCGAGCCCAGAAAGGTTTTGCGGATTGAGGGGAAGAAGGTCCTGAAACGAAAGGATCAGAAACAGGAACAGAAAGCCGAAAAGATGAAAGAGCAACAGAGAAATTGAATATTCTTTCCAGTCCATTTTGCTCTGCGGATCGATTCCGCAGATCCGATAGAGGAACGTTTCGAATCGCAACGTTTCGATGGAAGCGAGTATCTTATATAAATAAAACCCGAGAAGAGGGGAAAGAGCCGCGATGGAAAAAAGAAAGAGAAAAAGCTGAATCCATTCCGTAACCATTGTGTTCTCCTAAAACTTCTCCGGTCTGAAAATCGAATACGCCAAATACACAAGGCAGAGTCCGCCGAGGCTCAACGCCAAGGTTGTTTCTAAATTCATAATATACGTTTCCTTTGGCTTTTTAGTAAACCACGAACGCGGCCGCGAGTCAAGATCGCTCGGGTTAAACCGAAGAAAAGATAGTTAAGAAGTTGTTAAGTCGGTTAGAGAACTTCGACGGACAAAAAGGTGATATCGTCTTGGGCTTGTTGTCCCGAAAGAAAGGATTGAACGTCCGAAAATACGGACTTTACCATTTCCGGAACGGGTTTGGTGGATTCCTTAAGGATCGATTCGAGCAGGCGATCCTCGCCGAATTCCTCCTCGAAAGAGTTGAACTCCTCCACGATTCCGTCCGAAAAGAAAAACAACTTATCCCCTTGGGAAATTTCTAAAAACTGAGAATGATATTTGACCTTGTCCGAAATCCCGATGATCGGTCCGCTTTTCGATAAACGGGTGATCGTGGAACCGGAAAGAAAAAATTGATCCGGATGTCCGGCCGCCGAATAGGAAAGGGTTCCTTCCCCCGTGTCGACGTCCGCGATGAGGCAGCTGAAAAAGGATTTGATCGCGCTGTATTTCGCGATGATCTCCTTGTTGAGTTCGGAAACGACTTCTCCGGGAGGAAGATCGAGATACTTTAGACTTTCGTATTCCGATTTGATCAACATGGTGACTAACGCGGCTTGAACTCCGTGCCCGGTCGCGTCCGCCAAAAAGATTCTCACCTTGCCGGGAGAAATTTCCGCATAGTCGTAGATGTCCCCTCCGACCTCGTTCATCGGAATGTATTTCGTGAGGATATAGATTCCGCCTAACGTGGCTTCGGGTTTCGGGAGAATTCGATCCTGAATTTTTTGCGCGTAGAGAAGATCTTTTTGAATCAGGCTGATCGTATTATTGAGTTCGGAAGTTCTTTCGATGACTTTCTCTTCGAGTTCGGCGTAGAGATTCGCGTTTTCGATCGAAATCGCCGCTTGTCCCGCTATGAGTTCGAGGGTTTGAATCCTGTTTGGCGTGAACACTCCCTTGACCAACTGGTTTTCGAGATAGAGAACCCCTTTGAGGCTTCCCGCGTGAACCAGAGGAATACAGATCACGGATTGTGGACGTTTCTCTTTGATGTATTGATCCGTAAAATCCTTGATCGACGAAGAATCGAACCCGCTCGTAGAGATCATTTTTCCGGTTCTAAATACGTAATTCAGATAAGAAACCGGATATTGGGTTTCGTCCAGCTCGGGAAGATTTTCGACTACGATTCCCGTTTCCCCGCTTTGACCCGCGAGAAAGACCATTAGATTCTTATTATGTAAATGAAAATAAATCGCGCGAGTCGCGCCGGCGGTTTCCATCGCGATCTGAATCAGTTTTTTGAGCAAGTTATCGAGTAAGATTTCTCCGGAAAGAAGATTATACGTTTTTAATATGATTTCCTGATCCAAATCGGGAGCGTTGTTTTGGGCTTTTCTTCCCATCGCTTCGGGAGAAAGGGAAAGATTCAAACGGTTTGCAAAACGATTTTCCAGTTCTTCGGTTTTTACCGACGCTCCCCATCTCGAGTAGAAGTCGATCGCTTGTTGGATATAATGGTTCCCGAGGGAGAAGTTCCCGATTTTATAATGAAACTTTGCCGCGATTTCGCAGGAAAGGGCCTGAAAGGAAACGAAGCCGGATTCCTGAAAGAGTTTGATCGCCTTTTCATAACCCGCGATCGTTTCCGCGACTTTGCCTTTGATTCTTTCCTCTTCGGCGCGTAATAGTTCGAGGAGTCCCATGAAGTTTTCGGGACAATCCTTGCTCCATTTTTCGAAATGAGTCTTCGCTAATTTTAGTTTTTTTGAATATTTGATCCGATCTCCAAAGGAGAATTCGTGAAAATTGGCGAGAATCGTTAATCCGTAAAAGAACCAAAACTCCGCGTAAGGAATCAATCCGAACGCGTTTTGAATGAGTTTTTCGCCTTCCAATCCGGCTGCGAGCGCCTTGTCGAATCTTCCGGTAAAGTAATAGAGTTTTGTGAGATCGTGATAGTAATACGAAAGCGCCGTGTAATTTTTATCTTCCACGATTCTTTTTTCGAACTCTTCGCTTTGAAACTCGGAGTCGTTTAACGAATCGGGAGAAGACGTTCTGCCCGCGAGAGCCTTGATCAACTGGTGTGAACTTTTTGCGATCGTAAACGCAAAGTCGTCCCGAGTCGCGGTGAAATATCTTCCAGCGCTTTCCACGTCGGCGAGAAGTTCTTCGATCGGGGAAGAAGCGAAGATCTTTTTCTGCATCTTTGCCTGAATGCTGAAGCCCGCGTAAAAGATATCCCCGTTCTGCAGGGCTCCGTTGTGAACGTCGTCTAACAATCCTATCTCGAGAGTGATATGCCGCTTCCAGTGACAGAGATAAGCGGAATACACGTATTGAACCTTCCACTTTACGAGATCGAAGGGAATCTTTTCGTTTAGATCCATGGAAAGTCTGGAATAACGGATCGCTTGGTTTAAATCCTTCAGCGCCTGGTTGACGATCATTCCGTAACCGCTGTACGCGATCGGGCTGCTTCTCGAAACTCCCTTGGTCAAAGACGTATTAAACATCTTTAATACGATGAGGGCGAATAGATTCTGATTGTACGTAAACGCCGAAGGACCGAGATCCGCAAATAGATCCATCAACGCCTGATATTCCGGTTCCGAGTTCTCCTTTGCGTGAACCAATTCCGAATCGGATTTACCTTTGGATAAGATCAAAGAGAGAAAAAGTTCCTTGAACAAAGTCAACGTCACCTTCAACGGAGAAGAAGGGATATTGATCTTAAACCGTTTCATCGCGCGCAAACCTGCGAGAACCGCATTCTCCACCTTGTTCATTTTGGAATAAAGCCTGACTTGGATTGCGTCCGCGCGGATGTATTGAAGATCGGGGAGGTTCAACGTTTCCAAGGATTCCAGGAGCTGCATCGTTCGTTCGTAATTGTTCAAAAGATATTCGGTTTCCGCGGTTTCCAAAATCACGTTCGAATACAGTTCCAAATCCTTGATCAGTGCCTCTCCGTCCAAGGAATTCAATGCGGAGTTGAGGTATTGCAGGGAACTTTCGTAGGAACCGGAACTCTTCGCCTGAAGGCCGGCCTTATAGTTCAGAATCGTAAGATTCTTTTTAAGATCGTTTTCTTCGATCGTATCCACGGCTTGGTTCAAGTGATTGGTGATCTGAAAGAGCGTGCGGTTTTTCGGGTTCGGACCGTGCAGCGTTAAAAGGGCGATCCCCACCTTCTTATGGAAATCCTTCCGTTTCCAATCTTCCAATAAACTGTAAGCAGCCTGTTGCACCCGGTCGTGTGAAAATCCGAAGGCTTGTTCGGACGAAACGCTTTCCTCAAACAAGGAATGATCCTGATTGTGCGAAGGCGTCAGAAGACCTTCTCGAACCGCTTCCCAAAGGATTTGATTGAGTTTAGAAGTATCAAAAAAACGTAATTTACTAATAAATCCCGAAGTGAATCTTTCTCCGAGACAGGAGCAAACTCCTAAAAGTTCCTGAACGCCCGGAGAGAGTTCTCGGATCCTTTGGCAGAGAAGGTCGATCACGTTATCCGCAACCGGAAGACGGGAAACTTTTTCCAAATCCCATTTCCAGAGTTTGGATTCGAATTCGTAGGAGATGGAGTTCGTTTTTTCGGCGGCCCGCAGAAGCTGCACGATCGCGAACGGATTTCCTAAGGTTTTTTTATGAAGCGTTGACGCGACGGACTGAATCTGCTCTTCGGGTCCCGGCGCTAAATCCTGAAGAAGACGATAGATGCTGTCCCCGTCCAAAGGATCGATCGTGATCTGATTTCTGGAAACCTTGTTGCTTTCGATCGACTCCAAGACTTTCGAGAAAGGGCTGGAAGCTTCGATCGCTTCGGGGCGAAACGCGAGAATACATAAGAAATTCTTAATTTTAGAATAGATCAAAAACGTTTCGATCAGCTTTAAACTCGCGGGATCGGCCCACTGCAAATCGTCCATGTAAAGAACGAGAGGGCGGCTGAGTTCCGAGATCGCCCGGATAAAGTTGCGTAACGTAAAGTAAAATCGGTTTCTATTTTCATCCGGAGGAAGTTCCGCGAGTTCGGGTTGAGGCCCGATGATGAATTCCAATTCGGGAATTTGGTTCAGAAGAATTCTTCCGTTTGCGCCCGTGTATTGTTGGATCAACCGTTTGAATTCGCGGATTTCCTTTTCCGGTTTGGAAAGAAAGATCGAAACCAAAGCCCGCAAGGAATGGATCAAACCCCCGAACGCGACCGAGGTTTCGTATTGGTCGAATTTTCCCTGAACGACGATTCCGCCCCGTTCGGAAATACTTTTCAAAAAGGAACGGGCGAGCGCCGATTTCCCGGAGCCCGATTCTCCAGTGATAAAAACGAGTCCGGTTTCACCGCGGAAAACCTTATCCAAAGAGGATTCCAAGACCGCCTTTTCCCGATCGCGTCCGTACAACGAAGAAGAATCGAACGTCAATTCAGGGACGTCTCTCGAACCCGGAACGAACGTCGAATCGTTGCCCGCGTTTCGAAGCTCCTGTTGGCAGAGTTCCAAATCGTAGATCAACCCGTTAATGGACGCATAACGTTGTTCCGGATCTTTTTCGAGAAGTTTCGCGATGACGGACGAAACGGACTGCGGTAATTCTTCCCGAATCGTATGAACGGGTGCGGGTCTTCTCGCGAGATGCGCGTGCAGAATTTCGTTTCGATCCTTGGAGGAAAAAGGCAAGGTCCCCGTGATCATCTGATAAAAGATGATTCCCAAGGAATAAAAGTCGGTGCGAAGATCGAGCACACGCGAAAGTCTTCCGGTCAATTCCGGAGGTATGTAAGAAAGAATCTCCGCGGACAAGTCGGGCGTGATCGAAGGAGAAGTGTCCTTACCCGAAAACGTGGCCGATGAAAAGTCCGTGATTCTTGCGACTCCGGTTTCGGGTTGAATCCAGATATTTCCGGGCCGCAGCGCTTGATGAAGAATTCTCTTTTCATGAATTTCTTTCAGCGCGAGAGAGATACTCATGGCAATCTCAAAGAATTTCTCAACAGAATTAACACCGTTTGGAAACATTCTGGAGAGAGGAACGGAGCCGCAGTCCTCAATGACGAGTATCGGAACGTCTTCGTGACGGATCAGTTCGAGGGAATTTTGGATGCGCGGTCCTTTCGCAAAACTTGAAATTCTAAAGTCGTGGTGGATCTTCTGAATCTCTTTGCGAGAGGGATTTTTTTGACGCAGCAATTTGAGAAGAACGTGCTTCCCCGATCTTTGATCCAGAGATCTGTATATCAGAAACTGATGATCTATGGAGAAGGATTCGAACGTTTCAAAGCCGGGGAGTTCCATCTAGGAAGAACTGTGATATTCTCCCTAGGATTAAAATCAAAAAGAAAAAAATTTCGTTTTTGAAATTAAAGGAAACAACTTGCGGCTTCGATCCCGCTCACGACGGTGCTTTCCACGCAGCCTGCGTTTAACACCGAATTTTGAATCCAGTCTCCGGTGATTACGAGATTGGAATATCCGTTGTCCCCCGCGGGAAGTCTGTATTTCGTGGAGCCTTTCACCGATAAGACATATCTTTCCGTGGGTTGAATATTTAATCGGACATATTGCGAGTCGATCCTCTTTGCACCGAGGGTCTTGTCCTGATCAATCAGCAAATTCCAGTTAAAGCCGCTCGCCTTTCCCGTCGGAGTGGAAGCCGGCCAAAGGCCGCGCGCGTCCTGATCGAGAAACTTTACGATTCTCGCTTTCAACTTTTCCATCTCGGCCGGGATGTCCGGGTTCTCTAAAGGATTCTTAGGCGCGATCCCTGCGGGAGAAGGGCCGCAGAAATACGCGATCTGATTCGGAAATAGGGAGTCGGGCCAGGATTCTCGATTGATGAGATGACTCATGTCGCACCAAGTATCGAACGGTTCGACGTACGATCCGAGAATCGGAGGTTCGTTTTTCCAATACTTCCAACCGAGTCCGGCCGTATCGGGGAACATCCAGAGTTGAAACGCGTCCGTCAGACAAGTTGTGATCGCTTCGGTCATCTGTTTCCACTGCGCGTTCTCTTTAAGAATCTGCGGACATACGAAAGGAATCGCTCCGATGGAAATTCCGAACACGAGACGATCGAAATCCTTTCCGTATTCTAGAACGATCTCCTCTCTATCCTTCCAATCGGACCAATAGTTTTCCAGATCTACATTCTCTTTTTTTAATATTTCTCCTTCCACGATCTGATCGTAGAGGGGTTCGCTCGGCCAACAACCCAATCCTTTGACGTCGATCAAGGGAGAATATTCGTCATTCTTTAAATTCACCTGCTTTCCGACGCGCACCGATTGAATGCATGCCTTTCCGTTTGAGGTTCCCGGAATCAGATCCCTCACACGATGAAAGAATTTGATGTGGACCCCTCTTTTTTTCAGGATTTCATACATAGGAGTAAGAATGGTGTCTCCCATTCCCGCCTGCATTCTATACGCGACCGCGCCCTTGTAAGTGAATACCATGCGAAGCGCGCCCTTGAGAGCCGTTCCCGCGGCGAACGTATATTGATCGACTCCTCCGAATACGAGTCCGTAGATCGCTTGCACGATCGCGGAGTTGATCGTGAGTTCGCTCGCTCCGTGATGTCTCAGCCATTCCCTGTAGTCGTAATCGTCGATGCTTTCAAACCCTTTTTCGAAAACCTTATCGACGATCATCCCTTTGATGTTGGTAAGACTGAAGTCCATCAGAATCCAGAAACGTCTCGCTTCCGTGTTGGATTCGATTTTTTTCTCGATTCTTTGCCAAAGCGTTTTCATAAAAAGATCCAGAACCCTGAGAAAACGATCGTGAGGGAAGTCGTTGCTGAGTTTATCCAAAAGATTTTTTAGAACGAGAATGGTTTTCCCGATCAGATCGAGGCCTACGTCTTCGATCGTATCTTCGATCCATTCGAGTATTTGTTTCCAGATGCTTTGATCCTCCGAATGTTCGTTATCGGCGAATATGTATTGCTGATTGTCTTTGTAGTATTGATTCACATAATCGAGAATTAAGGAGGGATACGTTTTCGGATCGGGAAGTTCGACCGATTCTCCTGGAATCTGATCGTTCATCGGAAATTGAATCGGCCAAGGTTGATACGAACCGTTTACGTTTTCCTCCAATACGAAATAGTTCGCGGGTTTGAAGGCTTCTTCCCAAGTCGCCAAAGGCTGGGTGAGAGTTCTTCCTAATTCGCTGTAACATTTTTGGATGAGTTGAAACGCGTGATCGTAAAATCCGAACCAAATATGAAGTCCGTGTTCTTCGATACGATTGTATACGGATTGATTTCTGCCGCTCGCGCATTTTCCGCCGAGTCTCCAGCCCAGCTGATAAACCGTAATATCGTATTTCCGATCCCAACCCGGTTTGGAAGTGATTTCGTAAGCCGTGACGAGCGAACTGAGTCCTCCTCCTAAAATGACAATCTTTTCCTTCTTATCCGCCATAAAGCTACCCGTAATCTCCGTTGTCTGACTTGTTCAATAAAATCGTATATTCTAAACTGTTTATGTGTTTTGATGAATGATTTTTCCGGGAGAAAAATCGAAATCGAAATCGCACCAGATTCCGAACTGGACCGGAACCGAAGTCCCTTTTAAACCGAAGTCGGAGATAAAAGGAAAATACGGATTGTCCAGAAGATCGAGGACGTAGTTCCCTTCCAACAATCCGCCTTTACGGAAATGCGTTACGTTGCTGCTCGCCTCCACGATCGCCTGATAACAAGCCTTAGTCGGATCGGCCGCGTCCCGGAATTGTTTTAGAAAAACCATTCCCAGTTCGGGAGAGAATAAAAAGTCCAGAAGGTTGATCACAAGTCCCATTCCCGGAATCGTAATCTTGGAAGGATCTCCGAAAAGAATCTCCGCAAACTTGCTTCCTATCTTGGAGAATTCATCGTAGGATTCTTTCGTTTGAGAACCTCCGGGAGGACAAGTCAACGTGAACATTCTTTGCGAAATCGCCTGACGGTCCTTGCCTCTCGGAGTGATCGCGTCTACGGAAAAATATTCGGGAGGAACTTGAAGAGAAGGCATTTGAAAATCGCCTTGAATTTTGTGAAAGCCGTAGATCTCTCTTCCCGTCGCCATCGCTGTTGGAATGTCCACAAAAAGATACGGTTGATAAAAACGAATCCGAAGCGGATCTTTTGCGAACAGCGGAATCCAGAAGCCTACGTCTGTTTCTTCCACCCATCCGCAATCGTTTCCGGGAACGAGGTATTGTTGTTTGGCGAAAACTAAAAATAATTTATCGGTGAACGCCGAATAATGGGCCGTTCCGTTTGCGGGTCCGTTCAGATCCCGGTCGACGATCGATTGAATCGCATTCCGATTTCCTTCTATGCAAAAAGAATAAAATTCCACCTGTTTCATCTGATAAGGCGGAGGAAGTTCCTGTTCGCCGCCGCGAACAACGTAATTTGCCATGCACGCTCCTGTTACAATCGGGGTTCAAGGTTTCTTACAATTGTAAAATATTGTAAATAATAAAATTACTAAAAGCGTATGTTTCTTTTGCTCCTTGAATGGGGAAGGCGATTTAAAAAACGGAAAAAAAGAAGGTGTGTGTTTGAATTTTGCGGTTTGATTTCGTCGGGTGGGATTGTGAACGATTGTTTTTGTTTCGGAATCCGCGAGAATTTTAACGAGATATAACCTAACGCGTCTCAGGTGAAATCGGTTTTCGGCCAGTTAATTTATGCCAAAGTTCGATTTCTTCCCGCTTCTTTTCGCGAAAACGGACAAATCGATCTTTTGAATCCTTGTTCCAGATTAGAATTTCATGATTTTCACAAGCGATGACGGATTGCGGCGCTCCGAATTCTTTCTTTAGAATTGCCTCATCCAATCCGGGTAAAACGGCAAAGTTGTATTCTTGCGCGGGAATTCTTAGATACCAACTCCAGGAATTCTGCCAGTATTCCGGATGAAGATCCCCTAAGTAATTATCGGCTCTGATTTCCTTTTTCGAGAAAATTCGAATTCTTCTGGAAGTCCAAAAATCGGAAATTCCTCGGTTTAAGGAAAATCGTTCTTGGTTCGCGTCCAGGCAATCGACCAAAGAATCTTGGTAAGGTTCTCGAACCGAGTTTGTGCGAGCCGAAGCAAAGAAAACGAGACCAAAGAACAGAGTATACAGAAATATGAATATTCCTTTATTATAATTTAATGGGAATTCGGACAGAAATAAAATCAGGATCGGAAACCAAACGAACAATAGAGGAAGAAAATACCGCAATGGAACTCCGTCTTTTTGAAAGATTCCGGAAAGATTTCCGGAAATAAAAATTCCGATTGTGGATACGATCGCACTTAAAATGAGAAATGCAAGAATTCGATTTGCGCTGCGCAGCCGCCGTTTGTTTAGCGAAGAATTGGTTTGAGAATCTACGGTATTCTTTGTTGGATCAACCGAACTCGGACTTGCCACGTTTCGTTTCTGAAACATTCTCCAGAGAAAAAGTGACGGAAGTATTCCGATCCAGAAATAAAACGAAATCGGATTCGTTTTGAGTTGATGCGAGATCGTGGTTGTGATCGGCTCCCAAACGTTCCAGGAAGGAGTTCCCGTGTAATAACCGGTCGGAATAAACACAAAGTCCGATTTCGTTAAGGCTCGATACGCAAACCAACAGATTCCGGTGGAAAGAATGAGAAACAACAAGCGCGCAACAGTTTCCCGATTCCGCTCCGTTTTCCATTCCCACGCCGCGAGTAAAATGCAGGGAATAGAAAAATAAAATACGAATAAAGGATCGGATGCGATCAGAAGAATTTGCAACGCTCCAATGAAGGTCCGCTTCAGGACGAGTTTCCATCCTTCTCGCAAGAAAGGAGTTTCCGATAAACGAAGATTCTTTCTCCATAAACCGAAACAGATAAAAGTAAAGGAAAGGGCGTTCCCGTGTGAGGCAAAACCTAAAATCGGAAAAAAGAACGCGTTGACGGAAACGAGAATTAAAAAAGAAGAATATGCTAAAACGATGATTTTTCTTGTTTTGGTTTGTTCGGTTTGCGATGTATTTTCGGTCTCGAAAGCGAACAAAAGCGCAAACAATAAGAACAAGGCTTGTCCCAAAAACGCAAGATAAACGCTCGCGATTCCGTCGCGCACAAACGTTCGAATCAAAAACGCAATCGCAACGTCCGGAAAGAAATACGGAGAAGGAGTCAAACTCCAACCGCGCAGCGAGTTTCCGTCTTCCATCAAATCCTGTTGCAAGACCATTGGATACAACGTATCCGCGTTGAATGCAAGAGATCGAATTTCGGGGTTTTCGTTCAGCGAAACCGTAAAAACGAAAAGAGCGATTCCAAGCGGAATGATTTCTTTTAGGATTTGCAGTTTCGTTTTCATCGGCTGTGTAAAAACGAAAGCGGCCCGAAAGGAGCCGCTTAGATTCGAATTTTATTGTGCAGTTGGCGTGGAAGCATTTGTCTTTGTTTGGTTTGACGGAGTCGTGGAGGTAGGCGCCGGAGTTACGGCCGGTTCCTTGTCTACGACGGTGATTCCGTTCTTCTTATCCACGGTTCCGCCTTCCACCATGACTTGCAGAGAACGCAGTCCCGGTTTGTTGCTCGCCAGCCATTTTTGAAAATTGGAAATCTTCTGAACGCAATAATGAAATCCTCTGTCCGTCGAAATTTCGGAACCGGGAGACCAAGGAAACAAATCCCTGCGCACCGAGATCGTTCTGACCACAAGGGATTTGTCGTCGACCGGAAGATTCGAAATGGAATTCTTAAATTCCTGAGGATATGCGAAGTATTCTTCCGCGTTGCTGAAATAGATGATTCCCACTTTGTGTCCGACTTTTTTCAACGTGTTTCCGATTCCGGTTAACGTAGTATTTCCGAGAAGGTTTCCGCGAACCGGAAGAATTCTTCCCTCGACCGCGAGTTTGCGGATGTAAGCGTATTGCTCGTCGTCGGTTTGAAACATCTTGTAATCGTATTTTTTGGAAAGCATCAAGTTGGTTCTATGACGTTTTCGGATAAACGGAGAAGCTTGTTTGTAAACCTTCTTGTACACTTCGGGATCGGTCAAAGAAGTCTGAATCAGTTCGAGAGCTTCCTTTTCTCCTTCCTTTCCCCAGAGACGGATAAAATCCTCTTTCTTTTCTCCCTTTTTCAAAAAGAGAATCGTGATCGTATTCGCGTGAACCACGATCTGCGTAAAGTCCATGAGATAAATGAAATCCGATTTCGCCCAAGCCGCGATCGTAAGATTCTGTTCCGATCCGACTCCGACATACGCGTTGCCCACGTTTTGAACGTGAGGAATCAGAAGGTCCAGACGGTCTTCGTTGGAAACGGTCGTGTCGCCTACGTCCCATTTGGTGGGAACGAGGGTTTCTTGCGGGGTTTCTTTGAGAATTTCAAGTTTGGAAACGAGATCCTGTTCGCTCAACGCGGAACGGTTTTGGGTTTCCTTGATCTTTTCCGAGCCGGAGCAAAAGGAAAAACCGAGAACCAAGAACGTAAGAAAAGAATAAATTCTTAAATTAGAAAAATTGAACATGTTATTTGTTTGCATCCTTTGCGCAGCGGAATCCGAAGTGATGGTATTCCGGAAAATTTTCGGGGATATGAGATCTTCTTTTGGAACCTCTTGCGTAACTTGCGGGCCACCACCAAGAACCGCTTTTTAAAACCTTTTTCGTATGACCGGGACAGACTTCTTTTCCGTCGCAAGGTCCTTTCGGATCCTTTCCGCGGCAGGCTTCTCCGCACGCTTTGAAGGAGGGAGAATACCAATCTTGAGTCCATTCCCAGGAATTTCCGGCCATGTCATAGAGTCCGTACACACCTGGCGCTCTCGTTCCCACGTTGGCGGTCGGCATGAGATGAGGCTTGTCCGTTTTTTTAGCGGCGCAGCCTTTGACGTCGCCGACTTCTATGATCGCTCGTTCGCAGGTTGCGGGTTCGTTTCCCCAAGGATATAGATTTCCGTTGGTTCCTCTCGCCGCTTTTTCCCATTCCGCTTCGGTGGGAAGACGTTTGCCCGCCCATTCGCAGAATTCCTTCGCGGTGTACCAGCTGATTCCCGCGGCCGGTTGTTTGGGACCTAAATACGGTTTACCATAACGCGGACCGATGTAATTGCATTTACCGGTCTTTAAACATTCCTGGCATTTACCCGCATTCTTACACTTGTCGAGTTCTTCGTTCGTGACTTCGTATATATCCATATAGAAGTCGCTGACATACACTTTCTCTTCCGGCTTTTCGTCCGCGTCGTGCGTGTTGCTTCCGCGGATGAATTCTCCCGCAGGAATACATTTCATACCCGCGATTTCCTTGCCGCCGCAAGAGGAAGAATCCGCGAGAAGTTTACACATACATCCGATGCAGATGACCGAAAACGCGGCGGTCAAAAGAAGAATGTTCCGAAGTTTCGATTTCATTGAAGGATAGACTGAAAAAGGAAACGGACAAATCAACATAAAAATCTCTGGATTCTTAAAGCGACCCGAGCAAAGTAGCTCCAGTCGTCGAATCGAATGAAAACGCGTTTTGTCTATACGCTCCGAGCCGTCTCGATCGCCTTTCTCGGCGTGTTCGTATCGATTTCCTGTTCCGGTTTTTTTCGAAAGAAGATTCCGAATTCTCCCTTAAACGATCAAAGAAAGATGCTGCTCGTTCGGATCGAACCCGGACGTCTGGGAGAGTTTCGGGAGAAAACCGGAGGAAGATATTCCATCAGTTATCAGGAATCCGATTCCTATTTTTCCGTGATGAGCAAAGAGGACGTGGATCGCGCCGGATTTTCATCGCCCGGAATCACCGTGGTCAAACAATACTTTCCGTTTAAATATTACTCTGGAAACTATCAGGATCTGATCAACGAACGATTCAACGGACTGGACGATTTAAAGAAGGGATATAAGGATAATATATTAAATATTCATTATCTACTCGGGATTGCGAATCATTATTCCAAACTGGCACGCGTGCAGGTGATCGGAAAAACCGCGAGAGGGAGGGAAATTCCCGCGCTGATTTTGACGAACACGAACGTTCCCGATAAGGAAAAGATCTCGGTTCTTTTCAACTGCGCGCATCACGCGAACGAAGTCATATCGATCGAACACTGCTACGATATCGTCTATTCCGTTCTTTCCAAACCGAAGGAATATGATGAAATTCTAAATAAGTTGAAGATCTGGGTCGTTCCGATCGTCAACCCGGACGGTGCCAGACATTTTTGGCACGTTTCCAATCTGATGGGAAGAAAGAACGGTTATCCGGGAGCCGGACCGGTAAACGACAAACTCAATCCGGGCGTGGATATCAATCGGAACTATCCGTTCTTCTGGGGAAAAACGGGAGGAGGGTATTCCTCTCCGAATCCTTCCAATTATTTTTACAGAGGGCCGTCGCCCGGCTCGGAGCCCGAAACGAAGGCGATGATGGATCTCGCCAACAAGGAACGTTTTGCGGCTTCCATCAGTTATCATGCGTATGCGAATTGTCTGTTGATTCCCTATTCCATCGATTCGTTGATGAATCCCGAACCGGATATGGCGGGAGAATTGGGAAGAAAAATCGCCGCTTCGGTCGCGAGCCTCAATCCGGAAAAGGAATTCGAAGCGAGAAAAAACATCTATCCGATCGATGGAGTGGATCAGGATTATTTCTACTTCGCGCACGGAACTCTCGCGTATCTTCTTGAAACCACTCATCTCAATCCGGTTTATAAGGAAGTGGAGAAGGTCAATCTTTCCCTGCGCGAATCCTGGAACATTTTGTTAAACGAAGTCCTCGAAGGAAGAAAGATCTTTTTGAAGATCACGGACGAACTCGGAATTCCTCTCGAAGCGAAGGTGGAAATCGATCGGGTGAAATACTTTCAGGAAGAAGTGCGCGTCTCCAATCCGAACAACGGGTTCTTCTTTCAGTTGTTCCCCGATCGCAAAGAAACCAAGATCAAAGTTTCGAAAGAAGGATATGAACCCGTGGAAATCCGTTCCCGTCCGAATCGAAGTTGGGAACCGCTCAAAATCGTATTGAGGAAGAGCAAAGCCTGATGTTCAACCTGAAACAATTCGGAAACGAAGCGTATCTGATTCTCTGCACCTTGATCTGGGGCGGCACGTTTACGATGACGATCTTCGGGCTCAGAGACACTTCGCCTTCGATCTTCTTGGGTTTGCGTTTCGGAATCGCGAGTTTGATCTTTTTTCCGTTCGCATGGAAAGAATTTAAAAACGGAAAAATTTGGTATCCCGGCGCGTTTCTTCTCGGAATGTTTTTGTATCTCGGGTTCGCGTGTGAGACGGTCGGATTAAAAACTACAACCGCGACCAAGTCCTCTTTTTTAATCGGAACGTTAGTCGTCATTACTCCGTTTTTGGAGGCGGTCTTCAAACGAAGAATGCCCGCAAAGGGAAATCTTTTGGGAGCCTTGGTCGTTTTTATCGGAATCAGTCTTATTTTTTTGGGAGAAGTGGGAAGGGAAGGTTCGTTGCAGATTGCGAGCGGCGATTGGATCACCCTCGGCGGAGCGCTTTTCTTTTCGCTCTACATCATTCAGATGGATCGGATGGGCTCCGATACTCCGATTCGAGTTTCGGTCTTTTATCAATCGTTTGTGGCCGGTTTTTTCGCCCTCTTATCCGTGGTCGTTTTGGACGTAAGCGGAATCGAAGAGGCAAAATTGAATCCGAGTATGAGATTGATCCCGGGAGTTCTTTACAACGCGTTGTTGGCTTCGGTTCTCACGACGTTTCTGCAAACCAAGTATCAGCATCACGTTTCGCCCACGAGGGTCGGAATCATTTTTTCTCTCGAACCCGTTTTTTCTTCGATCATCGCCTATTTGTTATTAGGTGAAACTTCCGGACCGATCCGAGTTACCGGCTGTGCGATCGTATTCGGAGGTTTGATTTTGGCCGAATTGATCGGGAAGGATCGAGAGTAATCGTTCGCTTCTGCGTCATTTTTTCTTTCGGATCTTTTTTATAAACCGCCGTTCCATCGAACGACAGAATCACCCTTTCGTTTACCACATACCCCGGACAAATTGTATTGGGCACATGCAAGTTGTTTTCCTCAATCGTTTGTCGGAACAATTAAGAATTTATGCTTGTTATAAGACGACATTTCGTTCTCGACCGGATTCATGATTCCGTTCGATACAAATCCGCATCGAGTTGGTTTATTAGAAATATTGAATCTTATATGCTTCTTTTTTCTTTCGTTTTAATTTAAAAATAACGTAAAAATCGAAAAAGACTTGTTATAGAATCGGATTTCAATCCGGATGCTTGCTTGCAAAAACGGCAAATCCATTCGAGGACGCAAACATGATTCGTAATTTTATCTATCAAAAGGGAAGATCGGAAAAATTTTGGACGATCGAAGTCTCTTCCGATTCCAAATCGCTGACGACGGTTCAAGGCGTTCGTCACGGCGATTCGAAATCGCAAACGGAATCTTTTGCATCGGAAGAACATTGTCAAAAGAAGGCGGAAAGTTCGATTCAATCCAAACTGAAGGAAGGCTACGAAGAGGTTCCGATCGGAATCAAAAACGTAAATCCTTTCGATTTAAAGATCGTCGCGGACGCCAAAAAATACAAAAGCGAGAAATCGAAAATCGACGTGAATCAATCCGTCGATATGATGAACGAAATTTTAGGATTGGAATTCCTAAAAGATTTAGAAATTTATAATGTTTTAGAAATTCCGGATCGTCTCGGCGACCTGAAAAATCTTACCGACTTTGAGATCCGCGAAAGTAAAAATCTCAAGTCGATTCCGCAATCCCTAGGGCAATTGACCGGATTGACCCGTTTGACGATCGAACGCACATCGATCGAAACCCTTCCCGATTCGATCGGAAATCTGAGTAATCTCACGAATTTATACGTTCAACACAACGAAAAATTAAAAGGACTTCCGGCTGCGCTCGGCTCGTTGAAATCCTTGGAGTTGTTGTGGGCTTCTTACAATCGGGAAGGCGAGGATAAAAAAGGGAAACGTCCATTAGAGATTTCGAATGCGATCGGGAATTTGGCAAAACTCGAAGAACTCAATCTTTGTTCGAACGGACTTTCCGATCTTCCGAAAGAACTAGGGAATCTTAAAAATTTGACCGAGTTGGAACTCAACTTCAACGTGTTTCAAAAAATTCCAGAATGCGTTTTTGAAATGGAGAATCTCGAAGTTCTTCAGATGATTTATTGTCCGATCCGAGAGATTCCGAAGGATTTCGTTAAACTCGAAACTCTTTCCCGTCTCGAATTGGAAGGTCACGAGATCAAAAACGTTCCCGAGGAAATTTTGGACGAAGGAGTGGAGTCCATTCGGGAATTCTTAAGTGATTCCGGAAAAAAAGAATCCAAGTCTTTCGTTTCCAATTCGGAGGAGTTGAAGAAAAGTCTGGAAGAACATAAGGATTCTTTGGATAAGTTTTACCGCGCGGTGAAGGACAAGATGTATCAGGAAAGCACGCGCAAGAAGTTCGCCGAACTGCAAGCGTATCTTTCGGGTGAAATCGACGAGGTTCCCAAAGCGGTCAAGGACGACCTCTATTACTTTCAATCGATCACGAACGTGTTGGCTCCGTTTCGAAATTGGTCCGCGGTGGATCATAGAATCCTCGCCTACATCACGCAAGGCGCTTGGTCCTTCGACAAAAACAACAAAGGATTTTTTGAAACGTTTTATCATTGGCTTGGAAAAGAAGCCGCGTCTCATCCCGAAGATAAGACCTTGTTTGCGGATGTTTTGAATTCCTTGCGGGGACACGGTTTGGAAGAAGGGAAACTTCTCGTGGAACGAAAACATAAGATCGACGATTACGTGTTTACCGCGGATCAAACGATCACTTCGATCGGACGATACGTTCTCGAACACGCAAACGAGCTGATACCGGATCTTTTGAAGGAAGGATTTCCTTCCGAGTTCGTCGAGCTGTTCGTGCGGGAAGACTTCAAAAAAATCGAACCCTATCTCGAAGAAATCACGAAGGTCAAGGAATACGATGGTTCGGACGGAAAAAAGCATGTTCCTTATTCCACGATTCGTATTCTTTCCAAAGCGAAGCCGAGCCTGATGGAACCGATCGTTCTCGATCGAATCGAGGCGATCGATTGTATTTCGTGCAAAGCGGAATTGATGCACGATCTTTATGAAGCGATGCCCGAAAAATATTCCGATAAAGCGATCGATTCCGCAAAACAGACGTTAGTTTATATTTCCAAAAAGAAGAATACGAATCTGGATCGAGGATATCGATTCTCCTGGTCGCTCGCGGATGGGCGCAGATACGAGGACAACACTCCGGAATACATAGAATGGCTTCTGCAAAAATTCGGCTCCCAACTGCAAACGGAGATTTTTCAATATGTGGAAAACACCAAGGTTCTCGATTTAAAAGTAACCGCCGTAGCCGCAAAGTATCTCGGACAGAACGCGATCGACATCGCCGGAGAAGCTTTGGACATGACGATTAAGAACGACGATATCGCGGGACATTTCAGACAGGCGTTCAACATTCTTTCCAATTTGGATTATTCCAAATACTACGATAAAACTTGGGAGATCGCAAAGAGCGAATATAAGAAGGTCAGCGAAACGGCTTGTCTTGCCTTGAGTAAATTGCCGGAAGACGTGGTTCTTCCCAAAGCATTCGAATTATTGAATGAAAAATCCGCTCACGTTCGAGAGGCGGCCGCGCTCGTTTTGAGTTTGCTGAACACTCCGAAGGCGATCCAAGGTTTGAAACCTCTGATCGAAAAAGAGAAGAACGACGATGTGCGCAACATCGCGTTGAAAGCGATGTTGAAATCGCCTGCGACGCTTACGATCCAGGAAGCGAAACAAAGAATCTCCGTTGCAAAAACATTAGGAAAACTGGATAAACCCTTGGCCAAGTGGCTGGACGAATCCAAACTTCCGCCGCTTTCTTGGAAAGATAAGAAGGCTTTGAGTGCGGAGGAAGTGCGTTATCTTTTTTACAGACAAAAAACGGTTTCAGCCGTCGAGATCGATCTCGAACTGCGGGACATTATAGAACACATCGACCGTGCCGGCTGTGAAAAATTTTCCCAAAGTCTGCTTGCGTTGATTCAAAAGAACGGAGGATTCAAAGCCCCTAACCGATTTGCGATCACCGTTCTGGGGATTTTCGGGACCGACTCGATCGTCCCCGCTCTCGAAACCGTGGCGAAAAAAGAAATGAATCTGAATGCTTGTTCTTGTCTCGGATTGATGCACACGATGACGGCAGCGGGTGCGTTGGATCGGATTTTGCAGACGTTCCGGACCAAATATCCGAACGTGCGCGAAGCGGCGGCGCAAGCTTTCGAGTCCATCGCGGAAAAGATGTCCTTAACCTCTTACGAGCTGCAGGATAAGATCATGCCCGATCTAGGGTTTACCGATCTGAGCAAAAAAATAAAGATTAGTAAAGTTGAATATATGCAAAGGATTTCTCCCGAACTCAAGTTCGTTTATCAAAATTCGGACGGAAAGGAAGTCAAAACCCCGAAAATGAACGAAGCCGAAAAAAAGCAGAATAAGGAACAAGCCGCGATTCTCAAGGATGCGGTGAAACAGTTCGGAATCAACCTGGAATATTATCTCGTCGTTCAGAGAAAGTGGGCTTGCGCGGATTGGAAGGATTTCTTTTTAAAAAATCCGATCGCAAACGCATACGCGCGGAATTTCATCTGGGTTCAAACTCTGAAACAAGGCGCAAAACGATTCTACGTTTCGGAAGCTCGAACCCTGGATCAAAACGATCGAACGTTTGAACTCGATCCGAACGCGAAGATTCATCTTTTGCATCCGCTTTCTCTCGATGAAGCGGAAAGAACTCTTTGGACTTCCAAACTCAAGGAAAAGAAGATCGACCCTCCGATCGTTCAGCTTGATCGGGAAACGCATTCCGTCGAGCCGGATGAAAAGAAGAAAACGATTTCCCGCAGATTCGAAGAAAAGTCGATGGTCGGAATTACGTTCAAAAATCGTGCGGAAAAATTCGGTTGGAGAAGGGGATCCGTCGTGGATGCGGGCGAAGTTTCTTCCTATCGAAAATTATTTCCGAACGAAAACGTGGAAGTCTATCTCAAGCTGCAGGGATTGAACGTGCAAAACTACGACTTTGAAGAGCCGGTCACCTTCAAAGAATTCTTTTTCGTTAAACACGGATCGATCGCGACGGGAAGTTACGTTTACGACGAACCGAGAAACGAAGAGGATCATCGATTGATTCCGTTCGAAGAAGTCGATCCGATCGTATATTCCGAAACCTTGTACGATTTGAATCGGATTCTGCAGTCTAAAAACGAAGAATGACGCAAGAACTCGATCTGGAACGAAGATGCAACGAGCTCGTAGGATCGAAAATCGAAACGGTTCGATACTACGGGCAATTTCAAAATTTTGAATCTGCGCACGGTATATCGGAATCGGTCTATCTTTTCTGCGATCAGAATCGCATTTTTCGTTTCGGATACGAGGACGAATTCTTTTTAAAATGGGGATTCGGGATTTCCGTGAAAAAAACGCCCCGCATTCTTTCCAAAGACGAAGAAGAGGAATCGCTGGAGGCGACTTCTCTCTGGAGAGAAAAACAGAAAACGGAAGAACTCCGAATCGAAAGGGTCAAGTTGCACTGGAGATACATATCCGACAGCCGTTTCGTGTTGTGGCATTCCTACAATCGATCCGATTATCCGCAGGACGTAGAACTGATTCTTTCGAACGGAAACAGCGTCTATGTCGGAGTAACAAAATTGTTAAGCGACGGACAATGTAAGCTGTTTACCAATCATCTTTCCGTTTTTTGGGACGCTCAGGAACGGGAAAGAACGTACGAAAAAGTGCAACGTCACTGAAAATACGGCCGCCCCTTGGTAACGATCGCCTCGTTCTCCCTTCAGTTTTGAGGAATTCCCGGATAATTCGCCCTTCTTAAAAACTGAACGAACGACTCGGCGAACTTTTTCGCGAAATCGGCTCTCGTGTTTTCGGCGTTGCGGAGATTGGGACCGGGGGTTTCCATCTGAAACGAATCGATTCTCCCGCTGCTGCCCGAACCGTACGTAGCCGTGTTATAACCTCCCGTAAAATAATGATTGGTGGCGGTCGTCGCAAAATTCCGCAGCTGACGATTGGGGAACGAAGGGAAGCCCTTTTCTTCCAAAAGCGTTCCCACCGCGTCGTTTCCGAGAATCGCTTCTTTCAACGTCATACTTCCGTTTTCAACTAACGAGCGTAAGCTGGATGACCGATGAAGATTGTTCGCGGCCCAGTTGTTTTCATTCGATTCCAATTCGGCCTCCGTCAGATCCAGACCGATTTGAACGATGTTCTCGTCCTGTGCGTGACCGTGAATGTCCACGAGAATCCCTCTCGTAAATTTTCCCGCGATATGATTTCGAGTGAGATTGATAAAACGATGAAAGTCCGCATAAGCTCGGAGGTTCGTTTGAAAGTCCGGATCGTTTTCGTTGTCCACGGCTTGACCTGTGGAACGATTCATATCGATCTTGGAACGATCCAAGTGATTGAGAATCAAATGCGGTTTTTTTCCGAGAAGTTTCTGTAGTTCGTTGCGGATCTTAAGCGCCAAGTCCGCCGTGTTCGAATCATTGCCCAGAGTTCCCATGGTTCGAGTTTTCATTTCCGCGGGTAAGAGCGAACCTCCGTGCGGAGCCGTAATGATGATCGGCAATTCTCCCACTTGAATTTCGGACCAATCGTTGGCGGCTTTTACGGTGTTGCATCCGATTTCGGGAATACAATTCGGATTCCCCGCTGCCGCAACGGCTTCGGCAATCGCGGAAGAAGTCAAAAGAAGGCTCAGATCCAAGTGCGATTTTTCGTGTTTGTGACACGCAACCAAAAGGAAGAATGGAATCGAACCTCTAAGAAAAAGATTTAAAATCGTATTCCATGAATTGAATGTAGTTTGCGGTTTTTTGTGAGATGTCTTCAAGGTGTCCTCTTTATAAAGCAAAGAAGACAACCGTCAAAGCGGGATAATTTTCCGTTTACTGCGGTAATTCATTCAAAAACAGAAAAGTATATTCAATTTATGGAATGAATCTTTAGTTATAAAATTAAATGTTATCCGCTTGCGTCGGTCTCAATAGATATTTCGTAGTATTCTAGTTAGGCGTTTTGAGCGATTTTCACATCGCCTGAAACGCAGGAGTTCCCACATTTTTGTGAAACTCGACATCTCGTTTTTAACTGGCGTTCGAGATTTTGGATAAACCCTTATTTTTATAGGAACGAGTAAGTAATACTCATTCAAATGGCCCATTTTATCCCGCCTACTTATTCTTATACTTATACTCCGATACTCTTCGGAATATAAACTGAATTTTTTAATTTCGAATCCAAAGGCAAAAAGATAGATTTTGCATGTATAATAAAAGTATGCGTTTTCATTTTTTGAACAAAAAAAATTTTCAAAACAATATGAATTCTTTGCGCGTAATTGCATTCCAAAAATATGTTTTTGAGATTCGGCATGGACTTCCCTTACAACGTTTCAATTTTTCTAAATATACGAATGCAATTCTTGGAATCTTTGTTCTATGTCTTTTGAATTGTATTCATCGGCCGAAAAAACCGGAACCCCCATACGCCATATTTCAACAGCTACTCAAACCCAACGTCGGCCCTTCAGACTCTTCGGACAATCCATCTGAATGTCCGGGACCTAATTTGAACTTCACACCGGCGGCGGTAACGGATACAGGACAAAACCAATGCTGGGATGCAACGGGAACCCTCGTGGCTTGTGCGGGCACCGGTCAGGATGGAGAATTCAACAACACACCTAATGTACGATCTTTTAGTGCGCCTACACAACACTGTATATATCCCAACGATTATACAACTCTGGATCAAATACACGGTTTAACTTGGAAAACCTGCGCTCAGGGACGGAGTGGAGCCGATTGTTCCGCAGGAGTGATCACTCCCATTACTTGGAACAACGCAGACGCGGGAGCTGCGGGAAGTTGTGTGGAACTCAATACTCTCAATAATGGTCGCGGCTACGCGGGAAAAACCGACTGGAGAATCCCCACCATCCGGGAACTTAGCTCTCTCATAGATAGTTCTGCGGCCGTCCCTCACATCGATGCGGCGGCGTTTCCGAATACAATTAGTTTAGTCGGATACATATCGAATACGACTCGAGTCCCTTTGCCGGGACAAGTGTTTCAGAGCGAATTTGCACTCGGAATGCATGCAACTAGCGTGGGTAAAAGCGTGCCTCGTTATTTGCGTTGTGTTTCGGGAAATCCGATTCCCGCGCCTTCCTTTGTGGACAATTCTTTTTTACCTCCTCCGGCGGTAGCAACAGATACCATTTTTGATCAGAATACCGGACTTCTTTGGCAAAAGTGCGCAGCTGGGCTTACAGGAGCAGGCTGTGCTGTAGGTGTCGCTAGCACAATCACTTGGACAGCAGCGCTCACCTATTGTGATATTCTTAACTTTGCGGGTCGCAGCGACTGGAGATTGCCAAATGCAAGCGAAATGCTCAGCATCGTTGATTATTCCGCGCCTATGGCTCCGTTTATATTTGGAGTCTTTCCTAATACTCCTGTGGCCGCAATTTCCTTTTGGACTTCCACAACCGGATCAGGAGTGTTGCTTGCCCGTGTATTCGGTTTTTACCCTGCAGGTTCCGGGCAATCGCTCGATGCACTCAAAGGAATGGGGACGACTGGATACGTTCGCTGCGTAACGAATGGACCTTAAGAATTCCTAAGCCGTAAATGAATGATCGAGAAAACATGCTACGATGAAGGTTGAACGCCATTCATAACAAACCAACTTATGAAAATTTTATAGAACAAATTTTATTCAGAATGAAAAGAGGTTACCCCATCAAAATAGATTCAAAAAATAGAATAGAGTCTGTTGAGAACTAGTTTTTCATTTGTATCCGTCTGATTGAAATGGACGTTTGAAGCAATTTTGTTAATCTCCAATCTTGAATTTCAACAACTCTAATGTGCTGGATATACATTAGGGAGAGGCAACTGATAGGAGCGTGCGAATCAAAGCAAAAATGAAAATCACCAGAACATTCAAGTTTTTGAATTTGATTTAATAGACCATGCAGTCCACGAAAATGAGCCGTTCTATGTAAGAAATTGACCCGGAGGCGGGCCGACGTCCGCCGAGACTTAAGTGATTTTTGAAGAAAAAATCCGCAAAAATCTCCCGCTTTTCGGAATAATTTTTACAATAATTGCTTGCCGGCGCACTTCGATTTTATACATTGGTTTTTACGACGCTTTGCCCGTTCGGGTGAAGTTTTCAGCGAACAACTGAAGCAAGTCAAAAGAGCGAGTGGTTTCACTCTCTTCCTTTTGTCTCGTTTTGGGAAACGCGAAAGATCTTTAACAACATATATACTGCGATAGAGAGGTTCTTGAGAGTAGAGGTGCTCTTGAGAACACAAAAATGTAA
>NZ_QHCU01000007.1 GCF_003545925.1 Leptospira yasudae | reverse complement strand
CGTACCTACTTCCTTTGCAACCCGAGTCACTTCCGATGCGAACGAGTTCAACTGATCCACCATCGTGTTGATCGTGTCTTTCAACTCGAGGATCTCGCCCTTAACGTCTACGGTGATCTTCTTAGACAAGTCCCCCGTTGCCACCGCCTTCGTCACTTCGGCGATATCCCGCACCTGACCCGTTAAGTTCGAGGCCATCGAGTTCACCGAATCCGTTAAGTCCTTCCAAGTTCCCGCAACACCGCGCACGTCCGCTTGTCCGCCGAGTTTTCCTTCCGTTCCTACTTCCTTTGCAACCCGAGTCACTTCCGATGCGAACGAGTTCAACTGATCCACCATCGTGTTGATCGTATTCTTAAGTTCTAATATTTCTCCCTTAACGTCCACGGTGATCTTCTTGGACAAGTCGCCCTTTGCCACCGCGGTCGTTACGTCCGCGATGTTACGCACCTGACCCGTTAAGTTCGAAGCCATCGAGTTCACGGAATCCGTTAAGTCCTTCCAAGTTCCCGCAACGCCGCGCACATCCGCTTGTCCGCCGAGGATCCCTTCCGTACCTACTTCCTTTGCAACCCGCGTCACTTCCGATGCGAACGAGTTCAACTGATCCACCATCGTGTTTACGATCTTTGCCGTGCGGAGGAATTCTCCCTTTAAAGGTCTTCCTTCGATTTCGAGGGACATGTTTTGCGAAAGGTCGCCGCCTGCGACCGCACCGATCACGCGCATAACTTCCGTATTCGGTTGTACTAAGTTTCCGATGAGAGAGTTGACCGAATCCATGCACTTGGCCCAAGAACCGGTCGCGGTTACCGCGCTGATCCTTTTGGAGATCTTACCTTCTTGACCGACTTCGTTGCTGATGCGCTCGAATTCCTTCACCATTCGGTCGTTCTGATCTATGATGTCGTTTATCAAATCCGCGATCTTGCCCGAGATTCCCGGCGAATCCAAGGGCATTCTCTGCGAAAGATCGCCGCGTTTGAGCGCAGAGAGGACCTTTAAGATCTGCTTTAAATCCAATGCATCCCGTTCTACGTATTCCGCCACCCTTGTACTTGCCATATCGACACCTCGGATATAAACGTCGGATCACCGTGAAATTTTTTCACAAATCTTGATTATGAAACAAAATTGAATATTAAGCAACCATAAACGAATTAAAATCGATCGCATCCATAGAGTTTGATGAAATTTATTTCATTGCACTGCAAAAGTGCGTATTTTTAAATCGGAACGCCCATCGAGTCTAGAACAAACGGATTAAAAAGATATCAAACGTTTGTTAAACGAAAAAAACATGTATACTTTTTGTTAAACGAATTCGTAGAACGGAAGAATTCAACGAGGTTTCTTTCGTTTACTGAATCTTTCTCCCGTTAATAGGAGAAAACGAAAAAAAAGGAAGCGGCGTTCCCGGAACAGATCGAATACGTATACAAAAAAATCGTAAAGTAAGAAAGGATCGCAATGCGAGCAAACGCTCAACATCGAAATTCCAAACAAAGGATCGAATCGCAAAAAACGAAAGGGATTCGTTTTCAAAAGGATAAATTTCCGAAGAACGATCGATCGTCCCCCGGAAATCAAAGTGGAAACAAGAAAGAATTCTTACTTCATTCTTCGCTTAACGCGTAAAACGGAATTTTTCGTTGTCCGTCAAAGCGCAAGGCCATTGAATCAGAAGACCTCCGTCGCCTAACGCGGCACCGGCGATGTCCAGGCACTGGCCGCTGTGTTTCGCCTGGATCGAAAAATGCCCGTCTCCATACGGGAGAAGTTGAAATCTTTGATTGGCTCCGCTTCCGCAGGAATACTGAACGACATTCGTTCCGGAAGAAGCGGAAGCCCCTTTCACATCCATACACTTTCCGCTGTGTTTCGCGGAGATTTTGAAATAACCGTCTCCCGTGGATTCGAAACCCCACTTTTCATGATCCACACCCCAATCGGAGAATTGATCGATGTTCACGTTATCCGCCGTGCTGCCTCCGGGAACTTCCAAAACTCTCCCGCTGTGTTTTGCAACGATCGCGGAAAAATCGCTTCCGATCGGATCGTTGATAAACGGCATGTTGGTTCCGAGAGACGACTTGGAACATCCGTCCTTACCGCATCCTCCCATGGAAGGAAGACTTCCGGTTTGTTCGATCGGATGGCCGATGCCGTCGAAACAACTCGAGCCGTTGCAGTTCATCCAATCGGGAAAACCGCTTCCTCTTTGCAGCAAAGAAAGATTGTTCCAAGTATCCATGTGATAGTCGTTGCTTCCGGTGTTTCGAAAATCCTCGTAGTAAAGACATCCTCCCGAACCTCCGGAATCGTGGAAACTTCCATGAGCGTTCTTACCCACATACGCGATCGGATGATTGCCGACCGTTTCGAAATTTCCGACTTCCTTCGCATACCAGCCTCCGTGTTGAAAAAACGCGACGCGTTTGAGTTGGTTGTTCACGACAAGAACCGCGACCGATTCCCAATCCGCTGCGTGAGAACCCGCGCTTACGAAACAAGTGCTTTGCCAAGCATAAAAGAACCAATACCGGATGAGAACCGTGTTCGTTCCTACTTGATTCGCCATGTAATAGACGGGGACCTGATTGTTTTGAATCGTCGCATAACTCTTGTTACAGAGTGCAACCGGTTCCGTTCCTTGCGCCCTTTGTTGAAAATACGTTTGCGGATCGCTCGGAAAACATTTGCTTTGTTCCCCCGAGCCCGTTCCGAATTCCTGATCGAAACGAAGACGAGGAGCGAATTGATGCGCAAGCGAATCCAAATCGTAACTCGGTCCACCCGAGTTCGCCTGACAAAGATACAATTCCTTATTGTCGCAATAACGTCCGCTACATCTCGCACCCGCGATGTACATCGACTCGGGCGCGACGAATTTTCCTCCGCTTTCTTCGGAGATAGGAGCGGTCCAATAACAATTCGTCCTCACTCCGTTGTTGTTCAATTGGGAACAACGAAGCGAAATCGTATCGCAATAACTTCCCGAACATTGAATCCCTGTAACGAATCCGTTATTCGCGCAGATTCTTTCGTTCGGACTTTCCTCGGAAAAGGAATCGGTCCACCAACTGTTCGTCTGCGTAAAACCGGATTCTACGCTTAATAAATTCACGTTGTCGCAATAACGTCCGTCGCATTTCAAACCTTGCGTTAAGAATGCGGGGCCGCTCTGAATCGCGGGCGATCCGTCCGTCGTCCAATTCAACCAATGGGGAGGAAAATGTTCCGGGCCGAACGCGGTTCTCGCGTTAGACGAACTCGGTCCGGTCGCCGGGTTGAATACGTTGGATACCGTTTGCGGAGAAAGAATCGCCGTAAGCGAAGCGGATTCCTCCGTATTTGCGTTCTGACTTTTTCCGTTGCACGTGATCGATGCCGCAACGAAAACACAAACTAAGACCGGCGCAATCGATCGCCGGAGGATCGTTCTCTTCATCTTGAAATCCCCTGTTTCGTTTTTTTAGAG
This sequence comes from Leptospira yasudae, assembly GCF_003545925.1. Taxonomy (NCBI): domain Bacteria; kingdom Pseudomonadati; phylum Spirochaetota; class Leptospiria; order Leptospirales; family Leptospiraceae; genus Leptospira; species Leptospira yasudae. The sequence goes on along the minus strand of NZ_QHCU01000007.1, from coordinate 209,338 downwards.
TTTTATCGGTAAGCGGTCTTGATACCACGAAAGACTTAGTTCTCACTTATTTTGAGAATCGTTTACGCGAATTTTTTGAAACGAATTAACAATTGTTAATAACGCGCCGAACCGTTCATCCGTCCTAGTTTGCAGATAGCCGCAAACAAGCGACCATCGAGGAAACAAGATGCAGGATTGTTTGGAAAAAAATTGCGACGAGACGGCAAACGAATCGGTCCGGAACGAATCCTCGACCGCCGAACTCAAAGAAGCCTTGGAGCGATTTCGCATTCTTGCCGAAACGATCGACGAGGTTTTTTGGATGAAGGAAGCGGCAAGCAATCGCCTTATCTACGTCAGCTCCGCCTATGAAAGAATCTGGAAGCGTTCGTTGAAAAGTCTGTACGAAAATCCGGATTCGTGGTTGGAAGCGGTTCACCCGGAGGATTTGCAGATTTTAACGAAGATCTTAGATCGGAAACGTGATCAAACGGATTTTAACGAACGGTTTCGCATTCTTCATACGGACGGTTCGATCAAGTGGATTCGAATCCAATCCTTCCGGGTTTTCGACGCAAACGGAAAACTGGATCGGATCGTGGGAGTCGCCCGCGACGTGACGCAGCAACACGAATTGGAAAGACAGCTCGCCCATTCGCAAAGAATGGAATCCATCGGTTCCCTTGCGGGCGGTGTCGCACACGACTTCAATAACATTCTCACGGTGATTATGGGCTTTGCCTCCCTCATCGAACAAAATCCGAACGACATACAAAAGCTGCGCCAATCGGTTCAGATCATCCAGAACACGGCGGAACGGGGAGCGAGTCTTGTAAAACAGCTTCTCACCCTCGCAAGAAAGACGGAATCACATTTTAAATCCATAATATTCAATAATTTGATTTTGGAAGCGGTCAACATCGCCCGCTCCACGTTCCCGAAATCGATTCGGATTCATACCGATCTGCAGAACGAACCCATCAAAATCCGAGCGGACTATACGCAGATCCATCAGATTTTCGTAAACCTGATTCTCAACGCAAAGGACGCGATGCCGACCGGTGGAGATCTTTCCATTCGCCTTCGGGAGACGGATTCGCCTCCCGGTCCGATCCGGACCAAACATTCAAAAAATCGCAAATACGCAATCTTAGAAGTTTCGGATACGGGAATCGGAATGGATGAAACGACGAAACAGAAAATTTTCGATCCGTTCTTTACGACCAAAGGATTGGGAAAAGGAACGGGACTCGGACTTTCTCTCGTCTATGGAATCGTGGAAAACCACTCGGGCGAAATCCGGGTCGACAGCATTCCGGGAAAAGGCTCCACATTCGGCGTATATCTTCCGATCGAAGACGTTACGTCGTTCGCTCCCGCTCCTCCGAAAGAGTTCGAAAAGCAGAACGTTCGTTCGCGTAAAACGATCCTGCTCGTGGAGGACGAACAGATGATTCGGGAACCGCTTACGAATTATCTTACCAAGATCGGCTACGAAGTACTCGCCGCCGAAGACGGAGAAGTCGCCTTGGATCTATTCGCAAAACATAAGAATCGAATCCAAACGGTGATCTGCGATCTAAACCTTCCCAAACGAAACGGATTGGACGTATTGAAACGGATCCGATCGGAAGATCCTTCGATTCCTCTTATATTAGCGAGCGGTTATATGGACCCGCAGTGCAAGGAAGCGATCGAAACGTTGGGTTTGGATCGGGCCATTCAAAAACCCTACGATTTCAAAACGATGAGCCGCATTCTAGGCGAGCTGAACGTGGATCGAAAAGAATAAGCGACATTTGCTAAACCGAAATCGATGATAGAGATGCTTCTGCTTCTACTTCCCTTTTTGTTCCTTCCAAACCCGATTGCGGATTCTGCTCAAGGAAACGGGAGTCACACCCAGATAGGACGCGATATAATGCTGCGGGATGCGGCTGATGATGTCGGGCTGTTCCCGGATCAGATTCAAATATCTTTCTTCCGGACTTTCCCGGATCCTGGATAAAAACAATCCCATATACGTATCGAAACGTTCCAGCGTATATTCCAGAAGATAATCCCTGAGTTCTTCGTTCTCATGGTAAAGAGTCGCCGCGTCCTCTCCGCTGATCTCGTAGAGATCCGTGGGTTCTATACTTTCCAAGAGGAATTGGCTTGTAGCGGTCGTGCCGCGATAACTGTGAAGGGAACCGATGGCTCGGTTCTCGAAAAAGAAGGCAATGGTGATGTCCTTTCCCTTATCGTCGAACCAGATTCTCAGACAACCCTTGCGAACCAAAAAGATCGACTTCGTATTCTCCCCTTTGTGGATGAGAATCGTTCTTGCGGGAACCTTTCTTTCCCGAAGCATGTTTTTGTATCTGGACCAATTCTTTTCCAGGCCCGGAATTCTTTTTTTCAGGTTTTCGATCAAGGGAAGTTCGGTCGACATGCGGAAAACGCTCTTCGTATTCCGCGTATCATAAATTATTTCCGGAAAAAGCAATCCTTATTAACGGATCTTAAATTGTTCCGCGATCCGTTTTAGTCTTTCCGCGTTTGCGGACAATTGAACGGAAGTCGAAGAAACGTCCTCCGAACTCGTCGCCGTTCCCATCGCCTGTTCGTTCCATTGGGAAACGGCTTCCGCGATTTCTCGCACCGCCCGTTTTTGTTCTTCGATCGCGATTTTAACGGATTCCGCTTCCGCTCCGATCGTATCGGATTGACGATCCACGTCTTCGTTTAACAATTCCTGCGCTTCTGTGATCGCCAAAAGCTCCCGCATTCCTTCCGAAGCTGCCTCGACGTTCCGGATGATTTTCTGAATCGTATCCGCCGAAACCTGAAGAGCCTGAGCGCCTTGATCCAATTCTTCCTTATTCTTACCTAAGATTTGGGAGATCGATTGAATGGAAGAAGTCGTCTTATCCGAAAGTTTCGAAATCTCGTCCGCGACGACTGCAAAACCTTTTCCGGCCTGACCGGCGCGAGCCGCTTCGATTGCGGCGTTCAAAGCGAGAAGACGGGTTTGATCGGAGATCTCGTTAACGAGCGTAATGATTCCCGTCATTTGTTCGGAGGATTTCAGAACCTCGTTCAATCGAAGCCGCATGGAAGCGAGGGATTCTTCCCCTTGTTTCGCGTCGTCGTTGATCGTAGCGTTTCTTTGAACCGTGTTCTGAATCTCCGAGCCGATTCTCCTCGCACCGCTCGAAAGTTCCTTAATCTTAGAATGGAATAATTTAATATTCTGAAATTGTCTTGTGATCCGATCCGTAATCTGTTCCATACCGGCGGCCATTTCCTCGGTGGTCGCGGACATTTGTTCGGAAGAAGCGGCCGTAGCCTGCGCGACTCCCGCAAAGGATTGCGAAGAAGAGCTGAGTTGATTGGAGGAATCCGAAAGATCCGTGGCGATCTTCTGCACGTTTCGAATGGAACCGGAAAGAGTTTCTATAAAAGAATTCATATCCTTGCTCATTCCGCCGATCTCATCGTGATAGGCGGCGTTCAATTGATTCGTAAGATTTCCGTCCGACATTTCCTTGAGAACGCGGCTGGCGGATTCGAGAGGTCTCAGACGTTTGCTCACCAAGCGATAGAGAAAACTACCGGAAACGAACGCGATCAAAACGGAAACGACAAGAATTCCCAAGATGAGTTCGTTTAAGGAATCCGAGATTTCGTTGATCGGTTGAATGGCGGCGACGTTCAACTTCCAATGATCCAATCGTTGAACGGTGGCAAAACGATTCTGACCCGCAAAGAAAAAACGAAAGATCTGTCCGTTCCGGAGCGCCATCAATTCTTTTCCGAAACTTTGTTTCGCGATGTCCAGATTCAAAATCAGGGATTTGTTTTTGTGAGCGATGACGTTCCCTTCCTGCTCCACTACGGCGACGTAACCTTCCTTACCGAGCTTCGCGTTGGATACGAGTTGATCCGAAATCGTATCGAGAGACAACGCGATACAAACTACGCCTATGATTCTACCTTGATCCCTGACCGCAGTGGACAAAACGGCGACCGTACTTCCCGTGATCGGCGACTTCTTCGCCTTGCTCATCGCTACGGTTTCTTTCGAGGACGCTTGTAAAAAATTCTGAAGATCCTGTTTTTGTTCGGGGGTGCTTCCGTAACCGATCGTTTTCCCTTCCAGAGCTTCCGCTACGACGGGAGAACTTTCCGTCTCGTTCGAGGGATATACGAACACGTTTTCATACGATCCGTATCGTTTTAAAATCTCCGCGTAAAAACGACTCGCAGCCGGTCCACGAGTGCGGATCGATTCGATCGTTCTCGGATCGTGGGCGATCGTCTCGGCGAGGTTCGCATGGGATCGCAAGGAATTGTCGAAATCGTAAGCAACGATCTTTACGACCGTTTTCATCTGATCCTGATAATGTTCGGTCACTTTTTGGCTCCCGAAAAAATACGCGGTTCCGGAAGTCAAAAACGTTAATGCGACAAGGATTCCCAAACTCCAAACGATCAAAGTGAACTTCAGACTATTCTTTCCCATAAAGCGGCGCGCTCCTTGCAGTTCAGACGCGGAGAAGCAAACGAATCGGTATTAACAAATGTTAATTTCTTCCGTAACAAAAGCGTAACGGAAAGCCCTGAAATCCCAAAAAAAGCTCGCCCTTTTTTGCAACCGAGAGTCCACTTTCGACTCAGATAAAACGTATGAATTCGAAAAGAAAACGCACTCAAAAAGAAACGAAACAACCCAAACGAAAATACGACGCACCCGACGCGGAACCGGGAGTTCATCCGGGAAGCTCTCACAGAGTTCGGAAACTTCTCCGTTGGTTCGGAAACATCTACGGAAGTCTTAAGTATAAGACCGAGCTGATCGGGATCGAAAACGTTCCCAAAGAAGGAACCGTTCTCGTACTCGTAAAACACCAGCGCAACGACGACATTCCCGTGGGACTCGCCAAAGGACTTTACAAAGCGCGCTGGGACATCTGGGCGATCATGAAAGACTCGATGGCCGATCCTAAATTTTTCGACTTCTTTTTAAAATGCGGGGGAATTCCTCTCAACAGACTAGAACCGCGCAAAAGCAAACGCGATCTTCTTTTTGCGAAGAAGGTTTTGTACAACGGAAACATGCTCGTGATTTTTCCGGAACAAACAACCGTTCCTTATAAGATGGGAAAGGGAAGACCCGGAGCGTTCCGTTTTATCGTGGGAAAACCGGAAGCGCCTCTCCCGGTTTTGTGTTTAGGACTGGACTACAGACCTACGGGATTTTTTCGTAGAACAAAACTAACGATTCGAATCGGAGAATTGAAGTATCTGAATCCGAATCAGGATCCGGAAGAATTTCTACACGAACGTATGCACGAAATCGCCACTCTCACGAACATGACTTATCCATTCGAATTCAAAAAAGCTAAATTAGAAAGTTTTGAAGAACCGGACACACAGGCGGTCGAATCCACCGTATGAAAATCCCAGAAGCTAAAGGAAGCAAACGCGCCCTTCTCGTGGAGGGCGGCGGCATGAAGGGAGCTTTTGCCGGAGGAGCATTACATTCTTTGCATACTCTGGTTTCTCCCAAACATTTCGATCTCGTGGTCGCGGTTTCCTCCGGGGCTTGTTCCGCGGCGTATTACGTGACCATGCCCAAACCGGAACCGGAAAAAAGTCTAAAGACTCTCGCGATCTGGTATTTCGAACTTGCCGGAAGAAAGTTGATTTCACCGTTTCATCCGTTCCGCGGAAAGACGTTTCTCGATCAGGAATATCTCGTCGACGATCTGTTCGGATCGAAGTATCCTCTTCCAGCGGAGAATTTCGAAAAGTTCGGTCTTCCCGAATTTCGAGTCGCGGTCAGCAATCTTCAAACAAGAACCATAGAATACGTGCGAGCGACCTCTTCGAATATATTCGATCTTTTGAAAGCGGCCACCTCTCTTCCGATCGCGACTCGCGGAAAACACAGAGTCGACGGACGTTTGTATTCCGATGCGGCGGTTCTCAACCCTCTTCCTTTGGAGGATCTGATCGAAGCGGGATACAAAGATATTACGGTTGTCTTAAATTCTCCCGTGGAAAGGGTTTCCCCGCCGTTCAGTATGCTCACGAGTCTTCTTTCCTTTCCTAAGGACTGGAGAATGGCGAAGTTGATGAATCGCTGGCATCATCATCATTTTAATCTCGCACGGGAAGTCGCGCAGAAACCTCCCAAAGGAGTGCGCATTCATACGATTTCGCCGGACGATCCTTTGCCCGTAACCCTCGTGACGACGAACGGCTCGAAACTCAAAAAGACTGTGGATCTGGGAATCGATAAGGGAGAAGAGATCGGCAGACTTCTGTTGAAACTTTTCACCCAAAGTAAGAACGGCAAAAAAACGAGCGAATCGAACGGAGCCGGTTCCGTAAAAAAAAGGAATGTAGTAACGGTTTCCGGCGCAGGCAAAACCGCCAAAAAACAAGTTCGCTTAACAAATCCAAAAAAGAAAACGGCGACTAAAAGAAAAAAATCCAAATAGTCCTTTTTTACCGTCTCGACAAAACCGTTTTCGATAAGAACGGTCCAAGAGAGTATTCAAAGGATCGAAGTTCCCGACATCGCGGCATCGGCAAAACTTTAGAATTTTCTAAAATTCTAAATATCACCCGGCGATGCAAAAAAACGTTTCGATTTCGGACAAGGGTCGCCCAATTCGGATCAAAACGACGGAAAGAAAGAGGTCCGCGATCAGGCGGACCTCTAAATCATTCGAACATTAGAGTGTTAGAATATACTCGACTAAGTCCTCCACTTCGGAAGCGCTTCTCGAACACCAAGGATGAGGGGCCGCGGGCATACCGATCGGTTGTTTGGTTCCCATTTCTTCGGGGCCGTATTCCCTTCTCATCTTTTGATAATCCCAGTAATACCAATCCGGATCGTTCGGAAGAGTCACGAAATACTTGTGTCTTTCGATAAAACGGTTCCGTTTTTGACCCGCGTCCGTATTCGGAGATTTGAATACTCGAAACACGTCCCCTTTCCGGTTATGAGGAGGATACGGCTGCGGAAAGTCGGGACCTCCGAGCGGAGGCTGAGCCGATGCGTGCAGCGTATAATAGGCGTTGTAAAGCGAAGAACCTTCCGTACAACGATCGGGATGAACCAGGTCCTCCAGATTGCGGACGTGTCCGTCGCTTAACAATCCTCTGTGCTGCACCCAATACATATCCCTCAGGAAGTTCGCACGAATCGATTGTTGTTCCTTTTGATAAACGGTAGGAGCGAAAAATCTTCCCACTTCGTTCAGCTTGAACATCTTTTCGTTGGAATTGAGTCCGATCTTATCGCTGTGACAGGAACCGCAATCCCTTTGATACGTCGCCTTACCGCGGTTAATCGCTTCGGTTACGCCCGGGAAAGATTCCCAACCAGCTTGCACAAAACTTCCTTCACTCGGAGCAAAACCGACTTGCGAAATCAGTTTTCCTTTGGACTTGAGCCAGCGGTAAATCCCCACTTGGCGCAGTGGTTTGTCGTATTGATCCAGCTTGGTCATATACGCCGTCAAAGCCTGAAGTTCGCGCGCCTTCATAGAACCCGTAGCGCCGTCCGGTTCTTCCGAATGGATATAAGAACCTTCGAATCCGACATACGACTCGGTGTGAGAAAGCGATCGCCTAACACCCATATAGTTGGTCACGTTCGGAATCGCGATCGGAGAAAACTGATAGTCGTTGTCCGTCTCGCTTCCTTCTCCCTTGATTCTCACAAGAGTATGTTCGCCCGCGCCTTGCGGCATGTGATAGATGAGAGCCGTTTTATCGATATCCTTGGAGGAAGAATCAAAACTCGGACCTGGCTCCGATTCCTTGATCCCTTTCATATCTCCTAGGATCGACCAGCGCATCGACCAAGTCGGATTCGGAAGACCGGGAATCACTTTCGTCACCACGTTTCCGGGAGAAGCTTCGAAGCTGATTCTATAACCGTGACAGGATGCGCAGTTGAAACCGATCCATTCTCCTTTTCCCGTGTATGGATGGGAAGCTTCCTTATACCGATAACCTGCCCAACCGCTGCTTCTCGTATTTCCTTTCGTCAATTGATCTCCTCCTAAATAACCGGGAATCGGAGTCGGCTGCGGATACGGATCGAAATACACGTTGTCAATCGCGGCGGAGGGAACTTCTCCCGTGATCGCTCGATAGGCTCCGAATAAAAGTTCCGGATCGGCCACGTAACCCGTGATCGGATCCTTCGCTTGATAACCGAAGATCTTATTCCAATCCAGATTCCGGATCGAATGAGCCAAACCGATGTTGAAATCGTAAGACCAAAAGATCTTTTCTCCGAGAGAGAATAAGTTGTTGAAACCCGGATTGTGGATCGTAACCGCGAGCGGCTTGGTCGCTTTCGCTTCGCTTAACAACGACACGACGTCGCATTTATGTTTGAAGGATTCGTCCGTGATTCTTCTCGTTTGTGCGTCGATGACGTTATGCGGCTTGGTAGGATCAAGCAAGGAAAGATTGTACCCGGATCGTTTTTGAATCTGAACGACGAGCGGTCCTTCGCTTACGTGCTCGGGGACCTTAAAGTTGATTTCCGTATCGGTCCAACTGAGAATATACTTATTCCACTGATCGTGCATATCCTTCACTTCGAAGTTCACTTGTTTGATCAGATCCAGTTTTTGTTCGAACATTCTCAAATCGGTTTCGAGAATTCTAGTATTCCCGATCATGATTTTGGAAAAATCGATATCGGTTCCGGAACCGAAACCGCTTCCGCGTAAAGTCACGATCTGCCCCGGACTGAGCGCCGGAGGAGGCAAGGGAATCGGACTGCTTGGAAGATTTTGCCAAGCCAAACTTCCGTTGATCGAAAGGGAATCCAACACGGGTTCCGGAAAGGAAGCCGCGGAAGAAGCGCGCAAAACCTCGCGCGCAGGATCGAACTTACATACGTCCTCTTGATTCGGAAACTTCGTGAAAATTCCCGCGGGACAACCGGCAACCAGCGCGGTGGCCGTGATCAAAAAGATTTTCAGAGTTTTTTTACCAGCATCGAACATTCGCATTTTCATGGGAGAAACACCTCTTCACCTCGTTCTTTTTTGAGACAAAGAAAGAATACTCGGAGCGGTAGAAGCGGTCGTCTGCGGGACGGAATTCGGACGTCCGAGTTTCATAAACCGAACTCGGAGGAAAATTCAGTAAGTGGAATATAATCGGAATATAATTCATGCCTACTTAGATTTTTATCTACAATCCGTTCTTTTTTACGTTTCTTTACGGAACGAACATCCAGTAAAACTTGACAACGCTTTCCTTCGACGTAAGTTTTTACGCATGCCGAAAGAAGAAGTCATCCGTGGAATTCTTTATTTCGCCAGCGCACTTGCCTGTTTGGTCGCCCTTCAAAAATTACTGCCCGAACAAAAACGCAGGGAAAACCGTCTTCTCGCGCTCTTATTTACCTCTCTGGGAATCATTTTGTTCACGGCTTCCAACGTGATCGGACTCGTAGATCAAACGTTCCCGCATTCGATCTTTCTGTTATTGACTTCGTTTTCTACGATCGGCCCTCTTACCCTTCTCTATACGCACGCGTTGTTGTATCCGAACCAGGATCTCGACAAAGACATACGAATTCACTTCGTTCTCCCTTCGATTTTTTTCGTATTGGAAGTTCTGTTCTTTGCGCGCCCTTCCTTCGAAATCATAGCGGATCTCAAAGAATTTCGGGAAATCCGATACAAACATTTCCTTGCGGTTTCGTTTCTCATAACGGCCGCCACGACCACGGGATATTTTCTCGCGAGATACAGAATGCTGATAACCGTATTCGAAATTCCTGATATACGTACGCAGATCCGATTCATCTTCGTTTTAGCGACGATCACGGTCGTCGCGATGTATTGTCTCGTATTCGGATTTATGGGAGGAATGGACGTTTTGTTTTCGATCGGGGCCTTACTCGTAGCTCTTATCGTGATTCTGCTCTTTCTCGCTCCCGCCCGTTATCCCGACTTTTTCGCCCCTTTGACGCGGGAAGTTCGGAAAAGAAAATACGAAAAATCCCTTCTTATCGGTGTGGATCTATCCCTTTTGGAACTGAGGATCGAAGAATTGATGCGGGATAAAAAACTCTATCGAGATCCGGAACTCACGTTAACCGCCCTTTCGGACGATCTCGGAATCAAGCCCTATCAACTCACCGAATTTCTAAACGATCGTTTGCAGACGGGCTTTTACGCTTATATCAACCGTTATCGAATTGCGGAGGCGGTCGCCCTCTTAAACGAAAATCCGGAACAGGATATTCTTTCCATCTGTTACTTTGTGGGATTCAACTCCAAGTCCTCGTTCAACGATTCCTTTCGAAAGATCACCGGAAAAACTCCGAGTCAAACCAGAAGAAAAGCGGCGGTATAAAAAGATCCCGAGTTTCCCCGGGATCCAGTGTGGAAAAGGAAACTCTATTCGAACTTCTCCGCGATCAAAGCGTCTATCGAAAACGCTCCACCTCCTTCGAACAACAACGCTACCGCGATTCCGATCGCAAGAATGTGATATTCAAAACCTTCTCCGCCTTGACTGCCGAACCAGTTCATAAAGAATCCGTGTTCCCTGACAAAGAACGCGGCTCCGATCATCGTCAGCGCGATTCCGAACGCGGAAAGTTTCGTGCAAAATCCGAGAATCAAACCGAGCGCACCGAAGGATTCGGCGACGATCACAAGAAACGCGACCAAGGAAGGGATTCCTTGAGAAGAGAAGAAGTTCATCGTTGCTCCGAAACCGAAACCTCCGAACCATCCGAAAAGTTTCTGCAATCCGTGCGGAAGCATAACGACGCCTAACGTGATTCTTAAACAGGTAAGAATCCAACTCGCTTCCGTCTGAAAGAATTTATCGACCATTCAAATCTCCTTTAAGATAGGAGAACTATAGAAAATTTAAAACGAAATGTAAATGGACGGATCTTCTATTTTGTTGTGTTTTTCGTCCGTGATTCCCGAAACTTTTCCGGTGAAATCCCGGACTTCGCTTTAAAATACCGGCTGAAATACGCGTTATCCTCGAACCCGAGTTCGTATGATATTTGCGTAATATTCAAATTCGAATGTAACAGAAGCCGTTTGATTTCGAGAAGAATTCTATCGTGGATCACGGCTTTGACCGACTTCCCGAGCGTTTCGTGACAGATGCGGTTGAGAGTGTTCGGAGCGATTCCGATCTTTCTCGAATAGAAGGTAGTATTGCGTTCCTTCAGAAAATTCTCTTCCAATAGACTTTGAAACGAAACCACTGCTGCGGATTTTCCCGAATCCGTACCGGCGTCGAATTCACGGACGTATTCTTTTTTCGCCTGACAAAGCGCAACTTGTGTTAATGCGAAGAGCATTTTTTGATCTTTGTCCGATACGGCCTCTTCCAAAAGTCTTCGAAAGTCGGAGTTCAATCTTGAAACGTCCTCGATTTTGATTTTGGACAAACCGGGCGCAAAGGAGAAAAAAGGAAATTCGCGTATGGAAGAAAGATTCTCACCCCGTTCCGAATAAAACTCGGGAGAGATTTTCAGCGCGTAGCCCTTCACCGGTTTTGAAAATTTCCAAGAGTGAACCTGACCCGGTTTTAAAAAGAACAATGAGTTTGGCTCGATCGTAAATTCATGAAAATCGATCGTATGAATCCCTTCTCCTTTCTCAAAGAAAAAAAGCGCAAAGTATGAATGACGATGCGCGCTATCGTATTCTTGAAAGTTAGGCGGAAGATCCTCCAAACGCCCTACGTAGAAAAAACGATCCCTGTCTTCGACAACGTCGGAAAGAGCGAGCATCGGCGGTTTGTTTTTTCTAGGAGACATTCCGTTTCCAAAGAAGCAGTACGGAAAAAAAGCGCAATCGTATAAAAAAAATCCGTGAAAAATCCCGGAGAGCGGGTATGAATCTATTATACCGCACGGATTTAAACCTCAGTACGGGACGGGAAATATTTTCCCATCCCGTTGATGACTCAGTTGACCGAGTAGTAAAAACGTTCGTGAATGATCTTTCCATCCTTCCAAGTTTGCACGCTTGCTTGCGTGGTTTTGATATGACCCCATTCCTTATGAACGTAATCGATTTCCCATTCTACGACGCTTCTGTTTTTCTCGCCGTCGACGATCAAACTTAACACGTCCGCGTGATTCCATTTCACTTTGGAAACGAAGTCTTTTTCTCTCGCGAGATTGGCCTCAAAACCTACGGTCGGGTTTTGTGTGTTTTCCTGCATCACGACGTTCGGATGATAGAATTCTTCGAAGGCTTTGATTACGTCTCCGGCAAGAATCATTTCGTTCAGCTTGGTTACGTTCTTTTGGATGGTTTGGGTTTCTGTACTCATTGTTTACTCCTTTTAAATTCTTGCCGGTTAAAATTCGGAAAGAATTTTAGTTGCAACTGCAACTATTACAATTTACGAAAATTTAGTTGTAATTACAACTAAAAAATTTAAACCGTCACCGAAAATGAAGGAAAAAATCTCCAAACCGACCATAGATTCCTGGGCCGCCGGATTGAAATTTTACTCCGCCGCATCCTCCAAAATCGAATCGGAACTCGCAAAAACGAAGGCGATCTCGCTCACTTGGTACGACGTTCTCTACTCGGTTTATACGAAACCGAAAAGAAAATCCAGAATGTCCGATATCGCGCAGGAAATCATCCTCAGCAAGAGCGCTTTGACCCGATCGGTGGACAAACTGGTAGCAGAGGGTTTTTTAAAACGGGAGAAAAGCGAAGAAGACGCTCGGGAATTCATCGTCGAAATCACGTCCTCCGGAATCCAAGCTCTCAAAGACTCCTGGCCGATCTACGAAGAAGGAATCCGTGAACTTTTCGCATCCAAGCTTACGTCCAAAGAAACCGCAGAATTGCTTCGAATATTCCGAAAATTGAATCGGAGTGCGTCTTAACAAAAACGTTAAGCGACTTCCAAACGCAAAGAATCGAAGCTGAATTCGTTTTCTATGATTCGAACGTCCCACTCGAACGAGTAGGTTTCCATCGCGGCAAACTTCCGCAATTATCAAAGAAGATAAAAATGGTTTCCTTATTTCGATTCCTAATTTAAGACATTCCTTATGTTCAAAGCCGGGAAGATCCGTATTTATCGATCCGTTTGGATTCTTCCCTTCTTTCTGTTTCTGCAAACCTGCGGCCCGCTTCTCTTTACCGAAAAACCTCCTCTCGTTCAAGCGGGAGTTTTGGATCTTCGATCCGGATGGGATTTTTCTTCCAAGGGACATCTAAGCCTCGACGGAGATTGGTTGTTCGATTGGGGCCGACTTTATTCCGACTTATTGCAGGAAGAAAAAAAGAATTCTTCCCTTTCCATTACGAATCACTCGATTCCCTTTTACGCGAACGTTCCGGATGCTTGGAACAATTACGTAAAGGAAGGAAAGAAATATCCGAGCTTCGGCTATGCAACGTATCGCATGACGCTTCTTCTCGAAGAACCCGAAGAAACGATGGCCGTGAAAATGCTCGAAGCCGCAACCGCTTACAATCTTTACGTAAACGGCGAAAGGGTTTTATCCAGCGGAGAAGTGGGAACCTCTTCGGAATCGAGCCGCCCTTTGTATCGTCCCGCAGTCAGCCGTCCGTTCCGTTTGGAAAAAAAGAACGAGATCGTGATCGAAGTTTCCAATTTCGCTCATTCCAAAGGAGGAGTTTGGGCCAAGGTTATTTTAGGGAAACATTCCGAACTCGTTACGCTTCGAGAAAGAACGATTTGGCTGGATCTTTTTATCACGGGCGGATTGTTGATCGGAGTTTTTTACCATCTCAGTTTATTTTCCCTTTTGCGGAGAGAACTCTCGCATTTGTTCTTTGCGCTGATAGGAATCGTCGCGATCGTTCGGATCGTTTTAACCGGAGAACGTTTGCTTTATACCTTATTTCCGAAGTTCGATTTCAATCTCGGATATCGTTTGGAGCTTCTTTCGGTTTATATCGGCGGATTCATTCTGGCGTTATTTATACGCTCCCTGTTTCCGAACGAATTCAACCGGAGGATTCTGTACACATTCGGATTCGCATTCTCCGTTCTTTCGCTGAGCGTATTGGCAACGGACTTGGCGGTTTATTCCAAAACGCTTCCGATCTTCAGCTTGTTCGTGTTTCTGGAATGTATCTACATCGTCTACGTTTTGATTCGTGCCATCGCCAATCGACGCGTGGGAGCCTGGATCGGACTGATGATCTGTATTCTTTTATTTCTGATCATCATAAACGATTTATTATATGCGAATATGGTGATCAACACCTCGTATTTCATCTCGTACGGAATTTCAATCTTCTTTGTCGCGCAGGCGTTCATCATTTCAAAGCAGTTTGCCATCTCCTTTTATCTTTCCCAGAAACTTTCGGCGGATCTCCAAACGTCGAACGATCGATTGATCTCTTTGGATAAACTCAAGGATGAGTTTCTTGCAACCACCTCTCACGAACTCAGAACGCCTTTGCAGGGAATTATAGGAATCGCCGATTCCCTCAAACGTGGAGCCGCGGGAGAATTGACGCCTTTTGTGGAACGTCAGTTGAAGATGATCGTCGCAAGCGGACAACGTCTCGCCAATCTGGTCAACGATATACAGGATTTTTCCAAACTCAAACACAGCGATCTCAATCTCCGAAGAATTCCGGTCGACATCAAACAGGCGGCCGACTTCACTCTGGAACTCAATCGAGTCAACGTAGATCTTTCCAAGATCCAATTGTTAAACGAAATCGAAAAGGACTTCCCACCTTTATTGGCGGACGAGGATCGGCTTCAGCAGATTCTCCAGAATTTAATCGGAAATGCGATCAAGTTTACCGAATCCGGCAGAATCTCCGTAAGCGCGAAGATCGTAAACGACCGCTATGCGGAGATCAGCGTCACGGACACGGGAATCGGAATCCCTCTCGATCAGCAGGAAAGAATCTTCGAATTTTTCGAAAGAATCAACGCAGGCGATTCCGGAAACGCCGGAGGAACCGGACTCGGCCTTACGATCAGTCGAGCCCTTGTTTCCCTTCACGACGGAGAAATAAAAGTCGAATCGCTTCCGGGCGCGGGTTCCCGTTTTTACTTTACGATCCCGCTCGCGATCGAAAACGAACACTCGAAAGAATCCAAAAAACAAAGTCGTTTAACAAAATCCGTTTCATCTACGAGTGCGGAAGATCCGGTCCAATACCTCACCTCGACAAGAAACGGGGCCAATTCTAAGATTCGAATCCTCGCCGTGGACGACGAACCCGTAAATCTGGAAGTGATCCAGAATTATCTTTCCCTCGCAAACATGGAATGTCTCGTCGTAAAAAGCGGTTCAAAGGCGCTGGAAATTCTGAAACACGATTCCGATTTCGGTGCGGTGATTTTGGACGTGATGATGCCCCGTCTCTCCGGTTTGGAAGTCGCGAAAGAAATCAGAAAGACGTTCGATTCTTTTGAGCTTCCGATTCTGATGTTATCCGCAAAAAACAGGGATTCCGATTTGATCTCCGCATTGAACGCCGGCGCAAACGACTATCTCGTAAAACCCTTCGACTTCGAACAACTGATGAGCCGCATCAACAATCTTCTCGAACTCGCTCAGGGCCGTAAAAAACGTCTCGAACACGAAAACGAAAAGCGGGAAGCGATTCATCAGGTCCGACAAAAGATCAACATCGATCTGCACGATCACTTAGGCGCGAAGCTGATCGATCTGAAATTTCTTTCCGAAGAGCTTCTCAGTGGAAAGATTCAACCCGATCGAAAGCTCATCGAAAAGATCCACGGCTCGATCAATCAATCGATCGGAATGTTAAGAGAACAGATGCTCCGTATCGAGGACTTGAACCTAGTCTCCGAAAATTTCATCACGGGAGTCAACCTCGTTCTCCTCAGACGGTACTCGGACGCGGGAAGGGAAATCGATTTTCGATCCGACGAAGACCTACTCCGTCTTTTCGAATCGCATCGCGACGAGTCCGGTCTGATGGAATTTTTCGGAATCATCAACGAGGTTACGAACAACGACCTCAAATACGGCAAAGGGATTTCTACGTGGACGTTCTCTTTAGAAAATCATGAAATTCGAATGGACATGAGGTCGGAATCGGATTATAAACTCTCCAACGAACGATCGGGAAGAGGAACCGAAAACCTGATCCAAAGGATCGCGAAACTCGAAGGAAAACTGGAAATGGCCCTTTTAGAAAACGTATATTCCATAAAATTAAGAATTCAAGCGCACCGCTTTTTAGCGGTTTAATGCAATAGAGGAAACGATGAAAACGAAAGATATTAAGATCGGAATCGTGGAAAACGACGAGAATTACAAAAATCAAATTCTCAAAGTTTTGGAATCCGTTCCCGACGTGGAGGAAATTCTTCACTGGGACTCGGCGGAATCCTTTTGGAAGGATGAAAAAGGAAAGTCCTTGGACATCGTTTTTTTGGACATCATGCTTCCCGGTATGAACGGCGTGGAACTCGCCGCAAAACTTTCGGAAAGGGACCCCGCGACGAGCAAGATCATGCTCAGCAATATGAATTCGGACGAGCTGATCTACAACTCGCTTCGCTACGGAGCGATCGGGTATATCCTCAAATCTGAACTCAAGGACATTATCGAGGTAATAGACACCGTCTTGCGCGGAGGAGCGATAATCACTCCCACGATCGCGTTTCGAGTATTAAACAACTTTAAACTGAAAAAAGTCGGAGACGGGGTCAAACTTACGAACAAGGAGAAACAGATCCTGGATCATATGGTTACAGGAAAAACGATAAACCGTGTGGCGGAATTCTTAGGAGTAAGCAAATACACGATCCAACATCACGTTAAGAATATATACAAAAAATTGAATGTTCACAACAGGGCCGAATTGGTTAAAAAAGCCAGCGATTTCGGACTTTTACCGATAGCAGGATCGGGGCTCGGGAACGAATAAAGTCCGCGCACGAAGACCAAGCCTTAAAACTGGCTTTTCTGACGCGGTTCAAATCAGAATGCCCGGTTTATAAGCATAGCATAACGTTCTTTTCGCTTTCGATTCGTCCCTTTCTTTAAACCAAAAATCGAATTCGCAAAATGATTCTTGCAAACTTTTCTCGTCTGAATCATACAAGACGCAGATGCCTAAAACGAATTTCGACATTCTTTGGATCATTCTTTCTTCCGGACTTGTGTTCTTTATGCAAGCTGGATTTCTTTGTCTCGAGTCCGGTCTGACAAGAACGAAGAATTCGATCAATGTCGCGATCAAAAACATTACCGACTTCGGCATCGCAACCTTGATCTTTTATGCGATCGGTTTCGGTTTTATGTTCGGCAAAAGCGCGAACGGATTCTTAGGCATCGACACATTCTTCCCCGAGTTCTCCGCGGAAAATCCGAACGTGGCGGTCTTCTTCCTATTCCAACTTATGTTTTGCGGAACGGCGGCAACAATCGTTTCCGGCGCGGTCGCGGAGCGGATGAAGTTCGGCGCATACATCGTAGTCACCGCGGTCATATCGGCGATCATCTATCCCGTATTCGGTCATTGGGTTTGGGGAAAGGATCTCTCTCATTGGGAAACGACGACCGGTTGGTTGGGCAAGATGGGCTTTGTCGACTTTGCGGGTTCGACCGTGGTTCACAGCGTGGGCGGCTGGGTCGGTCTCGCGGCGATGAAAATTCTCGGCAATCGTTCGGGAAGATATGCGGAAGACGGCTCGATCCGAAACATCACGGGACACAATCTTCCGTTGGCGATGCTCGGCACGTTGATCTTATGGCTCGGTTGGATCGGCTTTAACGGCGGAAGCACGTTGGCGTTCACCGGAGCGGTTCCTAAAATCATCGTCAACACGATGTTCGCGGCAGTCAGCGGAATGGCGTCCTCTTTGATTTATGGATGGATTCGTCTTCAATACGCCGAAGCCACTCTTCCCTTAAACGGCGCCCTTGCCGGATTGGTTGCGATCACCGCTTCTTGTCACGCCGTCAATTCGATCGATTCCGTAATCATCGGATTTGTTGCGGGAATTCTTATGTTCGAATCCAGATCCCTTTTGGACAGGTTGAAAATCGACGACGCGGTGGGTGCGATTCCGGTTCACCTAACAGCGGGTATATGGGGAACGCTTGCAGTGGGAATTTTCGGAAATCCGGAAATTTTAGGAACGGGCTTGTCCCGCTCCCATCAGATTTTCGTTCAGTCGATCGGAATTCTTTCCTGCGGAGCCTTGGCTTTCGGATTGAGCTATGTTGTATTGAGCGCGATCAACCGTTTTTTTCGCTTTCGCGTTTCCGAACAAAACGAACACAAAGGACTCAATTATACGGAACACAGAGCGACGACGGAACTCATCGATCTGTTCTTGGAAATGGAATATCAAAAACGAACGGGAGATTTGAGTAAGGATCTTTCCATCGAGCCGTTCACCGAAGTCGGACAGATCGCGGAACGATACAATTCCGTTCTCGGAAAGATTCGATTGAATATCAAGGAAAAGGAAGTTCTTGCAAAAGAACTCGAGGAAAACTTAAACCTCATCCAAAACGATCTTTCCACGGCTAAAAAAATCCAATCCGGAATCATCTCTCATAAGGATAGAACCTTAGGCGAGCTCGAAGTCATCGTCCGCTATCTTCCGTTAAGCGAAGTCGGAGGCGACTTCTTCGACATCATGGAACTGCGTCCCGGTTTGACCCGGGTTTTTCTCGCGGACGCGACCGGACACGGGGTGCAAGCCGCCTTGATCACGATGGCGATCAAGGCGATCTACGAATCGCTCAAACGCGGAATCTACAGCGTCACGGAAATCCTATATCACCTCAACAACGAGTTTCTGCATACATTCAAAAATCTGAATCAATTCTTCACGTGCATCGTTCTGGACATAGATACGAATTCGGGTAACGTGCGTTATGCGTCCGCCGGTCACATCCCTCAATATCTGATCGGACCGGAAGGAATTCAAAAACTCGAAAAGACGGGAAGAATCATCGGAGCCGTTTCGAAAACACAATACACTTCCAAAGACGTAAAAATTTCTCCGGATTCAAAGCTCGTGCTGTTTACGGACGGCCTTGTCGAGCAATGGAACGCGCATAAAGAAGAGTTCGGCGAGGAACGAGTGGAAAGTCTGATTCATTCCTTAAACACGCAGTCGATTCGGGAAGGCATCGATTCGATTCTCAGCGAGCAGGAAAAGTTCTTATCAGGAGTTTCCAAACAAGACGATATTTCCGTAATCGGAATCAATTGGAAACGGGCTTAAATACGCGTGCTCGGTTTTTTCGATAAAGCGGACGATTTATTTCGATCCACTTCGCTTAACAAAATCTTCCGAATCAAAGATTAATCTTTCGAATCCCCGCCGTTCCCAAATAAACTGTCATAAACTTGTCCCCAGTTTACTCCAAGAACACGATTCGTTACTTTTCCTTTGTAAGCGGTTCTACTGTAAGCGAACTTCAGGATGGAAGTTTTTTCAAAGCCGGTCTCTTCCTCGTATTCGTAGTTCCAGAGCAACCCGCCGATCAAAGGAAAACCGAAAACTCCGTGATTTTGATAACCGCGAGCCGCTTTCTTTTCGGAGAAATAAGCCAAACCTCCCAAGACTGCGGTCGTTTCTTCCTTATAATATTCGGAACGATTTCGATAATAAAGAATACCAAGACCGCCTAACGTAATCGTACCGTCCGCATCCTTTCCGTGATACGTAAGAATCGGAGGGGACAAAAAGGAGTAACCTTCCTGAGTTTCCCCGTACCGATAGATCGGTAAAAAGTTCTGAACCCTTTCCC
Organism: Leptospira yasudae; assembly: GCF_003545925.1. Lineage (NCBI taxonomy): Bacteria > Pseudomonadati > Spirochaetota > Leptospiria > Leptospirales > Leptospiraceae > Leptospira > Leptospira yasudae. The sequence continues at coordinate 189,576 of NZ_QHCU01000007.1, read as the reverse complement.
GAGGAGAATTCAAATAACGGATCCAGAGGAAATTCCAATCCATAACTTGCGGACTCGATTCGTATCCGAGTAAAATCCCTCCGAACACTCCCCAGCGGGTTCGATCCTTTTCAAACTCCGCATGGAAACCGCCTAAAAAGAGAGTAAGTTCTTTTTTCTGTTCTTTGAGATACGTTTCGTAATCGACCAGATACAAAAAGTTATATCGGTTCGATAGAGGATTCTTTCTTTGATAATAACCCATGAGAAAGAATTTTGATTCTTCCGCATTCGAAGAATTGTATATGAACGGAAGAACGAAGAACGTGCTTTCTTTCAACTTGGAATCTCTTGAAAAATACAAGGACGGAAACAAGTAGAAACTTTCCGTTCCCGCTTCGTCGTCCCGTTTGTAGTTCATCAAGATTCCGAGAAGATTGGTATGAGAACGGATCAAACCTTTGCTTTCGTTATAACTTCGATAGGAAAGAATCGGAACGAACCAGCGATAGGATTCGTATTCCTTGTGATCCGCGCTTTTGTAAAAGAAGAGAGGAAAGAAATACGAACTCGTTTCGTGTTCGTCCCGGTTTCCGTTCGTTTCATATCCGAAAATCGCCAATAAAAGTTTGAGAGAGGTCGACTCGTGACCGGAATGAAGATAGTTCGTGTTTTTGTAATTAGCGAGAAAGAGCCAATCGAATCCCCAAACATCCTTGCGAACCTTGTCGTCTCGAACACGGTTCTCGAACGTATACAGCAAAGGCAGAGGAAGAATCGGAAAAAACCAATCCACGGTGAGGTTTCCTCCATTCCCGTCCTGAACCGACTTGGACTGTATAATAAAAGTATAATAGGAAAAAGAATCCACATAACCCGGACGAACGACCTCGCGACGATCGTACCAAAGCGGAAGCAGCATGTTCCGCACAAATCCGGTCTTTCGATCTTCTTTCGAACCGGCGATCAGGAAATAGGAAGTATCGGAAGAATCGAGCGTAGTTTCCTTCGAATAAACAATCGGAATGAGAGTGGACGAATACGTTTGAACGCCTTTCTCCTGAACCGTTTTTCGAAACAGAAATAGGGAAAGATTCCAGGACAGGGATTCTCTCTGCGGATCGTTTGCGGAAGAATAACCCCAAATTCCGCCGAGCAAAATTTTAAAATCCGATTCCTTCTTTTGAATACTTGGAAAATTTCTTTTTTCGTAATTCGCAAAGAACAACCAATCCCAACCGCTTCTTTCTTCCACGGTTCCTTTGACCGGATCGGTTTCCGTTACGCTTTCGTACGTAGACAGGAGCGGAAGCGGATAGAAATTCTTTTCGTAAGTGGACTTAACCTTTGAATCCCCCTGCACCACCTTTTTTTGAAAGTGCAGAGGATGATACAAAGAAGTTTCGGTTTGTCCGAACGGATTCTTTCGTTCTTCCCAGTAAAAGAAAGGAGCAAGAGCCACTTTGGAATAACCTTGATTCGGAATCGATTTACGGCTGAATAAAAGCGCCCATCGAGTTTCGGATGAAACGGGAGTCGTTTCCGAAGAATAAAAAATCGGAATCGTGGTTGAAGTGGAACTCCATTCCCCCTTATCCAGCGTAGTGGTTTGAAAGAAGAAAGGGAATGCGTACGAAAACGTTTCCTCTTTTTGTTCCCGCTTGGTATTGGAAGAACCGAATAAGAGCAGAAAATTCCAAGACGTTCTCTCCGGAGCGGTGGAACCGTAATATCCGAAAACGAATCTGTATTTTTCGTCCCCTTCCTGTCCCCAAAAAACCAAAGGCAAAGGCAGCACAAGATTCAAATCGGAAACGTATTGTTTCTCTAATATTCGTTTTTCTTCATACGATGCGTAGAAAAAAGGGCTCAAAACCGAGGACGATTTGGAATTCGTGAAAGAATCCTCCTTGGACGAATACAAAAACAACGGAGAATACAGATTTCTCTCCTTAAATACGGAAACTCCTCCCGTTACTCGATCCTCGTAATTCCGATAATAAAACGGTAAAAACGCGCTGTAACCGGAACCGGATACGGTATCGTTCTTCGTAAAGATTTCCTCGGAAGCCTGATACAACGGAAACAAAATCCCGTGAAACGAGGAAGCTTCGTACGATCCGGTCTTTTCTTTGGATCGATAATAGAAAATACTCTTCGTTTCGAGACGATCCGCCGCTTCCCTATGTGCGAAAAAAGGAAAGAATCGATACGAAGTTTCGTCTTTCGATTTCGCATAACGGATCAAGGGCCATAAAACCGAATATTCTCTTCTATCCTTTTCCTGCTCCATAACGAACAGAATGATTCCTAAGGATCGGATAAAATCTTCCCCCTTCTTCTGCTCCGCATACAAAGGAAAGATTACGCGGTAGGATTCGTCGCCGACCGTTCCCCAAAACGTAGGCAACGGAAGAGGAAACGCAAAGATCCGATCGCTGTTGTTTTTTCCCCAAGTAAACCAGCCCAAAGGAAGAATGCGGAAGTGCTTTTTATCGTCTCCGGATTGATAACTCGCGATTCCGAACAACGCTTCCCATCCGAAATAATTTCTTGAATTTTCCCTCGCCAACTTCTTATACGAAGCGAAGCTGGATCCTTCCGGAGAAGTGGAAGGTTTTTCCTCTTCCCCCACGACCGCAAGACGAACTTCTTTCGTCGTTTCGACCTTCTTTCCCTTTTGAGCCTGAGGGGTTACGGGAGAAGGAGCGTCCTTCGTTTCATCCGAAAAGAACGTCAGAGGATTGGAAACTTCCTTTCTGAGCGAAACGCTGAAGATGTTGTAGATGAAAGAATAATCCAAGTCGACGTAGAATTCTTTTCCGCTCGCGCTCGACTTCAAAGACGCGTCGAACTTTCCTCCGGTTTGCGAAATCGAAATCCCGCCGAAATACAATTCCAGATTTTTGTTCTTTTCGTAATACTTGAGATAAGCGGGAAGCAGAATGTCCCCTCTCGATTCCTTGCTCTTCCATTCGAAATACAAAGGAGCGACAAATCGGGAACTCGTTTTCTCCTCCCTGTTTTCGGAAGAATAATACAACAACAGCCAATCCCGGTCCACGTTCGGAGAGCGCAATCTGTAATGAAGAGGGCTGAAGGAAACGTAGTTTTTATCGTCGCCTCCGATTCGATAATAAAACGGAAGCCAAAGATTATATTCGTTTTTTTGATAGTAGTGCAGCGGTAAAATCGTCCGAGTCGTCGTCTCGCCCGATGGATCCTTCCAACGATAAAACAATCCCGCCAATCCCAAAAAGGAGGATTCGTCTTTTTCACGCGAAGAATAGTAAAACGGATAGAATCTCGTGAACGAAGAACGGTTCGAACTGTACGTATGATATCCTAAAAGAAAAAATTCGTCTTCAGCGGCGCTTGCGTATTTGTAAAACAAGGGAGCGAAGGTTTCCTTATATGTCGCGTCTTCGGTCTGGAAAAACAAAACAATAGGAATATGCAAATAGGAATTCTTCTTATGAAAGTAGAACGGAAAGAAAAGAGAAGAACGATATTCTCCCTTTTCATCCCGAGTCCAATACGCGTTCAGCACCAACGTTTCCGATTCGAGTTTTCGGACATGTCGAAACATCGGAAGAGGCAATAAAAAATACTGCGTAAAATCGTCTCCGTCCTTCGCATGATGATAGATCGGAAATAAGGTTAGATGAGAATTCTCTTTGTAAAAAACGAACGGAAAACTGACGAGTTCGGTGAGCCCCTTCCCTCGTTCCCGTTTGTAATACGTGTTCAGGTAATAATCCTGATACACGTCTTTGGAACGATATTGATAATAAAGAGGACCTCCGCGATTGTCCCCTCCGTCATCGTCCTTCCAGGAAAAATAAAAGGGAACAATATGTTTGTATGCGTCCTTTTGATAAAACCAAATCGGAAAAAAGGTAAACGAGGTCAGCTCACCCTTATCGAACTTCCAAAACGTATTGATCAAATAACTCGAAGAAGAATCCTTTTTGGAAGAATGAAAATAAAGAGGTCCGGCAAAGGCGGATTCCTCCTTGGATTCCTTCCAGGAAAAATAAAAGGGAACAAAGTGTTTGTACTCGTCCTTTTTATAAAACCAAAACGGAAAAACGTTCAACGAAGTCAGTTCGTCTTTGGTTTTACTCCAATAGGTGTTCAGGATTAACGTTTCCGTATCCTCTTTCCCGATCCGGCGATACACGAACGGAAGATAATATTGTCTGAAATCATCCCCTTCATAGGAGTGATGATAAAACGGAAACAGGGTAAGATAGGAATCCTTTTTGTAAAACGCGATCGGAAAGACGGTTAAGTAAGAATTCTCTTTGTAAAAAACGAACGGAAAAAACGTAAGAGCGCCGTCGTTTTGATTCTTCGTTCCCGACCAATAAAACAAAGGCAGAACCCGAAAGTAACTCCAATCCTTTTCTTTTCCCCATTGGAACAAAAGGAAGTTTCGAATTTTATAATTTTCTCCTTCATCTCGGAGATACAGAGCGAGCGGAGCCCAAAAATACGTTGAAGATTCGTATTTGAGGGAAATCGCTTTCGATCTGTAGAAAAGTAGAATCGGCGAAAATACGAAATTATCGTACGAATCGTTCGTCTTTTCCTCTTCTTGAAACCAAAGCGGAGAATACAAAGCGAACTTCTTCGAGTTAATATTCGACTTGGATTGATGAAAGAGGGGAAAGAACGTAAAGGAATAATCCTCTCTGGTTTTGTAATTCGTATAATGCAGCAAAGGAAAGAAGTTGAAGAATCTTTTTTCCGTATCGTGTCCCCAACGAAACAACGCAAGAATCGTTTTGGATTCCTGAGCGCTCTCGGTATTGAAATACAAAGCCGGAAGAAACATAGTATGCGTTTCTCGCAGACCGTTGATCAACTCGACGTTACGGGTCATCAGCGGAAAAAATCCCGGAACCATCCAGAAATTCTTTTCAAACCCCGGACCGGAAGAATTCGAATTGTAACCGAGCCAAAAGAAGTTCGTGTTCTCCTTATACCCTACTCCTCCGTTGGCGGGTTGAATCGAATTCCGATAGTAGAGAGGAGATAGAAATGTCTTTTCCTCGACGCCTTCGGCTTCCACGCGCCGATAACCGGCAAGCGGGAATAGATATTCAAGACTCGCCTTTCCGGACTTAGCCTCGATTGAATTATAAAAAGGGAATATTCTAAATTGCTTAAATTTCGGATAATCGGTTTTTCGGATAAACCAGAACAGATGCCAAGAGGAATGCCCCTCCCATTTTTCCACGTCCAAAAAAAGGGCGCGGACCGGATACTTCTCCTCTTTTTCGCTTCCGAATAACTCCTGCTTTTCGCGGACGAGCTCGTCGAAAGGATCTTCCGTTTGCGATTTTGTCTGCGCCGTCAAAATCCCGGGCAGTAAAAGAAATATCGTCAGAAGGATTCGATTTCGCATTCTTATAGAAAAACAATTCTTAGGGATCGATTTCAATCGTTTTCTTTTTTCCTTTCTCTCCGGAAAGAATCCGAATTTTCTTTTTCGGAACTCCCAGTTCTTCGGATAAGGCCGCGATCACGGCGGCATTCGCCTTTCCCTCGAGAGCCGGTTCTCGAACCGCCACCGTAATCGATCCGTCTTCTTCCCTTCTCAAAAAAACTTTCTTCGAGTTCGGTTTAACGTGAATCGTAAGTTTCATCCTTCTAAGCGGCGCGGTTCTTTCTTCGGAATCTTCCCACTAACAGATATATCCCATCCACTCGAAAAACGAGACTCGAGGCGAAAAAAATCAGAATCGCCGGAAGGATCACGACGCACAGATTGATTCTCGAAGCCTGCGCGTAGCCGATTCCCTGAGAGTCCAAGTAATTTAGAATCGGAGAATATAAGAATATTTGGTGAAAGAATAGAACGCTCCCCAATAACAAAAACGGCACCGCCATTTTGGAAATTTTTTTCAAGAGTTCCGGCCAGGGGAATTGGACCTTGTGCCGTTTCAAAAGGGTTCCCAAAAGCAGAAACGTAATCATCGCGGAAATCGCCGAAGAAAGCGCGATCGCGGAATGTTTTAAAAACCAAACCAGGGAAAGATTCAAAACGATATTGATCGTAAACGAAATCGACTGGATACGCAGCGGGGTTTTCGTGTCCTGAAACGCGTAATACGAAGAAATCAATATTTTATTGATGCTGAAAAACGGAATCGCCAAAGAGTAAAACACGAGAGGCAGCGTCGCGGTGTGCGTCGCGATATGATCCCATTTCCCTCCGAAATAAATCGAATCCAAAATCGGCCCCGCCAGAAACACCATTCCGATCGCGGCGGGCACCGTTAAAAATAATGCGAACTCGAGCGCGCCCGAAAGTTCGTGACCGATCGCGGACCATTCTTCTTTTTTTAAGGATTGCAAAAGCGCGGGAAGAATCGTCGTCGCGAGCGCGACTCCTATGATTCCGGTCGGCAATTGCACCAGTCTTTGCGAGTAATCCAAACTTACGACGGCTCCGAGTCCGGGGTTTTGATTCTGCACCCAATTCGCCAAAAAAATATCCACGAGAAGACTGAGTTGATAAAACCCTCCTCCGAGCGCTGCGGGAAGCATCAACCGAAAGATCTTTTTGATCGCGGGATGTTTCCAGTTGAAGTTGATCTTCGGCATGTCCTTCTTTTTCCAAACATACCAAGCTTGAACCGCGAACTGCAGAAAGCCTCCCGTAACGATCGCGGAACAAAGAACGATCACACGTTCGTGCAGATCGTCCACGAACGGAAACAAAAAGAAAAACACGAACAGATAACTGAGATTCAAAATGATCGGAGAAAGGGACGGAACAAAGAAACGGTTCTTGGAATTGGAGATCGCCATGAAGATCGCGGACAAACTCGCGGTGACGATTAAGAAAAACAGAATATACGTAAGTTCGATTACGAGATCGGAATATTCCTTCGTGCCTCCGACTAGGATCGGGAGGAAGACAGGGGAAAAAAGAAACATAACTCCCACGAGAAGCGAGAGGATAAAGAACAAAAACGAAAGAACGGCGCCGCTCATCACCTTCGCTTCTTCTTCTCCGATCTTGCCCGACTCGGAATACAAGGGCATAAAGGACTGGGAAAGAGTTCCTTCCGCGAGGAGATTGCGGAACATGTTCGGCAAACGATACGCGACCGAAAACGCGGAGGCGACCATTCCCGTTCCGAACGAAACCGCCATAAAATGATCCCGGATCAATCCGAGGATTCTGGATAAAAAGGTATAAAACGAAAGTGCGATGCTTCGCGATGCGGCGTTAGACAACGATCAGGGTCCTAGAAGTTTTTCTAGGTATCGAACTCCGCCCATGGTGTTTAGGTCAAACTGAATCTGACACGCCGGACATTGATATCTTCCCGGTTTGGAAACTCGGATTCGGGAAGAACAAGCGCCACAATAGATGATCCGCTTCGGAAAATTCTTTTCGGTGCGAATCGCCTTCTCCAACGCGGATTTTGCCGAGTAAACATCGGCACCTTCTTTTCGTTCAGCGCCCGCGCTCGACTCAGAAGGAGCTCCCTCATTCAGTGCGGTTCTCGATTGATTGGAAGAAGTCGTTTCTTCTTTCTCTTCGTTTAAGAATGCCTGCAATCGTTCGGATTGACTCGCAAGTCCCGATGTTCCCGCCAATGTCGGTTTAGCGGATTCCACCGAAGAACCGGAATCCGAAGTTCCTTCCGTTTCGGGAACGGTTTGAATCTCCGGAATATAAATCAAATGCGAACCGCCGGAACCGGAAGCTTTCCGCGATCCGGAAGAATAAAATTGAACGGGAGAATTCTTTTTGATTTTGGAAACGGCGCTCGGTGCTACCTGAGAACTTCTCTGATCCTGAATCTTGATGAGAGAAAGATATTCTTCCGCTCGAGCCGGATCCTCAAAGAACGCGATCGACTTGCCGAAACCCAAAAAGCTGAGAAGGGTTTTGCATTCTTCGTTGAACGCGCAATAGGCGGAGGAAGCTCCCCTGTTTTTCAGAAAATTTTCGAATCTTGCAAGAACGCTGATCCCTTCGGATTCGATGTATTCCAATTCCTCGCAGGAGAATAGGAACTTGCGGATTCCTTCTTCCCATTTGGATTTAAGATAGGAATAAAAATCCTCCGCGCTTGCGGAGTCCAATCGTCCCCGCAGCTTGAGCTTGAGAATATTTCCGGAAAGTCTGGATCGGATTTCCACGTTCGTATCTTATCCTAAATAGATCGCGTCTAGAATTTCTTCTTTCGACGCGACGACCGTCGGGTTTCCATGCGCCGCGCTCTGGGAAACGTTGCCCGTTTGCAGGGAAGAAGAAGCGGGAACTCCGTGCGGAGCGACGCTTGCAGAAGAATGTCCGGCTTCGATCGGTCCCGCGGAAGCGGCGGTATGTACGACGGGAGAAGGTGCAGTTCCCACAGGCTCGGTCACAACCGAAGCGGTCAACACGGGAGAAGGCGCATTCGACAAGTTGCCGCTCGTGCCGGAAGAGGAATTTCCGAGCGATCCCGGAAACGCGACCGAATCCAACGGACTGGATTGTTTCGCAAGAACGGGAACGTTAGTCGCGCTTGGATGCGAAACCTTTTCCACGAGAGGTCTGGAACCGTAATCGGGAACCGTTTCCTTTGTGGAATTTCCGAGCGTAAGCAATAGATAGATGAATTCCAAAAACAGCGCGGCTCCCAAAGCAATCAAAGAGTAGTTTCTCAAAAGCCATTCCAACAATTCCGTTTGTTTGAATACGAACGTGCGGAAGTTTCCTCGATCGTAGATCATGTGAATCGCGGCGACTCGTTCGAGTTTTACGGGATGATAAACGGCCGCGGAAAGTAGAATTTCAGGTTCGCTGATTTCCGGAAAAAAACTTTCGAACTTGGAAAAGAATACGCTCTTGGAAAGAGCTTCTTTCTTTTGTCCCAATAAAACCGGAATGCTGATCTGCCATTTGCGAAGACGAAACGCCCTCGTGTACAACGCGTCCTGATACAACGCTTCCGGCTTTCTTTTTTTCAAAGTCTCCTGAAGATATTGCGGATTGGAATGAGCGAGAACGATTCCCGCTTCGTTCGTCAAAAAGATTTCCTTGATCGTATAACCGTCGTTGTCCTTGTCCGAAACCTTGGTCATTCTCGAAAAAACGAAGTTCATGTCGTCGTAGGACGCGTCGCTGCCGGAATTCTCCGCCGCCTTGGCAAGAGTGCCTAACGTATCACGCGCGCGGTTGTCCGAACCGATTTTCAAAAGTTCGAATGAGGCCAAAGAGGATTCTAAAAAGGACCAGGCCACGGCTCCGAGTGCGATCGATTCGCAAACGATCAGCAGTAAAAGAAAATAGAATATACTTTTGAAAATCTTCACTCTGAGACCTCTATCCAACCAATCGGAAGAAATGAGGTTTTCTCTTGAGAATAAAAACGGTTCCGGACTTACTTTTCGCCGGAAACGAGAGTTTTTCGAGGATTTAGAAACGAATTCAGATTTTCCCGAAGGCGGGAAATAAATTCGTTCTTCTTAGCTTGTCCTGCGTCCAAACCGAGCATCCCTACGCTCGTCATATCCATCCAATTTCTCCCGCAGGGGTTGATGCAGCGAAACGCACGGAAGTCGTTGTCGACGTTAAAGGCGATTCCGTGACTCGTAAAAAAGGATTTGAAGTTCACTCCGATCGAACAGATCTTTTTGCCCGGGTTCAATTCCAGATACAATCCGGGAGAATCCGGATCGGTGACCAGACGCAGATCCCAGGTGACACGAGCGGCGTCGATCACGGCCGCCAGCAGATTCTCCAGATAAGAACGGATCGAAAGTTCCCTGCGTTTCAAATCCACGTGCGCATAAACGACCAGCTGACCGGGTTCGTGCGCCGTAAAATCGCCTCCCCTTTGGATAAAATGGATCTGAATTCCCTGAGATTCCAGAAATTCCTTCCCCAAGAGAAGATTCTCTAGATTATAATTGATTCCGCCGGTGATCGTGGGAGCGTGTTCCAAAAATAGAATGCACTCCTTTCTGGACTTCCGCAGTTTTTCCTGCAGTTCCAAATAACGGAGGTACGGAAATTCCCCTTTCGGTTCGATCATTCTCACAAGATTCTTTATATGGAAAAACTCTTAGAAGTCATCTCTTTTATCCTGCAGAAATCTCCGAACGGAAGAGACCGCCTCTCCCTTTCCAAACTGATCTACTTTGCGGACGGGGTTTACTTTCAGAAGAACGCAAAGCTCATCACGAACCAGACCTATATCCACTTGGAGGATTCTCCCTGCGCTTTGGATTTTCAGGGAGCGTTGCTTCATTTGAGAAAAAACGGTCTAATAGATATCAAACCCCGACTGACGGAAAAAGGAATCTCCGGATTTCAAATCGTCTGGACGGGTGAGCCTGGAGAGGAAGCGGTCGACCTCAATCGACAGGAAAAGAGAATCATCCGTAAGGTATTGGAAAACTTCAAAAATGCGGTTTATGATGAGAATCGAGTATATCCAAATCTCTATGAAAACTACATCATTTCGCCGCTTTTTGCGGAAATTCCCTTCAACAAGGATACCATCAATACCAAAATTCACTTTTTCAAGAGGAAAACGCTTTTAAATATCTCCGGTAAAATTTTTAAGGTACTATTTAGCGAATAGCGGGACCCTAAAATGCAGATAACCGTAATGAAAGGTAAAATCCACCGGGCTACGGTCACGGACGCGGATCTAAACTACGAAGGTAGTCTGACCGTGGATATGGATCTCGTAGACGCGGCGGGAATGCGCGTATATGAGAAAGTTTCCGTAGTGAACGTAAACAACGGCGCCCGTTTCGAAACCTACATCATCGAGGGAAAACGCGGTTCCGGAGAAATCTGTTTGAACGGAGCGGCCGCAAGACTCGGGATGAAAGGCGACAAAGTCATCATCATCACCTACGCTCAAGTGGAAGAAAAAGAACTTCCCGCCAACTACTCTCCGAAAGTAGTTCACGTTGACGAAAATAACCGAAAACGGTAATTTTTACAAAAAACGACTTTCCTAACCTAATTTCCGGCTTTCAAAGGCCGATATAAATTAGTAAGAATTCCATCGGACCAGAATAACTATGAAATCTTTTTTAAGAATCTCTGTTTGCCTGCTACTTCTTTTCGTGGGTCATACGACCTTTAGCCAGAACGCAGAAAAACCCGATCCGAACAAAAAGGACGGAGGAACAGAATATTATCCCCTATCCTATTACGATGAACGTCTCGCAGTGAAGAACATTTCTTTCTTCCGCAGACATTCGGACAACGGTAAGGGAGAATTTCTGGACGTGATGGTGGAAATGGAAAACCGCGATTTCGATCCCGCAAAATTCTCCATTTATATTTTAGCGGTAAACGAATCGACCGCGGTCAATCCGGAAAAACGGGATCTGGTTCCGTTTCCTAAATGGAGAGGATACGACGTAGAGAACAGCACTCTTATCATCAACTTCCAAAACCTGATGCCTCAAAAACTCGAATCCAAAGCGGTTTGGGGAGAAGAAAGATACAACAAAGTGAAGAAGGATTACGACGATCGCATCGCTCGAGGCGAGATGGTGAAGATGTCTCTTCCTGCGTTGACCGAAACGATCACGTATCTTACCAATCATCCCGAAAACGCTCTTGAGTTTACGATCTTTGGAGAACAAGGTCCGAAAAAAGATCAGGTTCTTTTGAGCAACTTCGTGGATCAAACCGAGGAAGAGAAAAAGAAACAATCCCACGATTCTTTGAACAAACACACGTATACGATCTACAGCGCGAAATACAAAACGACTTTGATGTCCCACCACTACACAGAGTACAGACCCGGTTACGTGACTTACAATAAGGTTGTGGTTCTAATCTTCAATCCTCTGAAAGAAAAGAACAAACTCGTTTACAGAAGATTCATCGACGTCGGAAACATCCGACTCTTAAATTAAGATTTCTTCCAAAGGCGGCCTTGAAAACGCCGCCGATCACTCCCGCCTGGATGTCGATGTCGATCCGCTGGGCGCCTTTCACAACATTCTGCCAGCCTTGTTTGTAACCGATCACCGCCGTTCATCACTTCTCCCCAAACTTCACCCAATTCAATAAAAACGCCGACTCAACATCAAACCCCTCCTTCCATTTGGCAGGACCAAAAATTCTACAAAACCCGCGTCAATTTGCGATTCTGAAAAAAGCCAGGATTCTATTCGGAAATAGTTCGAAAGGAGGCGTAACGTAAGATTGAATTCTTCCGAATGAATCGGTCCTTCGGAGGGAACGGAAACGTTGATTGTTAAAAAAAAGATCAGTGGGTTTGCTAAAAAGTCGTGCCTGCGTCCTTAAAACTAAGAACGTTAAGAGGAAAGATAGGTGTGAAATTTCTTACAGAGATTTTCGAGAACGTTTTGTCTGCTTTTTATAACGCTCGATGCTCTCCGGAACATAACGCGTGGACCAATCGGCCCCGCTCATATTCTTTTCAATCCAGCCGGTACCGTGGTCCCAGCGTCCGTCGGAAAGAAAATCAAAGAAATAGGAAGAATTCATATATCGATATGAATCCATGATATCGAGAATGTCCCGTTTTACTGGGAAACCCTGGCCGTTTTCGCTTTCTGAAAAGAAGCTATTGTCCATTGGTTCAATCCTAAGAATCGCTTCCAGGACTGTCCATCTTTTTTATTATGTTCGCATTCTTTGAGACCCAACCTATTCCCAAAGCTTCAACTGTCTCTCTTCTGCAACATCCCCGGATTGAGGGATTTCCGAATCGGGTTTAGGAGTCAATTTGCCGTGTAAGACCTCCTGACGCCTTTTTTTTACCTTCCGGGCCTCATCCAAAATTCCTTCCAATTTCTCTTCTAGAAAATACCGCAGTTGCCGCTCGATTTCATTTTCGGTTTCTTTAGCCACAACCATTTCTCCCTCCAACATCCTTCCGGATCTGAAAGAAAGAATACCAAAGACCCCGGACAAGGTTTTTCGGAAAGACTGGATTTATTTGCGAAACTTGAAAAAAATTGTACCCGAAAAGGCCACCAGATGCTGAACATACCGGAACTTACAGACACGCTCCTAAACGGAAAAGACATCGATATCGAATACAAATTCGTATCCGAAGAAGACCACCAACAACTCTATAATTTATTACTTAACATACTCGGAAAGATCGACAGACTTTTTTTGACGGAAGTCATTTCCACGATTCTGAAGGAAATCCTGATGAACGCCAACAAGGCGAACGCGAAGCGGATTTTCTTTTTAAAGAAGAATCTAGACATTCACAACGCGGATCACTACACGAAAGGAATGCGGACCTTTCAAGAGGAGATCACGCATCACTGGGACGATCAGCGAGAGATTCTTTTGAACAGCAGTTTTCAGATCCATCTTCGCGCGAAGATGGTGAACAATAGTCTCGCGATTCTCGTGGAAAACGATGCGGCGCTTTTACCGCAGGAATTGGATCGGATCAAAAAAAGAATCGAGTCCGCCAAGAAATACAACGACCTTTCCGACGCATTCATGGACATTTCCGATTCTCAGGAAAGCGCGGGGCTCGGACTCGTATTGATTCAACTTCTTTTGAAAAACTCAGGGATCGGTTCGGACAAGTTCAAGGTGGATACGGACGGAAAACTGACTCGGGCCACGCTGGTAGTTCCGCAGCAGATCGTTCCGATCGACATCACCACCAAACTGAAAGAGCGGATCCTCGCCGAAATCGAAGGACTTCCCCCTCTTCCCAATACTCTTACGCGGATCATCTCTTTGTGCAACAATCCCGATTCCGACCTGGGAATTATCGCGCATGAAATCGAAAAGAATCCGGCTCTCAGCGTCGACTTGTTGAAACTTTCCAACTCGGCGGGTTTTGCGAGTAGAAACAAGGTAAATACGATCGTGCAGGCCGTAAAGGTAGTCGGTTTAAAAAACGTGCGCAACCTTCTCTACGTCTCGGGCGTCCGCAAGATCATGGATGGACGTTATGCGAAACTGCAAGAGGTTTGGAATCATTCGAATATGTGCAGTTTTTTCATCCGCCATATCGCCGGCCGCGGCGGAATGACGCGCGTTGCGGATATCGCCGCGGCCGGCGCCTTACTCCACGATCTCGGGAAATTCATCCTTCTTTCACTGGATCAAAAACTTTTCGTAAAACTCACGAACTACCAAAAGGACCGCGATTTCGGAAGTTCCACGATCCTCGAGGAAATCTCCATCGGAATCTCCCATCCCACGTTAGGCGCTCTTCTTGCAAAAAAATGGGACTTCCCTCCCGATCTCGTTCAGATGATCGAATTCCATCACAGGCCGTTTATGACCGTGGGAAGCGTCTATCACGACTTAGTCGAACTGGTTTATCTCGCCAATATGATGATGGATTGTATCGACAAGAAGGCCTCGTTTTTCACGATAGACGAAACCATACTCCAAAAATACGACCTCGCGGACAAAAAGACGTTCGAAGAAACCTGCGAGAAACTCAGAAAGTTGTATGACATCGCGCGAATGGAGAACTAAAGCCGTTTGAAAATCAATTCCTTATTGTCCGTCGAGGAAGTCAGTTACAAACCCACCGGAAAAACGATCCTGGATCGGGTCAGTTTTTCGATCGAAGAAAACGAACACTGCGTTCTTCTCGGAAGGAACGGAGCCGGAAAAAGCACTCTGGTCAATCTGATCTACGGGATGATTTGGGCGACTTCCGGGACGATCCGATTGTTTCACGAAACCTACGGAGAAACCGCGATCCAAGACCTTCGAAAACGGATCGGAATCTTGGACGCTTCCCAACAGGAGAATTCCCTCCAACGAAAACTCACCGTATTGGATGTCGTATTAACGGGACTCTTTCATACGATCGGATACTATCGCGACCCCAGCCCCGAGGAAGGATCCAAAGCCCTCCGTATATTAGAAGAATCGAATTTAATTTCCAAGAAAGACCAGTTGTATGCGACGCTTTCCTCCGGAGAAAAGAAAAAGGTTCTGTTTCTGCGCAGCCTCGTCAGCGAACCGGATCTTTTGATTTTGGACGAACCCTGTTCTTCCCTCGACCTTACGGCTCGTGAGGATTTTATCGGATTTTTGAAGGAATATCATTCCAAAAAAAAATTCACTTCTCTTTATATCACGCATCGCCCCGAAGAGATTCCCGAATTTTATACGAAGGCGGTTTTGCTAAAAGAAGGAAAGGTCATTCACAGCGGTCTAATCGAAGACTGTTTTACGGAAAAGAATCTGAACGAACTCTACGATCTTTCCCTACAGGTAAATCGTATCAACGGAACTTGGACCGTCATCGCAAAACGAACTTGAATTTAGACTTACAAATCGGGGACCGATCGTTTATGATAAAACGTCATTTCAGGAGAATCTATGAAAACCACCTTTGCAACAAAGCATGTCAGCGTTTCCGTCGGAGTTCCTTGGAAAACCGCGTATGAATTCTTATCCGAACCGAAAAACTTTCCGGAATGGGCGTCCGGACTTTGCAAATCCATTTCCCCCGGCCAGAACGAAGAATGGATCATCGAAGCACCGCAGGGAACGTTAAAAGCGATCTTCACACCCAAGAATCCCTATGGAATCTTGGATCACACCGTAATCCTGAACGAAACCGATCGGATCGCCAACCCTCTTAGAATTCTTCCCAACGGAGAAGGGTCCGAAATCCTATTCACATTGTTTAAAACACCGGACTTGACGCAGGAGAAATTCGAGGAAGATGCGGCTTGGGTTAAAAAAGATCTGAACAAATTGAAGACTCTTTTAGAAAGTAAGTATTAAAACGCAACCGGCAACAAGCTAAACCCTGCGTCGTTTTCAGTTCGATACGGAAAAATTACGTTTCGTGTCGTACTTATTTAAAGCGAAGGTCGGCTTAAAAACAAAAAAGGCGTCCTTAGACGCCTTCTCGCAAGTCATGAAAAGTCGAACTTGAAATTAAAAGTTTTGGAGAATCGCTTGGTATCTTGCGTTTTCTCTTTCTAAGCTTTGTGCTTGTTTGATGTATTTTTGAGATTGAGCGTTGCTCGCAAGAAATTTACCGCCGGTAGATCTTTTTGCAAGTTCTCTCAATTCTTCCGCTCTATGAGCCTTCTGTTGAGCTACGGCTCTCAGATAATTACCCACAGCGGTTTTTTGTTCCTTTGTAACTGCACTTTCTACGATTGCCTTTTCCAGGAGCTGATCTTCAACATCTTCCGATACAGCGAAAACGGAACTTGCAGCCAGAAAGCCCAAAAGGGAAACTACAGAAATCATTTTGTTAGTGTTCATGATTGAAACCTCGATTTATTTTTGTCTGTTTTTGCTTGTCCGATCGGAGAACAATCATCGTCCGAACCGGTCCGAGAAAACAAATCACTTTCGTTTCTCTATTACCAATACGACGTCTTCTAAATAAAAAATAAATACATTTTTTAAAAAAGGATAAAAATAATTTTAAACCGGATTCAATACATTATTTTTAGAATATTCTATTTTTTGAATTTATCATTTTACTCGAGAATTCAACGCATCCGCACAACCGTCTTAAAAAACCGGCAAACCGGTTTAAACTTAAGAATCGTTTTCTTTGGAACGCGCCTTCTTGCTTAAAAAGCGAAGTCGCTTCGAAACGTTTTCACTCGATCTATTGAAAAATTATACAGCCGCTCGTATAAAAAATCAAATGAAAAGAGACGCTTCGTAAAAGCTGCTCCTCCAAGAAAGGAATCGTTTAGAAACGAATACGAGATTCGAAAGCGGCCGTTCTTTTGTTGAAAGACGAAGCAAGTGGCAACAACCCCATCCGCCTAAGAACTAAGCAGTCGCATCGAAATCTGCTTCGAAAACAAAGGATTTTCCCATCCGTTGTAAAGGGCTTTTCAAGAAAGGAAAGAGGATATAAACCAGATGGATTAGAATCTGCGGATCTTGTTCAATCCGATGGTAGAGAAGAACGATGTAAGGAAGCAAAGGACTTCTAATGGATCGAGTGGGGATTGTTGAAAGGTTCCTTCTACCGTTTCGGAAGCTCGTAGCTGACATACTCACAGTCAGGAAAACGGCTGCATTGATAGAATTCCTTCTTTTTAGATGTTTTCTTTTTTTGAAGAGAACCTTCCTTGCAAAGAGGACATACGCCCCAACCGGTTTCGATCTTCTTTTGACGGGTTTGCGCCCATTCTTTTCGAAAACCGGGAGCCGCCGATTTGCTGCTTTGAATGGATGTCTGCAGATCGGCCCAAAGTCGGTTTAATACGGAGAGGGAATCCGACTCGGACCGTTCGATCTTATCCAGTTCCGATTCGAGTTCCGCGGTAAACTTTTCGCGGAACAGATCGCCGAACCCGGCTTGCAGAAAGAAATTTACCTTCTCCCCCAAAGGAAGCGGATAAAAGAATTTCTTTTCCTGATCGATGTATTTCCGTTTCTGAAGAGTTTCCGAAACGGTCGCGTACGTGGACGGGCGTCCGATTCCTTCCTTTTCCAGCTTTGCTACCAAAGAACCTTCGGAATAACGGTAAGGAGGCTCCGTTTGTTTCCGCTCACTTTCCGCCTTGGAAAGAGAAACCGATTCTCCCCGATCCCAAACCGGAATCGGCTTCGTTTCCATGTCGCTTAATCTTTTGAAACCTGGAAACAAAGTTTTCTTCGTTTCCAGAGAGAACGTTTCGCCCGCGGCCGCAATCGTATACTCGGTCTTTAAGAATTCTTCCGGCGGCATCAAGGAAGCGACGGTTCGTTTCCAGATGAGTTCGTAGAGCGAAGCTTCTTCCTTGTTCAAAAAGGTTTTGGCTTTTTCGGGAGTTAAGAACGGGTCCGTGACGCGGATCGCTTCGTGCGCGTCTTGAATTCGTTTCGCGGATACGGTCTTTTTTGGTTTGCGGGAGGCGGTAGAAGTAACGGTACCGGCGCCTCCGGCAAATACGTCGCCGAACGCAGATGTAATCCAAGCACGCGCTTGCCTAACGAAATCCGGATTCAAACGAGTGGAATCCGTTCTCATATACGTGATCAAACCTTCCCGTTTTCCGTTCCCCAGATCCATCCCTTCATACAACTTTTGCGCGATGCTCATCGTCTTTTTGGAGGAGAATTGAAATCTTCGAAAGGCTTCTTGTTGCAAGCTTGCGGTTTGAAAGGGAGGCGGGGGAGAATTCTTCCCTTTGATTTCCTTCTTCTCTTGGATGCGCAGATTCTTTTCTTTTTGAAGCGATTCGAGAATCCGATTCGCCTCCTCTTCCGAAAAAATTCGATCTCCGATCCTTTGAAAAACGCCTTCGATTCCGTTTCGATCCAAGACATACAGTAGAATATTATAATATACTTCCGGTTTAAAATTGCGGATCTCCTCTTCGCGATCGCAGATCCATTTTAATGCGACCGATTGAACCCTGCCCGCGGACAAACCGGGACCGATTTCTTTCCAGAGAACCGGACTTACGAAGTAACCGATCAAACGGTCGCCGATTCGCCTCGTCTTTTGCGCGTCTACGAGAGGTTCGAGAATCGAATCCGGGTTTTGCAAAGAATCCAAAATCGCGTTCCGAGTAATCTCCGTAAACCGAATCCGAAACACGTTGGATTTCTTTTTCAACCGATCCCGGATATAAGCGCTGATGAATTCTCCCTCTCGATCCGGGTCGGTCGCGAGAAAAACCTTCTCGGATTCTTTGGCTGCTTTTATGATTTCGGAAAGGACTTTTTTCTTTCCGGGAAGAATCGTATATTCCGGTTCGAAATGATTCTTCAGATCCAAACCGAGAGTCGACTTGGGAAGATCGGCGACATGTCCGAGGGTCGCAAGAATTCTAAATTCTTTGCCTAAATAACCGCCGATGGTTTTTGCTTTGGAAGGAGATTCGACGATAACGAGAAAGGACACCGAACCTTAGGGTTTAGTGCGGTCCCAGGTTTTCAATCAAATATCCGTTTCGATAGGTCGGGTTTTTCCGTTTTGTTACGAGATAGGGTTTCGTTCTCGGAGGCATTACGGTTCGGATTAAAAACGCCCTCGTCTTAAAAACGAGCAGAGTAAGAATTTCGACGATTCGATTCGGTTTCGGAAAACCCATCGCGTCCCGCAGAGGCGCTTCCATCAAACTGAAGAGAGCGTGAAAGATCAAAGGACGAATTCCAGGGAGGTTCGGAATTCTTCCCGCAAGAATGTGAAGCGTCGCCTGGCCGAGCCGTTCGCTTTCCGGAGTTCGTTGGAAATGTTTCTCTTCGAATTCTCGATTCCATCTTTCAAAGGAATCGTAGTCGTTCGGAAGTTCTTGGATGTTCATGAGCTTTCCCACGTTTCTCCACATGTGGTAGTTTGCGAGTTTTTCCTTTTGGCTTCCCCTTCTCCATCCGAAACGAAGATTCCATCGTACCGGCTCGAATACGAATGTGCTGAGAGTATATAAGAAATCCTGATTGGAGATCGAATATTCCTTGTGGATCTGATTGATGCGGCGGATTGCTTCCCTTCCGTTCGGAGAATCCGTTCCGTTTTCCAAAAATTCCGCGAGTAAAATCGCGGTGTCGTCGTATCGTTTTTGCCCGAAGTTTTCGAACTGTTTCGTTCGATCGAGAATCTGGGCAATCGAAGGGATCGCAAACGTTTTAAAGAATGCTAATGCAAGTGAGATTTCAATGTCGCGGGGAAAGTCGTAACTCCCGGATAGAAAGGAGATCCGGTGATAGTCCTTGGTCGGGTCCAAGGTTTGAATTCGGTTTAATATAGCATATCTGTTCCACATACTCCGCAATTTGAAGAATCAAAATTTCGCTGCAAGAATTTTTCGTGTTGGCTTTGGTTTGATATCTAACCTTTACGGATTAATTTACGCTCGAGTCATTGAAGTGAACATTTGTTTATGGATGATTCCTTGCGTTGTAGGAATTCGATTTTATGCCTTTATGTGCCTCTTTGCTTGTGCTGATGGTTCCGTTTAGGAATCTTCTTTTCGTTTTTTTGAGGAAAAATGCGCTCCGCTCTGATCCTACCGGAACCGCTTCGGACATGGGCATTCTATCGTTGAATACGGATCGAGTGATCCGCTCTACTTTGCAAAAAGGCCAAGCGGAAACGGTGACTTTGTTAATTCCTGAAGAAACGATTCTTCGTTTGGGAGAAAAGAATTTGAGAATTCTTTCAAAACGAATTCCGATTCTTTTGTCTACTTATGGAAAATATTTAACGGCGGTACGTCGATTAGGAAAGAAAGCGGATCGGACTTTGTATCAGCCGAGTTCGGGGAAGTCAAGAATGAGACGGATCAACGTTCGAATCGATCCGGGAAGTTGGACGTTATTCGGTGCCTTAGCACAGGCCCACGGTGTGTCGCGCTGTTATCTTTTCCATTATCTTCTGTTGTTGGAGGAATTGAAGGTCGGGGATTCTATCGTGAGAACGATGAACGAGGGAGTTCCCACCTTCCATGGGTATTACAGTTACATCCTCCACCTAGATCTACCGAACAATCGAATCACACGGAGGCTCCACTGTATTCCGAACGGTGAATTCTACGCCTTAAATTATACGGAATGGTTTCCCGATTAACAAAAACACTATAAACAAAGCGCAAAAACAACGACGGGAACATTCAATATCCCTGAAAAGAAAAAACCCCGGAATCACCCGGGGTTTTAAGTCGAGAAAATATAGATCAAAAAATTCGAATGTTTTTTTTGATTCGCCTTCTTCTCCGCAATTCCGCCGAAAAAGAAGACGAATCAACGATTTTTATGCGTTCGCAGGAACTGGGAACAGACCTTCGATGGAAAGATATCTTTCTCCGGTATCATAAGAGAAAGTTAATACTTTGGATCCTTCCGGAATCTCAGGTAATTTTTTCGCGACCGCCGCAAGCGCTGCGCCGGAAGAAACCCCGATAAAAAGACCTTCTTCTTTAGCGGCTCTTTGAGCGTATAAGAAAGCTTCGTCTTTGCTGACTTGGATTACTCCGTCCAGCAGATCCGTGTGAAGGTTTTTAGGAATGAATCCCGCTCCGATCCCTTGAATCGGGTGTGGTCCCGGTTTTCCTCCGGAGATTACGGGAGAAGCTTCCGGTTCAACAGCGAATACTTTCAGTTTTGGAAACTTCTTCTTCAGAACTTGAGCGACACCGGTGATGTGTCCGCCCGTTCCGACACCGGTAATCACGTAGTCCAATCCTTCCGGAAAGTCGTTCGCGATTTCTTGTGCGGTGGTTTCCACGTGAACTTTGATGTTCGCTTCGTTTTCAAACTGTTGCGGCATCCATGCTTTCGGATTTTCTGCTACGATTTGTTTCGCTTTTTCGATCGCACCGGGCATTCCTTTTTCTCTCGGAGTCAGTTCGAATTCCGCTCCGTAAGCTGCCATAATTCTTCTTCTTTCAATGCTCATTGATTCAGGCATTACTAAAAGAAGTTTGTATCCCTTAACGGCTGCAACGAGCGCCAATCCGATTCCAGTGTTTCCGGAAGTCGGTTCTACGATGATGCTGTCTTTGGTAAGTTTGCCGGACTTTTCCGCGTCTTCGATCATCGAAAGCGCGATACGATCCTTAATGGATCCGCCGGGATTGGATCTTTCTAATTTTGCATAGATCTCGCTCTTAGTGTTGAACAAGCGATTGATTTTAACATGCGGTGTATTACCGATTGTTTCTAAAATACTCTTAGCTTTCATTTCTGTTTTCCTGCCTAATCCAAGGATTCTTTGAGTTTAGATGTTGTTATATTAGACTTTTATTTCAATATAACAAATAAACTCAAGAAAAAAAATCCTTTTCAGGGGATTCTTTTTACAAGTGAACGGCTTTTCGAAAGCTCTTAAATTTCCTGCAAAACGATGCTCTGGAGAAAGGATTCCGCTTCGGGTCCGAATTCAAGACCGAGAGCCCGAAAAACCGCGTAAATCGTGGAGATATGCACGTTAGAATCTCCCGGAGTGGCTGCGTAACCTCGAATTTCTTTTTCTAAAATTTCCAAAGACCCGAGAGGAATTACGGCGTGCGAAAAAATTCTCCCGTAAAGACCGCGATCCCTTCCCGAGGAAAAGATCGAGTTCGTTGAAATCAAATCGGTCGTGGAAAGATAAGGATCGTTTTGCAGTCTTCTGAGGACGATTTCTTTCGGAAGGGACTTTTTCAGCCGAAACCGGAAGCGCACCAAATGCATGTAAGGCGAGTTGATCGTCACCGAAGAAGAAGTCAAAGGCAGCTTGAGTCCGATCTGAGAATAGAGTTCGTTTAACAATCGGCTGTGATGCGTCCCCCATTCTGCTTCCGGTTTTACGAGAAGCGGTCCGGTCACATGCGGATCGTCCTTTGCCATATCCGCATCCCTGCGGATGACGAGAAAGTCCGCTTCTTCCAATACGGATTCCAACTCGAGGGGAGATTCGTCGATCAGCAATCGAAGAGAACCGGCAAGCGTATGCGTGTTGCAAGTAGCGACGTGCAGAAATTTCGGAAGTTCCTTTTCCAAAAACGTTCTCGCATCGGGATATAAGAACTGAGATCCGAATTTGTGCTCGCTTCCTTGCGCGATAAACATTCGTATTTTAGAATATTCGGATGTATTGTATTCGTTGATGCGCGAATCGGCGATCCCGGGCGGGGAACAATCGCAGAGAACGGAGGAATTCTCCAGCGCTTGTCGCTTTGAGACAAACTCCGGGAAAAAATCTTTAACTCCGTTGTCGCCCGTATCGACTACGATCGCCCCTTTTTCCACCAAGGAAAGAATCGCGGGAATTTCGGATTTTTTGAGTCGATACGGTTCGACGTAAACCTGAAATTTTCCGAGCTTTCCCTGTAGGATCAGCAGAAGAGAAGCCAAGGGCCAGCCGATCACGCCGGTTCCTCGAACGTAAACCCCGGGAAGTGCTTGTGTCGTCATAGGGAATTCCTGTCGAGCGATTCATAGAGAGCGAGACAGCGACGAGCAGCAGAGCGTTGCCGTTGAAACGGAAACCTTGTCGTAGGTACAACAAATATTTCGGCGCGAATTCGTGATTGCAAATACAATGATTTTCTGATATAGGGAGATTTGCAGTTTTCGTCCCACCGCCTCACACCCCACCCAAATACGGGGCGGGGCCGGACGGTTTCACGGAAGATCGTCGGAACTACGAAATCATCTTGAATGACAATTTTCAAATCCTAACCTCGCGCGTAAAACGGATCGTTTAGATAATTCTCTTTGTATTTCACATAGTTGCCCGTGGTTCGCGTGATGATCTCACGCTCTTTATCTGTGATGTCCCGAACGATCTTTCCGGGTGATCCCATCACCAAAACTCCGGGCGGAATTTTTTTTCCGGGCGTTACGAGCGCGCCCGCTCCGATAAATGCGAATTCTCCCACTTCCACGTCGTCCATCAAGGTCGCGCACATTCCCACGAACGCATTGTCTTTGAGTTTGCATCCGTGTATCGTAGCGCGATGACCGATCGACACGTTATTTCCGATCTCAACGGGATAGACGTCTCTCGCAACGTGAATGACCGTCAGATCCTGGATGTTTACGTTTTCACCGATCCGAATGTAATTCACGTCGCCCCGAACCAAAGTCTGAAACCAAATGGAAGAATTTTTTCCGATCACGACGTCCCCGACCACCTGCGAACCGGGCGCTAAAAAAACGGATTCGTGGATCTGCGGTTTTTTTCCCATGTATTCCAGAATTTGATAATTTGACTTCATCGATTCTTCCTCTTTCGTTTCTTCTTCCAAATCGTCCCCTCGGAGTCTTCAAAACAAGTCTAAAAAAAAGATTTTCTTTTGACCGCATTCTTCCCGGGAAAAGAATGCACGCATGAGTAGAAGTTCCTCCAACCAGGAAAAAGAAAAAAAGGAAAAGATCAAATCTCTCCTCAAACAAGCGGGAATCGGTCTTTTGATCGGTTTAACGATTGCGGTGATTTTAAGAGTCTTTCTTTTTTTTCCGTTTACGTTGGATACGAACGAAATGCTCCCCTCCTACGCTCCGGGTAAAAGAATTTATTTCTCCCGTTTCGTGGATCGTTCCAATTTGTATCTCGGGGATTTGGTTTTGGTCAAACATCCGACTCAGGAAGGAAAGGTCGTTTTCTCGAGAATCTCCGGTAAACCGGGCGATACGGTTCAGATGAAGAACAAGGTTTTATTTCGGAATAACAACCCGGAAGACGTTTCCGGTTCCGGAAACGGTTTTATTCTTCAGTTCGAAGACAAACGCGGACCGTTTCCCGCAAGTTTTTCGGGACGAGACAACGGAGAACCGATCATCCTGAAGGACAGGGATTATTTTCTTCTTTGCGATAACCGCGATTCCTGCTCCGATTCCAGGGACTTCGGCCCCGTTCCGATCGAGAACATTCTCGGGAAAGCCCTTTAATTATTAGGGAAAATCAATATTCTAATATAGAAATTCTTAATTTATCGCCGATCGATTTTAGTATTTGACTTTGGAAAAAAATTATGTTATTTTTTTCCTCCGTCGTATTTTCACTCACTTGATCGATCATGAAACTTTCGGAACTTACATTTCAACTCATGGTAGAATCCGTTCCGAACGCGATTCTTCTCGTCAATAAGGACGGAAAGATCGTATATATCAACGGCCAAACCGAAAAATTATTCGGATACAATCGTAGCGAACTCATCGGCCAAATGGTCGAACAGCTGATCCCCGATCGGTATCGGGAGAATCATCCGCACTTTCGAAATTCTTTTTTTCAATCTCCGCAGGTCCGTCCGATGGGCGCGGGAAGAGATTTATTCGGCCTTACAAAAAACGGAACCGAATTTCCGATCGAAATCGGTTTGAATCCGGTCGTGACCGCGGACGGAACGCTGGTTCTCGCTTCCATCATCGATATCACCGAACGGAAAAAAGCCCTCGAACGGTTTCGATTGGTCGTCGAATCCGCTCCGAACGCGATGGTTTTGGTGAATCACGAAGGAATCATTTCTCTCGTAAACAACCAAACGGAAAAATTGTTCGGATACGCACGAGAAGAATTGGTCGGTAATAAATTGGAGCTTCTTCTACCCGAGCGTTTCCGCTCCAATCACCCGACGCATAGAAATCACTTCTTCGCTTCTCCTTCCGTGCGTTCCATGGGCGCGGGAAGAGATCTTTTCGCTTTAAAAAAAGACGGAAACGAAATCCAAGTGGAAATCGGTTTGAATCCGATCGACACGGACGAAGGACCGATGGTTCTCGCTTCGATCATCGACATCACCGAACGGAAGATTCAGGAGATCACTCTGATCCGCAAGAACGAACTCGAAGCGAAGAATAAGGAACTGGAACAATTCGCCTATCTCGCTTCTCACGATTTGCAGGAACCTCTGCGCACCGTCTCGAACTACATTCAAATTTTGGAAGAAGATTACGGAAAACAACTCGACGATCAAGGTACCAAACATCTGAAAACGATCGACTCGGCGACCAAACGAATGAGCGCTCTCGTGAAGGCGCTTCTTTTGTATTCGCGGATCGGAAGGGACCGAAAGCTGGTCGAGACGAATTGCCAATCCCTTCTTTCCGAGGTTTCCGCCGATTTGGAAAATTTAATCAAACAAGCGGGAGCGATCATTTCCGTCCTGGACGATCTTCCCACGTTGAACGTGTATGAAGTGGAATTTCGTCAGCTCTTTCAGAATCTGATTTCCAACGCGATCAAATTTCGCAAGAAGAACGTTCCGGCTCACGTCGACATCCGCTGCGTCCGTCAAGGAGAGTTTTGGTTATTTTCGGTTCGGGATAACGGAATCGGAATCGATTCCAAACATTTCGAAAGAATTTTTTTCATCTTTCAAAAACTGCATCTCGAAAACGAATACGAAGGTTACGGAATCGGATTGGCAAATTGCAAAAAAATCGTAGAATTGCACGGAGGAAAAATCTGGATCGATTCTACGCCGGGGGTGGGAAGTACGTTTTCGTTTACGATTCCTAACTTAAATCTATGATACAAAAACTGAACTGCATTCTTCTCATCGACGACAACAAGGACGATAACTACTTTCACGAGAGAGTGATCCGCAAAGGAAATTACGCGGACCGCATTGTCACAAAACAATCGGGGGAAGACGCCCTTGCGTTTCTGAAAAATCGAAACGATTCCTCCGAACAACAACCGGATCTGATTTTTTTGGATATCAATATGCCCGGTATGAACGGCTGGGAATTTTTGGAGGAATACAATGCGCTTCCGCCCGAATCCCAAGGCAAAATGATCGTCGTGATGCTTACGACGTCGGATAACGCGGACGACAGGGAAAAAGCGAAACGATTCGGAATCCTTTCCGGTTTTAAGACAAAACCTCTCACCGAATCCATGCTTCAGGAAATTTTGAAGGATCATTTTTAATTCGGAAGAAGGAAGAGATGTTCGTGAGTTGCGGATTTTTGTGGGAGTTCCCACAAATCATCCGTAAAAACCTTTGCGGCCCCGCCCAGTTTGGGTGGAGGGGAGAGGTGGCGGGAAAACTTACAAAAAAATCCGTATCACGAAAATCATCGATTGGCAAGTGAAATCCATTGTGGGAGTTCCCACACCTTTCACAAAAATCATCGACTACCAAATGAAATCTTGTGGGAGTTCCCACACCTTGCTGTTCTACGAAATCTTTTTGTTCCAACGCAAATTAGAAGGAGTTCCCACAATTTTCTCGTTGGAACGGAAAATCCGATCGAATCAAAGACGATTTTTCTTCCGCGTTAGCGGGTCGAAGGGCGCGAAGCGTTCTCGCAGAGAACGAGCGGGACTCCGCGAGCCCGAAGACACGCGACTCCGCGCGATCCTTCGAAATGAATTTTCGATTCCCGGATTCACTTCGCGCGGAGGAACGCCCGCTTTTTTAAAATTCGCCTCGAATTCTCCGGAAAAAACGGATTTTCAAGAGAATGTTCCGTGAAAATACTGTAATCAAATCTTAAAAAATTCTCCTCTGGAACGTTCGTTCTAAACGGGGAGATCTTGGATAAATCTTAACAACAAAGGGAAGAAAATGACCAGAATAGCCATCAACGGATTTGGAAGAATCGGAAGACTCGTTTTCCGTGCAGGAATCAAAGACCCCAATCTGGAATTTGTCGCAATCAATGATTTAGTTACTCCTGACAACCTGGCCTACTTACTCAAATACGATTCCACACACGGAAGATTTCAAGGAACCGTAGAACACACCGATAAAGAACTCATCGTTGACGGAAAAAAAGTTCTCTGCGTTTCCGAAAGAGATCCTGAAAAACTTCCCTGGAAAGATCTGAAAGTGGATTACGTAATCGAATCCACAGGACTTTTCACCGACAGAGCGGGAGCCGAAAAACACCTGAAAGCCGGTGCGAAAAAAGTCGTAATCTCCGCTCCTGCAAAAGACAAGGACATCCCTACTTTCGTAATGGGAGTCAACAACGAGAAATACAACGCTGCAACCGATCACATCGTTTCCAATGCATCTTGCACTACAAACTGCTTGGCTCCGATCACAAAGGTCGTTCTTGACAACTTCGGTATCGAAGAAGGTCTGATGACCACGATCCACGCTGCAACCGCAACCCAACCTACCGTAGACGGACCTTCTAAAAAGGATTTCCGCGGTGGAAGAGGAGCGATGCAAAACATCATTCCTGCGGCAACCGGTGCGGCGAAAGCGGTGGGACTTTGTATTCCCGAAGTAAACGGAAAACTGACAGGTATGTCTTTCCGCGTTCCTACTCCGGACGTTTCCGTTGTGGACTTAACCGTTAGAACCACGAAAGAAACTTCTCTGAAAGAAATTTCCGCAAAGATGAAGGAAGCTTCCGAAGGTTCCATGAAAGGAATCCTCGGTTACACGGAAGATATGGTCGTTTCCAACGACTTCGTAAGCTCCACTCTTTCTTCCATCTTCGACATGGACGCTTGTATCGAACTGAACTCCAGATTCTTCAAACTCGTTTCCTGGTATGACAACGAGATGGGATACTCCAACCGGGTTCTCGATCTCATCCGCTATATGGCGAAGAAAGGTTAATTCATGGAATTGCCTAGACTCGAAAACGTCGACCTCTCGGGAAAACGCGTTTTCCTGAGAGTGGACTTTAACGTTCCGATCGAGAACGGAAAAGTCACCGACAAAACCAGAATCGAAAAAACTCTTCCGACAATCGAACTTCTCCTTAAAAAAGGAGCGAGAGTCATCATCGCGAGTCACCTCGGAAGACCGAAAGGCCAAGTGAATCCGGAGTTCTCCATGGCTCCGGTCGTCGAAGTCTTCAAGGGTCTCGTAAAGGCGAACGTTCACTTCTCCAAAACCGTGATCGGAGACGACGCGGTAAAACTTTCCAAGGAACTCAAGGACGGAGAAATCCTCGTGATTGAAAACGTCCGTTTCCATAAGGAAGAAGAAGAGAACGAAGCGGGCTTTTCCAAAAAACTCGCGGCTCTCGCCGACGTTTACGTCAACGACGCGTTCGGAGCGGCTCACAGAGCGCACGCTTCCACCGAAGGAATCGCGCATCTTCTCCCTTCCTACGCGGGTCTTTTGATGCACAAAGAGATCGTGGAACTTTCCGCCCTTCTCTCAAAACCGGCTCGTCCGTTCGTTGCGATCATCGGAGGCTCCAAGGTTTCCACGAAGATCAAGGTTCTCAACAATCTCTTCGACAAAGTGAATCACATTTTGATCGGAGGAGGAATGGCTTATACCTTTTTGAAATCCAGAGCGATCCCCGTCGGAAATTCTCTCGTGGAAAAAGATTTCGAAGTACAGGCCTTCCAGTTGATCGAAAAAGCCGGAGTTGCCGGAGTCGATCTTCAACTTCCCGTGGATCACGTCATCGCGGATCAGTTCAGCGAAAAAGCAAAGACCAAGTCCGTGGATAAGATGGGAATCTTAGAAGGTTGGATGGGAATGGACATCGGTTCCAAGACCGTTTCCAACTACGAAAAGATCATCAAAAACGCGGGAACGATTTTTTGGAACGGACCGATGGGCGTTTTCGAAATGGACAAGTTCGCAAACGGAACGATGGCAATCGCGAAAGCGATCGCTAAGTCCAAGGCTAAAACGGTCGTAGGCGGAGGAGATTCCATCGCGGCGATCAACAAGGCCGGCGTAGCGGACAAGATCACGCACATCTCCACCGGCGGAGGAGCTTCTCTCGAATTCATGGAAGGAAGAAAACTTCCGGGCGTCGAAGCGCTTCTGAAAAAAGCCGAAGAATAACATTCGAAAAAACTGTTATACCTTCGGAATAAAACCGAATTCACTCCGTAAAGGATGGATTCGGTTTTTTCTTTTTAGGCCGCGACGGAGTTTCCATGATTCTGGAAGAAGGATCGCAAGCTTTGTCTTAATTCGTTTCCGTCATGCTTTCGAAAGCCGCTTCCATCCATTCTTTCCATTCGATGAAAAAGTCCTTGAAGCCTTTCCCCTTTCCTACAAACTCTTCCCAGTTTTAACGAAATTATTCATCAAGAGGAACGCATGCGCAAGACTGTGATCGCCGGAAACTGGAAAATGAATCTCTCCGAAAAGGAGGCGATTTCCCTCGCACAATCCATCAAAGAAAAAATTCCATCCGTCGCTAAAGATAGAATCTCGATGGTCTTCCCTTCCACGCTGCATCTCGCCGGCGTCGCGAGAATTCTCGAAGGAAGCGGCGTGATCGTAGGAGCGCAAAACGCCTATCATTCGGGACTTGCCGCTTTTACGGGAGAAACTTCTCCCGATCAACTCCGCGAAATCGGCGTCAAGGTCGTGATGATCGGACATTCCGAAAGAAGACAATTCTTGGGAGAATCCAGTTCCTTCTGTAACGAAAAGATCCGCTTTCTTTTAAAGAACGGATTCACTGCACTGTATTGCGTGGGAGAAACCCTGGCCGAAAGAGAAGCCGGTAAAACCTTCGAAGTCATCGGCGCGCAGATCCGCGATGGACTCAAAGGAATCGAGAGTAACGCGTTCTCCAATTTGATCCTCGCTTACGAACCCGTTTGGGCGATCGGAACCGGAAAGGTGGCAACACCCGCGCAAGCTCAAGAAGTGCACGCGTTTATCCGCAAGGAAGTCGCGGGTCTTTTCGTGGGAGCCGCCGACGTCGCGGAATCCCTTTCCATCCTCTACGGGGGATCGGTAAAGCCGGACAATATCAAGGATTTGTTAAAGGAAAAGGACATCGACGGCGGCCTCGTGGGCGGCGCAAGCCAGAAGATCGATTCCTACGCGGGATTGTTTTAAAACGACCTGAAACGCGGTTTCGAGGGGTTGCAGATCCGTATTTTCATTGCCACCTCTCGACGGCTTCATAATCTGGCAAAGGATTCAATATTTTTCAGGAACTGATCATGTTAAACGGAGTCATTCTAACCCTTTTTGTTTTTGTTTCTCTTTTTCTGGTGCTGCTCGTGATGATTCAGACCGGCAAGGGAGGAGGACTTTTAGGAGGAGGCTCCAGCCAATCCGTTTTCGGTTCTTCCACAGCGGACGTTCTTACAAAGGCGACCCGAGTCACAGCGATTCTATTTATCATTCTTTCGCTTCTTCTTTCCTTTCTCTTCGCAAAAAAAGAAGATAAGCTGATGCCCGAAACGGCTCCCGCTTTGACAGCGCCACCCGAGGAGACCAAAAGTGAAACCAACACACCTACTACGACTCCCGCTGCTCCGGCAACTCCCGCTCAACCAAGCAATCCTCAATAAGTCTATCTCCCTCGAAGAAGAATTACCGAAACAAGGAGGTTCTTCTTCGAATGCAAGGCAGACTCGATTCTCCCTTTGGATTCTTTCCTTAGCATTCGCATTTCTTTTTACTTCCTCTTCGTATTCTCAAAACAAAGAAGACGAAGCTCACAAAAATAAACCTTCGGACACGGCTTCCCTGTTAAACCGAAGAATTCTCAGAGTCTATGAGGATCTAGGAGCTGCAAGGGAACTTCTCAAATTGGAAAGAATGGAATCGGTACCGAATGGAACGTACGTTACATTTCTTGGAAATTATCCGAACCGCAAAGGCATCAAGGTCGTAAAACATTCCATCCAAGAAGGAAAGAACGGAATCGAAAAAGCCGAAAGCAAATCCATACTTTTAGAATTCACCGGAACCACACTTTCCAAGGTGATCACCGAAGTGAAATCGGAGAACGCGGACGGATCGGATACGACGCTCATTCGTCTAACGGACGACACTCCTCTCGATCAAGACGTGGATGACATTCTGGTTCATGCGAACCGCAACGGAAAGGAAGTCCGTTATCCGATTCAACTTCTTCCGGACGAAGGAATCAACCGCGAACGATCCAACTTCAAACAGGAATTTTATCTAAAGCTTCTCGAGGATTTTCTCGTTCAGATCTTGAGACTTCAGGAAATGCAAAGTCAAGAATCCGCAAAAAATAAAAAAAAGTTACTGCAAACTTTTAAAGATTCTCTACAATATTGAATCTTCATGTCCTCGTTGCAGGAAAATCTCTTAGAAAGGGCCGGTGAATTACAATCCATCTTGGATGGGATTACCGAGCCATTGGTATTGATCGATCCGGGGTTTCGTATCCGGAGAGTAAATCGATCCACGCTAGAATTTTCCGGTCAACCGTCCTTTTCCTCCATTATAGGGAAGAAATGCTACGAGGTTCTCTACAACCGGGGGGACGTTTGTCCGTATTGTCCTATGAAGGAAATGCAGCCCGGCGAAGAGAACTTCAATCAATACTTCGAAGTTCCCCGCTCCGACGTGAACCGCGAAATCTTCCACTCCGTCAAAGGACAAAAAGAAACTCTCTACTTGGATTTTTATCCGATCGAAAAGGACGGGGTCATCGGCTCCGTTCTGGAAAAGGTAAGCAACATCACTCGCATCAAGGAAAAGGAAGAGGAGAATCTACGCATCCGCAACCTCGCTTCTCTCGGGATCTTTATTTCCGGAGTGGCGCACGAACTCAACAACCCTCTGACCGGGATGAGTCTAACGTTGCAAAGCCTTCTGAACAACCTGACTTCGATGGACCCCGAGTTCTTCCGTAAACGTCTGGATATGATGAAGGAAGACCTGACCCGCGCGGCGATGATCGTTTCCGACATCATCAGTTTCGCAAAACCGGACCGCCTCGTAACCACCGCGGCCGACATCTACGAAACGATTCAAAAAGCGAAAGAGAACGTGGTCTGGGTTTATCCCGTTCTTTCCAAAAACATCACGTGGGAAATTCTCTGCGAACCGGGAACGACCTTTCAATTCAATCCGGTCAAGATGGAACGTCTTTTTATCAATCTATTTAAGAATTCTCTGCAGGCCTTCGATTACGGAGAAGGAAAGATCCGCGTGGAAGTTCGTAAGACCAGAAATATGGTGCATATCATCGTCGAAGACAACGCAGGAGGAATTCCGGACAATCTGATCGACAAGATATTCTCCCCTTTCTTTACGAAGAATAAAACCGGAATCGGAACCGGGCTCGGTCTTTCCATCTGCCATTCCATCGTACGCGAACACAGCGGAGAATTGTCCGTAAAATCCTTCGAAAGAAAAACTAGGTTTCGAGTTTCCCTACCCTTCACACAAAACCATGGGTATTCTTCCTGATGTACAATATTCTAATCGTTGAAGACATTCATTCTATTCGAGAAGCGATCAAAGACTTACTCTCCGGCAAATACCGGATTTTCGACGCCGAAAATTACGACGAAGCCATCAAAATTTTAAGAAGCGAAGAAGTTCATCTCGTAATCACGGATATTCGTATGCCCGGTAAAACCGGTCTCGATTTGATCAAAACGATCCAACACGAATTTCCGCACGTTCTTTACGCGCTGATGACTGCGTATAACATCAACGACTACATCAACTTCGCTTATAAACACGGGATCTGGAACATCATTCCCAAGTATTCCTTTCTCGACATCAAACTGATCTCGGTGATGGTTCATAAACTTCTCACCAAAGAAATCTTCGGCGTTGAAAAATATTTCGGACCCGAGTTTACGATCCAGGAATCGGGAGCCGAAGACAGGGACTTTTCCGTTCCCGCGCCGGACAGCATCGTCTACAAAAGGATTTATTCTGACGAACAAAGAAACTTTCTCTGCAATCGGATCGCGAAGTTTCTCGTGGAGAAAGGAGCGCCTAACGCGATCAATCAGATTCTGGAAGAACTCACTTCCAACGCGATGATACGGGCGCCCCGCGATTCGAAAGGAAATTACAAGTATCAGTACGAACTTCCCTCCCGCGATCTCGTCATTCCGTTGGAAAACATCCAACTCGCGGAATCGGACTTTTTTGAAATCGGATACGGGATCGCCGAGAACACGTTTATCATCGTGATTCGGGATCACTTCGGTTCTTTGGATAAGAAGGAGATTTTAAAGAGACTCGATCGCCATATCACCGTGGACGAAGCGACCGGTTTTCCTCCGGGGCTTGCGGATTCCCACGGGAGAGGTTTGTATATTTGCCGGGAGATTTCGGATCAGTTGATCTTCAACATCGAAAAGGAAAAAAGAACCGAGATCATCGCCTTGCTCGACAAACAAGGCAATAAGAGCTACAAGTCTTTATCGATCTACGAAGTCTAAAGATTCCGATATAAAAACAGTTCCTTGCCCGTTTCCAAAACGACCGATCCTTTCTTACCGGATGGAAACGCTCTCGCGGGAAGATCGGAACCTTTGATTCTTTCCTTTTTCAGGATTTTTCCTTTTTCGTCCAAGAATACGATTTCCTGATTCACTTCCGCGATAAACCAATCCCCGTTGTGAAACGCGGTTTGATAGACTCCGTTTCCGGAATTTCGTTTTTGATCCAGAAGCTTTTTACCGTCCCCGTCGTAAAACGCGAGTTTGTCGGGCGCGGAAATCAAAACCTCGCCCGTGTTGGAAACGGCAAGATAAAGTTTATGAGGATAGATCGCGTCGAGTTCGAAGGATTCGATCTCTTCTCCCTTTTCGTTTAACAAAAGAATTTTATCCTTGTTCGCATTCAACAGATGGATTGCCGTTTTCGTTCCGTCCGGAGAAACGGAAAGACTTTTTGCGAACACCGGATTCTTTTCCGAACCGAGATCCTTTTTGATTTTAATCCCGCCTTTCGCATCCAAGACGAACAACTCTCCGCCGGAAAAGAGTACGCCCGTGATCTGGGAATCGCTGGCAAAGGAATAGTCCGTCAAAAATCTTCCGTCCAGTTTGCCCGCTCCGGTTCCGTTCCCGTTGATATCCGAAAGAATCACCTGATTGTGATCTCCCGCGATCAGTAGAACGATGTTGCCGGACGGGGAAATTCTCGGATAACTCCGAAATTCCTTCGTCCATAAAATCTCGCTCGAAGGAGAATAGAAATTCACTTCGGCGCCGATCTTTTTGTATTCGAGATAACCTTTCGCATTGAACGGATATTCGATTCGTTTCGAATCGTCGGTCGCGATTCCGTTGGAAGCCTGCATCGTAAAATAGGAATTTTCGAACTTATAACCGTTTAAAGCCTCGTCCGGGTTCCAAGCGAAACGTCCGTCGGGGACCATTCCGGCGTGCGCGGATTTGGAAAACGCCCAGACCTTCTGGATTCCCGAAGCTGATGGATAAGGATTTCCTAATACATAAAAGAATAATATCGTAAATACTACGCTGAATCCCGCTACGGTGAGAAGTCTCATGGTTTCTCCTTGAGAAGATTGTATAAAAGATAAATTCCGGTAAACGCCGCGTATTCGCGAAACGAGGCCCGTGGAAACGGAAAGTAGTGTTCGTGAACCTGGGTCGTTCCGTTTTTACGGGCGACTCCGAAATACACCAAACCCACTTTTTTCTGAGGGGTTCCGCCGCCCGGTCCGGCGATGCCCGTAATACTTACGGTAAGATCTGTGTTCAGACGTTTCAAAGCTCCTTCCGCCATTTCCAACGCGGTTTCTCGGCTCACTGCCCCAAAGGCGTCTAACGTCTCCTGTTTGACTCCGAGCACGCCCGCCTTTACGCTGTTGTCATACGAGACTACGCTTCCGTAAAAATATGCGGAAGAACCGGCGCGGTCCGTGAGAGTTTTCGCCATAAGTCCGCCCGTGCAGCTTTCCGCCGTTCCGACCGTGAGCTTTTTCTCGAGTAGAATTTTCGGCAGCTCTTCAAAAACGTCCGGAGTCGATTTGGCTCCGTATACTTGATCGATCTTTTGAAGTAAGGATTCGACAAGATTGCGGTCCGAGGATTGGAAACTCACTCGGATATATCCCCGTTTTGCGGCGACTCCCCAGACGACTTTTCCGCTCGTCACGGTCTCTTCTTTGGAAATGAATTCTTTCTGAAAAAGGGATTCGCTCATCCACCAAATAAAACGAAATCCGGAATGAAGTTCCTGTGCGGAAAAAGTTTTCGCGATCCAAGGAGCAAGTTCGTCGCGGAACATTTCCGTCATTTCTCCGGGAACTCCGGGCATACAACAAAGTTTTGCGTTTTCTCCTAACGCGATGATGAAGCCGGGGGCGATTCCCACGGTATTGTTTAGAATGACGGAGCCTTCGGGAACCGAAACCTGACGGAGCGCGGTTTGCATCGCTTCTTGAAAGTTTCTTCCGCGCAGTCTGTAAAATGCCTCTAATCGTTGTTTGGCGACCGTGCTTTCAACGGGAGTTACACCATTGAGTTTGCAGGCGACTTCCAACGTGTAATCGTCTTCGGTCGGGCCGAGACCGCCGGTCATCACCAACAAAACGGGCTGATCCTTTGCGGATTCATTTGCGAGCTTGGAAATCTCCTCTTGCAACGCAATCGGATCGTCCGGCAAAACGAGGAACTTAGAAACCGTAAATCCCAAACCGAAAAGTTCGTTCGCGATCCAGGAAGAATTCGTATCCTGACTTCTTCCCGAAGTCAGTTCTGAGCCGGTGGACAATACGACGATTTTCGGCGCCTTCATCAGCTTTCCTTGTCCATCCGTTCCGGAGCAGAAACTCCGATCAAGGCCAGTCCTTCGGAAAGAACGTTCTTAGCCGCGAGACAGATTCTTGCAAGCCCCAGACGAACGGACGGAGAAGCCTCTTTGAGTCGATTGTTCTTTCCTAAATAAAAACTCGTGAAGGTTTTCGCGAAACTCTGTAGATAGTTCGTTACCCGATGCGGTTCCATCGCGTTGGCTGCGTCGAAAATTTCCTCCGGAAACCGCGCGATCCAGAATAGAAGCCTCTTCCGTTCATCAGACATTTCTAATAAAGCAGCGTCTTCTTTCGAAGTTTCGTTTCCGACTTCGCGAAAGATCGAACAGATTCTCGCGTGCGCGTATTGCAGATAAAAAACGGGATTCTTATCCGATTCGTCCTTTGCAAGATCGAGATCGAAATCGAGAGGAGCGTCGAGGGAACGCATTACGAAAAAGTAACGTCCGACGTCCCTTCCGTTCTTACCGAGAAATCCGATGAGATCGCTCATCGTCTGGAACGAACCCGCGCGTTTGCTCATCTTCACTTTTTGTCCCG
This sequence comes from Leptospira yasudae, assembly GCF_003545925.1. Classification (NCBI taxonomy): domain Bacteria; kingdom Pseudomonadati; phylum Spirochaetota; class Leptospiria; order Leptospirales; family Leptospiraceae; genus Leptospira; species Leptospira yasudae. The sequence goes on along the minus strand of NZ_QHCU01000007.1, from coordinate 153,239 downwards.
ATTCGAGAAGATTGACCTGTTGCGCGATGATGACCTTGAAGTTTTCCTTTTTGTATCCGAGGGATTGAACCGCACCTGCGAGTCTCGCAATATAACCGTGGTGGTCCGGTCCCCAGATATCGAAGATACGATCGTATCCCCTTTCGATCTTATTTTTATGATAGGCGATGTCAGCGAGAAGATACGTGGGTCTTCCGTCGTCTCTTACTACGACCCGATCCTTGTCGTCTCCGTATTCGGTGGATCGAAAAATCTTCTTACCATCCTCTTCGAAGATTTTTCCGGATGTTTCGAGATCCTTCATCACGGACAAAACCTTGTTTGCGTCGTGAAGCGTTTTCTCGCTGAAGTAATTGTCGAATTCCACTCCGAACGCATCCAGATCCTTTCTTTGCCAGATCAGATTGCTTTCGACGGTCCAAGCGGAACAAAGCTCCGCGAGTTCGCGGTATTTCTTTTCCTTGAGGAGGGTTTCTATCTTAGGAGACTTTTCCGAATCCTGTAGAAGAGAACTTGCAATATCCTTAATATATTCTCCCCTGTATCCTTCGGACGGAAGAATGTTCTTTTCCAGAATCGTTTCGATCGAAGTCTGATCCTCGGGTTCCTGAATCGAAGAGGTTTCACCCTTGATTTCGCGAATCCTAACCAGAGTCGAAACTCCGAGAAGAAAAACCTGATTCCCGTAATCGTTGATGTAGAATTCCTTGTCGACCTTGTGACCGATCGCTTTCAACAAGGAAGCCATCGCATCTCCGTTGGCCGCCGCTCTTGCCGAAACGATATTGAGCGGACCGGTAGGATTTGCCGAAACGAATTCAAGATTGATTTTCAGAGGATCGAAGACCTTCGGAAAAAAGTTTCCGGACAATACGGACGTTTCGATAAAATGAAGCAAAAACGACGGAGCGATTCTGAAATTCACGAAGCCGGGGGGAGTAAAATCCACCGTCTCAAAAAGATCGGTTCTTTTTTGAAGGATCGAGACGAGATCTCCCGAAACCTGCACCGGATTCTTTTTTAGAATTTTAGAATTTTCTAATGCGAACGAAGTCGAGTAATCCCCGAATTTTTCCTCTCGCGAATATTCGATCTTGATTTTAAGGGAATTCCAATCCACGTCCGGAAACGAATTGGACAATTCACGAACCCCGTCCTCGAGGGCTTTTAATACGATCTGTTTTAGAGTTTCATTTTCTTTCATTAAAATTTACCGAAGATTCATCGAGAACGATACGAGTGGAACGAGTCCTTTCTGATCTCAAGAATAGAATTTGTAGGAGATACGACAATTTTTTTGTAAAAGTTCGGCCCCACCCGGGTTTGGGTGGTGGAGGAGAGGTGGCGGGAAAACCTCGGCTCAATCTCCCTATCAGAGAAATTGAATTTTTGAAAGCCGAAAATTTTTTGGCAAAATGTAAGAACTCCAACACGACTCTTCTCTTAAACTTTAATTCCTGTCTAAACATTTTACCAATTCATTGGATCATACTAGAAACGACCCGCTACATTCATTTTCTTTCATAAGAACCTGACGAGTATTCCGTAAAAAGCAAATCGCCGTATCCTTTCCTTCCGGACATTCAGCAAAATCACCGGAACCTTGCAGCCCCCAATTTCCCTTTCAAGGAAAACTTATTTTTTTTCGGAGCTGTAGAATACGTTCTTCTTCCGGGAGACTTCCCAACTGATTTCCAATTCCTCAAAGACCATTTTTTTGAAGTCCATCATGGAAACAAGTATTGATCGTTTTCCCCTTTCCTCTCTTTCCGCGCGGACCGGAATTTGCACCGGAGTTTTTTGGTCCCAGCGGATATCCAAAATCACGAGAAACAAAAGGATCAAAAAGTAGAACAAAAAGAGGATGGATTTAAGAAAGTTTTCCAAGATTCTCCCCTAACGCCTCGTAAAGCGTCGTCGATGATTTCAGTTTTTTATGCAGGATCGGTTCGAGCATTCGATTGCAAATTCTGTCGAGGTCCAGAAGAGTTTCAACGGATATTTTTCTCTCCTTCAGATCCCTAAAACGAAGCATCAGAAAAGTCTGAATCCATTGCACGAAACCGAGATCGTTCTGATCCGAATGCAGACAATTCCCGCAGACGAGTTCCAAGGGAGAAGTCTGAAGAGTGACCGAAGTCATTTCCTTCAACTCCGTCCCGCAAGAATGACAAAGAAGTTCCTTGGAAAGAAAGCCTCCCGAAACGAGCAGACGCAGTTTGAAAAAAGGGAGAATGAGCGCGGAGGGACCGTTCTCCTCCAACTCTTCCAGAGCCCCGGAAAGAAGACGAAACTCCCCCGGATGTTCGGCGCCGTCCGGTGTAAACGCGGAGGCAAGTTCGACAAGATAAGAAACGAGGACCATTCCGATATAACCCGACTTGGCTCGATCGAAACGATTCAAGAGGGAAATCTCCTTCACGTTGTGAACTTCTCGATTCTTTGCGTTGTAATAATCCACGCTCGAAAACGAGCCGGGTTCCACCGAAGCGATCGGTCTCGTTTTGCTTTTTCGGATTCCGCGGATGCGGAAATTCTCCACTTGTCCTTCTTCGGGAAGAAGCCGGATGATCGCGTCCCCTTCTAGGATCGTCCTCGATTCCAAAACGATCCCACGCGTCTTTTTTAAAGATCCAGAAGCGCTTCCAGACATTCGTCTTCCTTCTCTTTCATGATTCGTTCCTCTTCCTCTCCCCGTTCGTGATCGTATCCGAGAAGATGTAAAAAACCGTGAACGAGCAGACGATAGAATTCATCCTTTTCGGAATGACCGATTTCCGCGGCTTGTCTGCGGAGAGTATCGACGGAGATCACAATTTCGCCTAACGCGATCGGGGGAAACGAAGACGGATCGGAGTTTTTTCTTTCGGTTAGAACCGCGCTTAAAGGCGCCGCGTCGAATTCGAGAGGAAACGAAAGGACGTCGGTCGTCTTATCCTTGCCTCGACGAAGAAGATTGATTTCTCGCATATCGATGTCGCTTATCAAAAGCAGACTTAAGTCGCAGGGAGAATCGGCCAGTTCCTTTCGAAAAAGAATTCCGCAGTTGGAAAGGACTTCCTCTTCGTTCCACCAGGAAATGACTCCGTAGTCGTTCGAAATGGAAATCGAATCCGCGGTCAGTTGCCTTTCCCCGTCGCGGTTTTCGAGTTCTTATGGCCGTTCGCGGCGTTGAGAGCATTCTTTTTTTCTAATGCTTTCGTGGCTTCCATGCTCGGATATTTCGGTCTGGAATGAAGACTGGACAACAACACTTCCTTAAACGAAGCCTTGATGATTTCGAGATCTCCTAGGGTCAGTCCGCATTCGTCCAATTGATTTTCGGCGAGTTTGATTCCGATGATCTTCGTGATCAGATTGTCCAAAGACTCGGGAGTGATTTCCTCCAATGAACGCGACGCCGCCTCCAGAGAATCGGCGATCATCACGATCGCGGTTTCTTTTCTCTGCGGTTTCGGACCCGGATATTGAAAGTCCTGTTTTTTTAACTTCTTCTTTTGCGTGGGAGAAAGTTCGGACAAAGCCTTGTGATAAAAGAAGGCCATCGTCGAAGTTCCGTGGTGTTCGGGAATAAAGTCGATCACCTCTCTCGGAAGTCTGGCCTTCTTCGCCATTTCGATTCCGTCTAACACGTGATCGATGACGATCTTTGCCGCAAGCGCCGGATTGTTCTTATCGATGTTTTCCTTTTTGGGAATCAAGTGCTGATTCTCCACAAAAAATCCTGCGTTCGGAATTTTTCCGATATCGTGAAAGTAAACTCCCACCCGGGTCAAAAGCCAATCGAGTCCGAGATTCTGACACGCGCGTTCGGAAAGAGCCGCGACCAAAAACGTATGCGTGTATGTGGACGGAGCCTTAGTCAAAAGATCCTGCAGCAAAGGATGTCCCGTATCCGCGAGTTCCATCAGTTTAAAACGAGTGGGAACGTTGAAAAGATATTCGTAGATCGGAAGCAGGAATTGAGCCGCCGTCGAGCAGGCAAACCCGTTGATCAGACAAAGAACGTATAACTTGAAGATATTGGATTCGATCAAATCCTTGAGCCAAGAACCGCTCGGAATCGCCACCCAATAGTTTCTGGAATCGAATAGATATCCGCTGGAAGCGATGATGATCTGGACTCCGGCGATATACAAACCCGCCTTGATGAAATCGATCCGTTTCTTTAGATTTCTTCCGTAGCTCGCCGAAACGATGCAGGAAACGAACCCGAGCATAAACGAGGTCGGATTGTAATGCGAAGCCATAAACACGAAGAAGGAAAGATAAAATCCGATCGCGATCGAAAGTTGTTCGTCGTAGATAAAGCTGATGATGAGACAGACCATTCCCACGGGAACGAAGAGCGCAAAGTAAAAGATCGTATCGTATTTCGTCTCGAAGTTAAAGAAAATTCTCGATGCGATCGTGCAGCTTAAAACCAAAAACCAGATCAAAGAAAACACGATCACGTTACTCGAAACGTCGTTCATCCGTTTCGGATTGTATTTCTTCAAAAAGAAATAGATGATCACGACGAAAACCGTCTGGATCAAAAGAATCGACGCGATCGAAGCGATGTTGGCTCGGGTCGCATACGTGTTAACAATCTGCAGTTTTTTGAATATTTCCGGCGTAATCACTTCCCCGGATTTTACGATCACTTCTCCCGCGAGAATTCTGGAGTTGACCGGTTCGGCGCGGTCGGAGGCGAATTGTTTTGCGGACAAAGTCTCTTCGTTGTTAAACGAACAAGAAGGATTGGAATAGATGTAACTCAGCGAAATTTTTTGGACGATCGGAAGAACCGCGGGATCGATCCTCGAAAGTTTTTCCTGCGCCATCCGATTGAGGATGTTCACCGTATCGGGATCGCGATAGAGATAGGATCTCGGAACGATATAAGCGCCTTCCAAGTTCGAGATCTGTTCTTTGATTCCTTGATTCCGAACGCGGGCGCCCGAAGCCTTCAAGTTCGCATAATCCGGAGGCAGATCCCGCAATATGCAAAAAGAAGAAAATACTAAATTAGAGTATTGTTGAACGAGATCTTTGAGTTTTCCCTTGCCCGGAGTTTTGTATAAGAGTTCGATCTCTTCCTTGGAACGGTTTTTCCAACGGGGAACCACGCCCAAAAGTTCGGGATACGCCCGTCCTTCCGCGCTGGGCTTGAAGGAGCGAAAATTCTCCATATCCTCTTGGATGGCGTTGTTGATCTGATCTTGAAGAGCCGCGTAGTCTCGGTCGAAAACGAAAGGCGCGGATTGATAGGCGGCGAGTTTTTTGGCCTTGGTCTTGTCCTCGTCTTCGTAGACGATTTCTTTTGCGGATACGATCTTTTCGGGAGCGGTCTTTCCTTCCGAATACAATCCGTCCGGGGAAAGATCCATCTTATCCTGACCGAAGAACGGGATCGCAAGCATCCAAGTCACCATGAGCAAAGTGATGACCACTAAGCCGACTTGAAATCTTCGAACGAATAGAATCGGACGGACACGGGTCAAAGTGTCCGTAATCCACGCCATTGCGGATTCTACTTGTTCTCCCGGATTGGGCATACGATTACAACTCCTCGAACTTGCGAACGATTACTTCCACGAGAGGGTGTCTGGTAATATCTTCTTTCCCAAAAAACACCATTCCGATTTGATCCGTGTTTTTGAATAAAGTCACCACTTTTTCGAGTCCCGAGCGGCCGTGCTCCAGGTCGATCTGAGTCGAATCCCCGGAAATACACATGCGCGAAGACCTTCCCAAACGAGTCATAATCATCTTGAGCTGCGCCAGAGTACAGTTCTGGGCCTCGTCCAAAATGATAAACGCATTCGAAAGAGTTCTTCCCCGCATAAACGCGACGGGCGCGATTTCGATTTTTGTAAGAGCGATGTATTCCTGCGTTTTTTCCGCGCCGATACATTCGTTGAGAGCGTCGTAGACCGGACGAAGATACGGATCCACTTTTTGGTTCAAGTCGCCCGGTAAAAATCCGAGATTTTCCCCCGCTTCGACCGCGGGTCTTGTAAGTATGATCTTATCGACGGTTCCGGCCTGCAGAAATCTACAAGCGGTCGCGACGGATAAGAACGTCTTTCCCGTTCCCGCCGGACCGAGCGCAAAGGTGATGAGATTGTCCTGAAAGGATCGGAAATAATTTTCCTGATTTCGAGTTCGCGGGAAGATATGTTTTCCGCGGTATGTGGTGAGAATTTTCTCGCTCGGCTTCCAAGGCATGGCCCGATCGGTTTCGGTTTCCCATACCTTCTTTTTGCGGAGTTCCTTACCTGCGTCTTTTAGAATATAAGCAAAATCGAATGAATCTGTAAAATCCCGGTCCGGTCTTTCCTGATAGTTCGCTTCGAGTTTTTTAAAAAAATCCAAAGCGAAATCGACCTTCGCCGACTCGCCTTCGAGTTGGAATCCGTTCCCCCGCGGGATGATGTCCATCTCGAGTTGTTTTTCGAGAATTTTTACGCCTTCGTCGTTGATCCCGCAGATCTTGCGATAAAGATCCTGATTCTCGAAATTGAACTGTTCTTTGCGCGTGGAAATGGGTTTATACCTTTACGAGTTTGATCTTGAGTTCTTGAAGCTGTTTTTCCTCCACCGGAGAAGGACATTCGCTCATCAGACAAAGACCCTTTTGTGTTTTCGGGAAAGCGATCACGTCGCGGATCGATTTTCCCCCTGTGAGAAGCATCAGCATTCTATCGATTCCGAACGCCAAACCGCCGTGAGGCGGCGCTCCGTATTCGAGCGCTTCGAGTAAGAATCCGAATTTTTCCTTTGCTTCTTCCTCTTCGATTCCGAGAACCTTGAACACTTGGTTCTGAACGTCGCGGGAATGAATTCTAATCGAACCGCCTCCGATCTCGACTCCGTTCATCACGAGGTCGTACGCTTTTGCGGTCGCGTTGCCCGCGTTCTTCTGGAGCGTTTCCATAGATTCAAAATACGGAATACTTTCATCCGATGGAGAAGTGAACGGGTGATGCAGAGCGTCCCAACGTTTGTGGTCCTTATTCCACTCGAACATCGGAAAGTCGACGATCCAAGTGATGTTGTTCTCCCCTTCTTTCGGAGTTTCAAAACGTTCAGAAAGTTTGAGACGAAGAGCGCCTAACGAGTGATTGACGATTTCTTTTTCGTCCGCTCCGAAAAAGAGCATATCCCCTTCTTTCGAACCGCAGGCTTTGGAGATAGCGTCCAATTCCTCTTTTTTAAAACGTTTCGTGATCGTGGATTCGAGACCTTCGCTTCCGTGTTTCATATATGCGAGACCTTTCGCTTTGTAGTCTCGGTTCAGCCACGCGGTATAATCTTCGATTTCCTTTCTAGAAATGATCGAACCGCCCGGAACGCAAACGACCTTAACGGTTCCTCCGCCTTTTACGGCTCCGGAGAACACGTTGAAATCGCAATCCTTTACGATTTCGGAAACGTCCACGAGTTTCATACCGAAACGAAGATCCGGTTTGTCGGAACCGTATTCTTCCATCGCGGTTTTGTAGGTCATTCTCGGGAAAGGAACGGTAAGCTGAATATTGAAAACTTCCTTATAGATTTCAGCAACGAGGCCCTCGATCTCCGCGAGAATTTCCTCCTGACTGACAAAGGAGAATTCCATATCGAGCTGCGTGAACTCGGGTTGTCTGTCCGCGCGCAGATCCTCGTCGCGGAAACACTTTACGATTTGGAAGTAACGTTCCATTCCGCCGACCATCAGAATCTGTTTGAAGATCTGCGGAGATTGGGGAAGAGCGTAAAACTCGTTCGGATTCAGACGGGAAGGAACGAGAAAATCTCTCGCGCCTTCGGGAGTGGATTTGTTCAAAATCGGAGTTTCGATTTCGACGAACTTGCGTTTGTTGAGATAATTACGGATTGCGAATATAAACTCGTGCCGTTTGAGCATTCTGTTTTTTAATTCTTCTCTTCTGAAATCCAGATAACGGTATTTCAGTCTGAGTTCTTCGGAAACTTCGTCGAACTCGTCCAAGGAGAACGGAGGAGTTTTTGCAGCATTCAAGATTTCTAATTGATCCAGAACGACTTCGATCGTTCCGGTTTGCATTCTCGGATTGATGGATTCAGCGTCTCTTTTTTTGAGAGTTCCCGCAACCGCGAGAACGTATTCGGAACGGACTTTTTCGGCGAGAACGAAAGCGTCTCCCAAAAGTTCCTTGCGCGCGACTACTTGGATGATTCCGGTTCTGTCGCGGAGATCGATGAAGATCACTCCGCCTTGATCGCGAAAACGAAACGACCAACCGTAGAGAACGACTTTTTGACCTTCTTGGGACTCGCTCAATTCTCCCGCCCAAGAGCGCTTTTTATAACTTTCCTGAATCCACTGTTCCAATGATTTCTGTTTCCTATGTGAGACCGTAAATCGGTCTATAAATTAATCTATATTATCAAATCTGCTAAGCTCGGGCCTAAAGGCAAGATGAAAAGAACCGATAGGGCCCGAACGGTTTTTCGCGATGATGATCTCCGCCTTACCGCGCATCTCCGGGCTGATCTCCTCTTCTCCCTTTACCTTCTCTTCCCGATAGATAAAGGACACGATATCCGCATCCTGCTCGATCGCGCCCGATTCCCGAAGGTCGGAAAGCTGCGGTTTCTGATCCTTGGATCTTTGTTCCACGGCCCGGGACATCTGAGAAAGCGCGATGATCGGACATTTCGCTTCCTTTGCCATCTGTTTGAGGGAACGGGAGATGGACGCGACCTCTTGTTGACGCCCTCCGTCCTTGTTCTTCGGATCGCTCATCAGCTGGAGATAATCCACGACGATCAGGCCGATCTTTTCCGTGGTAAGAAGTTTACGCACGCGACCTTTGAAGTCGTCTATCGTCAAACCGCCGGAATCGTCGATGTAAATCGGAGCCGAGGTTACTCGCACGATCGATTCCAAAAGTTTCGGAGCGTCCGAACGGGTAAGTTCGGATTTTTTGAGTTTCATCGATTCCACTTGGGAATCGGAACAGACCATCTTGAGAAGAAGTTCGATCCGGCTCATCTCCAAAGAGAAGATGACGACCGGTTGATTGTAGATGAGCGCCACGTTAGACGCTATGTTGAGTGCGAACGTGGTTTTACCGTTACCGGGACGGGCCGCGAGAATCATCAGCTCGTGTTCCTTCAAACCGGAAGTCGCTTCGTCGAGTTTGGTGAAGTTGGTTCGAAGACCGGTGATCTGTCCCCGATTCTTCATGATCTCCATGATGTAATCGGAGAGAGCGACCTTGTCCGTCGAGACGGGAAGCAGACCTTTTGCGTCTATGCTTCTGGAAATTTCGGTGAGATTCTTTTCGACCGTGTTGAATACGGATTCGTTGTCTCCCGGTTCCTTGCGGATGAGTTCGAGAGAATCCTGGAGAATTTTCGCATACATTCTCCGTTCGGAGAAACGTTTGATCCGCGTCGCGTAGTATGCAAGCGGCTGCGTAACGACCGTATCTCTGTAAAGAGAATAGATATAATTGAATTCTTTTTCTTCGTCTTTGAGAAGAGAATTTTCTTTGAGGAAGTTGAGAACGGAAACCGGATCGATCGTGATCCGTTTGTCCACTAAGTCGGCGATCGCCCGATAGACCCTTCTGTGGAGATCCACATAAAAGTCTTCGGGAACGACGGGAACATCGATGAGGTTGTCCGCCCCTTTGAGAAGCAGGAATCCTAAAAAGGCCCTTTCGGATTCCGGTTCGTATAAGGAGTCGGACTGCATGGTCCCCTAAAGAAGGATTATTCTTCTTCTTTTTTTACGTTGAGCGTAATCACGGGCTGGACTCCGTCGGCGAGACGGATTTTGATCTTGTAAGATCCCAGGTTGCGGATTGGCTCAGCGATTTCGATTTTTCTCTTATCGAGTTCGACCCCATTCTTTTTCAGAATGGCAGCGACGTCGATCGGAGTAACGGCTCCGAAAAGTTTATCTCCGCCGCCCGTTTTCACGAGAATATCGTATTCTTTCCCGTTCAGACTTGCGGAAACTCCTTCCATCGCTTTTTTACGTTTTTCACGTTTGAGTTCGCCCAACTTCTTCTGGTGAAGAGCCGCTTTGGTGTTTCCTTCGTTTGCACGAACTGCGAGTCGTTTTGGAAATAAGAAGTTTCTTGCGTAACCGTCGGCAACTTCTTTCGTATCTCCGGCGTCTCCGAGATTGATAACGTCTTTTTGTAAGATCACTCTCATGTTCGTACCTCAGTTCACCTTGTAAGGAAGAAGACCGATGCTTCTTGCTTTGCGGATTTCACGAGCGAGAACTCTTTGATAACGAGCGCTGGTTCCCGTAATTCTTCTTGGAATGATTTTACCGCGGTTGGTGATGAATCTTTCCAGAAGCTCGATGTTCTTATAATTGATTTGTTTTGCAAGTTCGGGATCTGCTGTAAAACGGCAAACCTTCTTCTTGTATTTGTTCTGTTTTCTCTGCGGCTTGCCTTCCATTTCAGCGGAAGCGTCGCCTTGTTCCGGTCTTTCGGAACGTTCTTCTTTGATTTCGTTTTCACTCATAAGTGTACCTCATTAAAACGGTATGTCGTCGTCACCATCCGGTGCAGGGCTGTAGTATTCCGGAGAGGATGGATAAGAATTTCCTCCGGAGGAAGAGGAGCCGCCCGATGAAGAGGAAGAAGAATCGTCTCTGGAACCGAGGAGTTGAAAGTTCTCAACTACGATTCGGATCCGCGAAGCCTTCTTTCCTTCGGGGGTTTCCCAAGTGTCCTGCTTCAGTCTTCCTTCAATGGCAATCTGCTTTCCTTTTTTGCAGTATTGTTGAATGATATCAGCCGGTTTTCCCCAGACTTCACAATCGAAGAAGTGAGACTCTTCTCTTTTTTCTCCGTTAGACACGTAGGTCCGGCCGTTGGCCAAGGAGAAGTTAACGAGAGAAGTCCCGTTGATCGATTTGAACTCGGGGTCCCGCGTTAAGCGGCCGACCAGAGTCACTCTGTTGATATCATTAGCCATTGAGGCGCACAACCATAGAACGAAGGATGTTCTGGTTGATTAAGAATTCCTTTTCCACTTTTTCAATGGCGCCTGGATCCGCGCTGCATTTGTAGTGATGGAAAATGCCCTGCTCTTCGTGTTTGATCGGATGCCAGAGTTTTCTTTGGCCCCAATCTTCGTCGGAGGTGATGCTCACGGAGAATTTCTTCAAAGTATCCTGAATTTCGGACTTTGCAGCTTCCCGCGCGCTCACACGTGTGATGGTGGTGAGTTCGTAGTTTCTCAAAAGTTTCCCCTATGGTTATAGCCCGCCTGCGGTTCGCGGCGAGCAGAAGAACCGATAATTTAACCTATTTTTTGCGTTTAGAGCCCGGGGTCAAGGGAGAATTGACCTTTAGGTCCAGAAATGCCCTTTCTTCCTCGACTCGAAGCTTGGTTCCGAGTTCGCTCGAAAGAACCGCGATCTCTTGTAGGAACTCCTGCGCTTCTTTGCCTTGAACCGGACGGATTTTGTGGTCCTCTTTTTGGAACTTACCGAAGATCGGAACGAGTTCCACGGTTTCCAAGACATTCTTGCGGATATGAAGAATGGCGATTAGATTGTGATTGAGGTAGGAGTTCCTACTTCCGAAAATCAGATTCCCGAGCGAATACAAAATCACCCCACCCCGATACAATTCCACTCCTTGCGGAATATGCGGATGATGACCGATCACGATTTTAACGCCGGAATCGATCAATGCGCGCGCGACCTTTCTTTGATCGGGAGTCGGAAAGGGAGAATATTCGACTCCCCAGTGCAGGGAAACGATCCGCACCGGTGGAGGGTTTCCCCGGCGAACGGGACGGCGTTCGAAAAAAGCCGCCTGCAAGGAAGGGAGAACAAACGGAGCAACGCCCGATTTCGTAGGAGTCGCGTAATGCGATTGTTCGGCGATCGCCGTAACGGAATGAATTCTCAGGTCCGAACCTTTCAGGCTGAGATGCAACGGATCGAATACGTCCGGAAGCTTCTTACCCGCGCCGATATTTAGAATATTATTCTTATTTAATATGTTTAACGTCTCGACCATTCCGTTCGGACCGTGATCGAAGGAATGATTGTTTCCGAGAAAGACCATGTCGATCCCCAAAAATTTCAGGGAATCAAGATCCTTTTCGTGTGCGGTAAAGATATAAGCCTTTTTGGATTCTTCCGTTTTGGAAGCGACGACCGGAGTTTCCAGATTGACCATGCGGAAGTCCGCTTCTCCGAACAAGGATTTCAAACCTTCCACGGGCGCGATTTCTCCGTGTTTCTGAATCGTGTCGCGGATTCCCCAATTGAACATAACGTCCCCGCCCGCCAAAACCTTGAGCAGTTCGGGATCGCGGTTGTGTTCGGGATGCAGAACCGCGTCGATCTTGTCTTGGATGATCTCCAGAGCGGAGGGAGAATTCGATTCGTTCGCTTCCGAAGAAGAATCTTTTAAAAAACCGGGAATACAGGAAAGAAAGAAAAGGGGAATAAAAAAAGCGGCCGTTGCAAAACGAAGAACGAATCGAGATTTCAATTGGAAATAAATTTTAGATAAAAGTGAATAAGACATCTGAAGGGAAGAAAAAAGCACTGTGGGTAAGTTCTCCATTTCATCCGAGATTGGAAAGATTTTTTTCGGGAATTTTCGGAGAGAACCATGCGGGTAAATACGCCCTTCCCGTTGAAAAAGCGGTTTAATGAAGAGTTTCCTTTCTTTTTAACATCTCCACGAACTCTTTCATCCGTTTGATTTTGGTTTCCTCCTTCTTTGCATTGTGAATCCGAAAAAGAATCGCGTAACGATTCGCGGAATTCAGAGTTTCAAAGAACTTTTTGGCGGAGGAATTCTTATCCAAAAGTTTTTGAAATTCCTCCGGAACTTCCATCTTACTTTGCGATGCGTAAGCCTTATCCCATCTTCCGTCTTTCTTAGCCGCTTCGACGGCCGCAAGTCCCGGAGCTTTCATTCCTTTGGAAGCGATCAACTGTTCCGCCTTCTCTCGATTGATCTTGGACCAAATACTTTTAGAACCTCGAATCGAAAATCTTTGAAGCCAATGCGAAGCATCGTATTTCTGTTTTTGACTGTCGATCCAACCGTAACAAAGGGCCACTTCCAGCGCTTCGGCATACGTGATCGAAGGAATCGAGGATTCCTTTTTGGCGAGTTTGATCCAAATCGCGGAATCGGATCGGTGATTCGCTTTCAACCAAGCCGCCCATTCTTTCCGATTCTTAAAAAATAAAACCGGACAATCGTTAAAAATTTCTTTCATAAGCGGGAAAGGACGAAACGTTCCTTTTGAGATGTTTCTAAGATAAACTCAAGCGGCGATCACTTCGAGATGTTCTTTTCCGTAATCCACCGCCTTGTATGGAATCTTAGAATCGAACGTCGCAAACTTGACTTTGTGATGAACGCTTAAGGCAAGAAGATAAATATCCGTCAGTTGTTTGGAATGAATCGAAGTAGAATCAAAAGATAATGAAGAAGAATCGAGGGAAATATTGTCGGGTATAAACCGATGTCCTTTCACTTTCAGAAGAGAATGTAAAATTTCCGAGGCGACCTCCACACCGCCCGGACTTCCGGGATACGATGGATGGCTTAGAATCCGGACAAGAGCGTTTTGCGTAATCGGACAAGTGGACCAACCGGCCTTCGTCTTCCGATCAAACCACCGCCAAGCCGCTTGGTGGAACGTATGATTGGAATCGCTGAGCGCGATCAAAACATTTGCGTCTAAAAGATAACCCATTTTAGCCGATTTCCTCCTTGATATTATTGATGATCGTTTCCGTAACTTTTACGCCTTTCTTTTTGGAAAGAACGGGCCATCCGTGATGATTGGCGGCGAAACCCTTCTCGGCGTCCTTTTTTCTTACGGCTTCCTCCATTTCTAAAGTATGTGCCAACGACTCTATGACCAAGGCTTTCATAGAAATTCCTCTCTCTGCCGCTTTTATTTTCGCTTTTTTAAACAATGTATCCGGTATTTCTAAAGTCGTTTTCACCCTTTTACGGTTCCATAAATATGGTTCTCTTCAAGTATTTTTCCCATTTTTTTTTCCGATTCCTCTATTTTTTTAATTCACGATTCAAACAAAACGCGGACAAAGGAAGGAGAAACAATACGGATCAAAAGGAAACAGAAAACGCGGAAGGACGAAAAGAATTGAAATTGGAAGTTAAGGCAGATTGGGAAGGGAGGAAACTAAATGGAAAGGGAAATCTGAATCGTAGGCGGGAAAAGATTAGAGAAGAATCAAGAGAAATGGAACCGAATACCTTCGAAACAACATTATAAAAATGTAAAATAGGCCGCCAGCGTCAAAATCAAACCGAAAATTCCGACCGGTAAACCGGCCTTGATCATATCCTTGATTTCAAAACCGCCCACCGCATACGCGATCGCATTCGGCGGAGTGCTTACGGGAAGCGACATCGCTAAGGAAGCGGAAAGAGCGATGCCGAGACAAATCTCCAAAAGATACGCTTCCGATCCGGGTAAAATAATCGCGGACAAAGGAAACGCAAACGGAACCAAAAGATTCGTAGCGGCCGTATTCGACATGAACGTACTGAGCAAAAGGCTCAAAATGCAGAGAAGGAACAACACACTTACCGCATATTCCGGTTTTGTAATAGGTTTGAGGATTTCCGAAAACCAAAGGCTCATTCCGCTCTGTTGAAGTCCCACGCCGATCGCGATCCCACCGGCGATCAAAAGCAGAACGGACCATTCCAAAGAGTTGATGTCTTTTTCATTCAAAATTCCGAACGTAGGAAAAAGGATCAAAGGCAATAACGCGATCACTCCCGCGGGAATTCCGTGCAGATTCTCCGTAAACCAAAGCGCGACCGTTCCTAAAAAAATCACGGATGTCGTTCGAAACGAGAAAGATTTCGTTCCGCCTTCCGGTTCGGGAAATTCAACGATCAAATCCAAAGAACCGTTTTCCGGAAACAATTTCAAAAGAAGAAACCACGCGAACAAAATCAAAACGACCACAAGAGGAACCGCAAAGAGCATCCAAGTTCCGAACGAAACTACAACGCCTTGTTGTTTTAAAATACCCATTGCGATGATATTCGGCGGAGAACCGATCGGAGTCCCCACTCCTCCGATATTCGCTGCGAACGGAATCCCCAAAAGAAGCGCTTTTCGAAACGGTTCTTTTTCCGGAAGAATCTGAAACAAGGGAAACGAAAGAGCGATCATCATCGAAGTCGTCGCGGTATTGCTCATCCACATCGAGATAAAACCCGTGGTGAACATAAAACCGAGTAGAACTTGATGACTCTTGGTCCCGAATTTGCGGATGATCCGGTTTGCAAGAAAACGGTCCAGTCCCGTTTTCACACAAGCCTTTGCTAAAACGAAACCGCCTAAAAAAAGAATAATGGAAGAATCCGCGATCGATGACAAAAATACCGAAACCGCCGGATTTTTGCCCTGCTGAAATTTCAAAGCTTCGATTCCGGCAGGATTCGCAAAAAACAAAATCTCCAGAAAAAGAATCAGAATCGAAGTCGCATAACCCGGAATCGGTTCTAAAACCCAAAACGTGGCGGCCAAACAAAATATGCAGATCATAATCGCGACTCCGAGAGGAATCGCAAACTGAATCTGTATAAAAAATAAAACGAATATTACGGATAAGATACTTAGAATCGAAATCAGATTACGCATCGTGTTTTAGTACGGTCGTAAAGACCGGTATATGTTGAATGGTTTAAATCAGCTTCCAACCGAATTTCATAAAAAAACGAAATGCGGAAGTTACAAAAAGTCGAATATGCAAAAAACCTTTTTTGGAAGAATTACCGCCCTTGTGAAAGATTTTCACCTTAGGCAAGTAGTCTTTTCGTTTTAAGCGCATCGATAAATCGAAATCCTCGAAATACAAAAAGAAATTTTCATCAAAGCCTCCGATCTTCTGCAACGATTCCGTTTTCGCGAAGATAAAACAGCCGCTTACGAGAGGAACCGATTCCTGGGTTTGGCTCCAGTCCTTTTCTCTTAAATCGTATTCGTCTATGTTCTTTTGAAAAAACGATTTCAAAAATTTCGGAGCAAAGGACCGCAAAAACAAAACGAAAACGGTCGGATACGACTTCACCAAAAACTGCATCGTAGAAACGTTTTTACCGTCGCTGTCCCAATCCCAAACGGAAGGAACCACAGCGTCGCACGAAGAATGTTGTTCCAAATAACGCGCGCATGCATCCAACGTCTGCGGAATCATTTTAATATCCGGATTGAGAACGAGATGGTATTTCGTTTTCGACTCTAAAATGGAACGATTGTTTGCGGCTCCGTAACCCGGATTTTCCGGCATGTGTATGTAGCGAAATGCGACTTGTTTCTTAAACTCCCGCTTTTTGGCGCAATCGTTCAGAAAACTTTGAACCTCTTGCGAGAACAAAGGCGAATTATCAACGACATCGATTTGAAACCGCGTTTTCGAATCATTCTTAGAAATTTGATAAGCGACGGAGGCTAAAAGCGATTCCAAAGATTCCTTTAAAATCAAAAGATTCGGTTTATATAATACGATCGAAACTGTAACGCCGAAATTCAAACTGTCACCTGATTTGTATTTATTTTCGAAAAAGCCGATCAGCGGCGATGAAAGTCTGCACGTAGAAAAAATCTTGTTTCAAGAAATTCTTCCGCACAAAAAGGGAAACGGTTCAATGAGAGATAGAATCCGAGTCAGCACCGATCAGATTTTTATAAAACGAAGACTGTCCGCCTGCAAACCCGTCTCGAATTCCGTGAAGAATATGACGAAAGGTTTGAACAATCGAATCGCCGAACAACGGAAGGAGAACCAATCGAAGAGAAGACTTTATGAATAGTTCCAATTTAAATCGAAAGGGCACATGCGGAAGTTTACACATCCAAATCCCGTTTCGAAACAAGAAATACCAACGAAAGGGAGAATGAATCGCTATTTTAAAGATTCCGAATATGTTTTTGGAACGATTTCCGATCGAATGATTCATCTTCGCAGTGGCGATGATCTTATGAACATAACCCTTGTGATTCGCGCGAAAACACCATTCGTAATCGAGATAATCGATAAAAAAATCCTCTTGGATCGGTCCGACTTCGTCGAAGACATGCAATGGATAATAACTGCCGGACGTAATCAAAAAGGAAGCGTCCAAGATAGCATCCGAAGTTTCGTTCAAGCCGTATATGTTTCGATTCTTAACGGAATCGAAAATATTCGGGCCGAACGAAGCAACTTTGCTTTGTCCGAGCGATGCTTCTTGCTCGAACGTCTTCACCTTCTCCAAAAAGACTCGAGCAGCCGTTGACTCCAATAAACTATCCTGATCAAACAGCCAAACGTGAGAATATCCGTTCTTCTTTGCGTATGCGATTCCTCTGTTAAGAGCGAATCCCAATCCGAGGTTTTTCGAATTCTCCAAAAGAAGATTCGGTTTTTTGATTTGAGAGCGGATCGCTTCCGTATTCTTGGAATGATTGTCTACGACCAGAACGGGAACCTTGTTCTCGTTTAAATTCAGGATGTTCCGGAACGTTTTCGAAAATTCCGGATTGTACGTAACGATTACGGCTAACGGAGAAAATTTTTTTGGCATCGATTTTATTTTTTACGAAACGGGGAAAGCAGCTCGAGTTGGCGAATATTTATTTTAAACAAGAACATCGTCCCAAGAAATTTAAAAAATATCATAGCCAGTTACACAATTAAAAGATTTTCTCGTGAAGAACCTTGGAGAGATATTGTCCGTATCCGTTCTTTTTCAAAGGCTCGATCAATTTTTCAAGGTCGGCCGCGTTGATAAAACCTTTTCGAAACGCGATCTCTTCGGGACAAGCCACCTTCAGACCCTGTCTTTTTTCGATCGTTTCGATAAAGACCGAAGCTTCCAAAAGCGATTCGTGCGTTCCCGTATCAAGCCAAGCGTAGCCGCGTCCCATCACCTGCACGTTCAAAGTGCCCCGTTCGAGATAGACCTTATTCACATCGGTGATTTCCAATTCTCCCCTTGGAGAAGGTTTGATGGATTTCGCGATGTTCACTACGTCCTCGTCATAAAAATAAAGCCCTGTAACTGCGTAATTCGATTTCGGTTGAACGGGTTTTTCTTCGATCGAAATCGCTCGCCGATTCGAATCGAATTCCACCACTCCGTATCGCTCCGGATCATGAACCGGATACGCAAAAACGGTCGAACCGGAAGTCCTCTCGTAAGCGCCCGATAAAAGCGCGGAAAGATCATGTCCGAAATAAATATTATCGCCCAAGATCAAAACGGAAGGATGTCCGTTTACGAACTTCTCTCCGATCAAGTATGCTTGTGCGAGTCCGCCCGGATCCGGTTGAATCGCATATTCAATGTTGATTCCCCATTGTTTTCCGTCCCCTAAAAGCTCCTTATACATCGGAGTCGCTTGCGGCGTGGAGATGATGAGAATATCTTGAATCCCCGCTAACATAAGCGTCGTTAGCGGATAATAGATCATCGGCTTATCGTAAACCGGAAGAAGTTGTTTGGAGATCACATGGGTCACCGGATAAAGTCTGGTGCCCGAACCGCCCGCGAGAATAATTCCCTTTCTTGATTTCATCTAACGTTTCTCATACTGACTTTCATAATATTCTTTGTATTGACCGGAAAGAATTTCCTTCCACCAGGATTCGTTTTCCAAATACCACTGAATCGTTTCCCGAAGAGCGGTCTCGAAACTGAATTTAGGCTTCCATCCGAGTTCTTTTTCAATCTTAGAAGGATCGATCGCATAACGGAAGTCGTGTCCCGGTCTGTCCTTTACGTATTGGATCAACTTCGAATGCGGCGCCCCGGCCGGATGAAGTTCGTCCATAATCGAACAAATCGAATTTACGATATCGATGTTTCTTTTTTCGTTTCGGGTGCCGATGTTGTATGTTTCGCCCGGCTTTCCTTGAAATAGAGCGACACGAATCGCCTCGCAATGATCCTTAACATATAACCAATCTCGAATATTCTTTCCGTCTCCGTAAACGGGAAGCGGTTTTCCGTGAAGACAATTCAGGATCATCAACGGAATCAGCTTTTCCGGAAAATGATACGGCCCGTAGTTATTGGAACAATTCGTCGTAACGACAGGCATGTGATAGGTATGAAAGTAAGAACGCACCAGATGATCCGAACCTGCCTTGGACGCCGAATACGGAGAATTCGGAGCATACGGAGTTTCTTCGGTAAAGAATCCGGTGTCGCCTAACGTTCCAAACACCTCGTCCGTCGAGACGTGAAGGAATTTTTTTCCATCAAAAGAATTCTTCCATTGCAAACGCGCAGCATCCAAAAGATAAAACGTTCCGAGGACGTTCGTCCGAACGAATTCTTCCGGTCCCGTAATCGATCGGTCGACGTGACTTTCAGCAGCAAAATGAGCAACAAAATCGAATTCGTGTTTTTGAAAAACGTCGCCGACTTGATCCTTATCGGCGATATCCGCTTTGACGAAAATAAAACGGGAATCGTTTTTCCAACGATCCAGACTTTTCAAATTTCCCGCATACGTAAGTTTATCTAAAACGATTACTTGATATTCGCGAGTATCTTCCAAAAGAAGATGAACGAAATTGGAACCGATAAAACCGGCCCCTCCGGTTACTAAAATTTTCTTCATACTTTTTTTCCGGATATCGAAGCGATCTCTTCAAGACAAAGTTTTAAGTCTTCTCTCCAATGAGGAATCGGTCCGAATATCTTTCTGGTTTCTTCCAAATCTAAAATAGAATAGCGAGGTCTAGGCGCCGGCGTCGGGTAACTCTCCGTCGGAATCGGCAGAATCGGTTTTGAACTTCGGATTAACGAGGCAGAATACGCTTCGTCGCGAACGGCAACTGCAAAATCGAACCAGCTTGCGGTTCCAGAATTCGAAAAATGCAACGTCTGCGGATAGGATTCTCCCTTTAGAATTCCTTGAACTAAGAATATTATAAAATCGGCAAGTCTTCCGGCCCAAGTGGGACGACCGAGTTGATCTTCGATCACTTTCAATTCCGGTCGATTCTCGTCGGCCAAAAGACGAAGAACCGTTTTAGGAAAGTTATTTCCATTAGAAGAATAAACCCAGCTAGTGCGAACGATGTTCGCGCCTCCGGAGTTTCCGAATGTCTTTCGTATCCAATTCTCCCCTTCCGCTTTCGAAAGGCCGTAAACACCCTTAGGAGATAAAGGAGAATTCGGTTTCCAAAATCGAATCACGTCTTCGATCGTATCGGAACCCGCATCAAAAACGAAATCGGTGGAAACGTAGATCAATCGAATGTTTCTTTTGTAACATTCTTCCGCGATTCCTTTTACGGACTCGGAATTAACCTTATAAGCGGTCTCGCGATCGGATTCGGCCTTATCAACGGCGGTATAAGCGCCGCAGTGAATCAATACCTTCGGATTTTTTGCAAGGATGGTTTCGGCAGCTTCCGGATTTGTCAGATCCCAATCCTCTCTTCCGAAACCGATCGATTCCAATCCGATTGCATTCAAGCGATTGGACAATTCCCAGCCGAGCTGACCGTTTTTGCCGGTATAATAAATCATATTCTAATATACGAATGGACTTTTAAAATCCGCCAGGAGCGGGGTTTCTTGATCTCTCTGAGAGACGATAAAATCGGAATCAGGCAACCAGGTTTTCCAAGGAATACCAAGCGCGGGATCGTTCCATCGGATTCCGACCTCGTTCTTGGGATTGTATTCCTGCGTCACCTTATATAAGAAATCCGTTTTGTCTTCTAAAGTAATAAAGCCGTGCGCGAAACCGGGAGGAACCCAGAAGATATTTTTGTTCTCTTCCGATAACTCGACCGAAACCCACTGTGCAAAGGTGGGCGAACCGACTCGAATATCGACGACGACATCGATCACCCTTCCACGCACCACTCGAACCAGTTTTCCTTGTTCGTAAGGAGGAATCTGCATGTGCATCCCTCTTAAGACGCCGCGTGCGGATCGGGAATGATTGTCCTGAAAAAAATCGGTGGGAATGTTTTCTTGCTTGAAAGCGGAATCTTTGAAGGATTCAAAAAAGAATCCCCGCTCGTCGCCGAACACTTTCGGTTCGATCAGAACGGGACCGTCGATCGGAAATCGTTTAAATTGCATGGGACTTCTATATATAAAAACGGAGTCTGCTTTAAATACAAAATTTTGACGCTAAGCAGGAAGGCGAATTAAATAAAAGGAAAAATCTAAATAAAGGATCAAATATGAAAAAGATCCTTTTTAACGAAAACGAGAAATTTTATGAAACGTGCAAAAACCTTAAGAAATCTGTAAACAATCGGGATTTTACTTAAGATTAAGAATTCTTCTTCCAGTTCCTTTACCTGTAAATGTCTCATAAATAAAGTTTGAATATTATCTAGATATAATTGTTTATGATTCTCGAATATTTGAAGATACAAAGGCAAAAACATTTCAATGGATCGACTTGATCGGGAAACGTGCCCCCTTCTATAATAGAACAACACTTTCGGAATCCTATAAACGTCTCGACCTCGCTCGATAAGCTTGAGCCAAAAGTCGTAATCTTCCCATTCATTCTTCATATTCTCATTAAACCCTCCCACTTCCTCCCAATCGGATTTCCTAAAGAGGGCCGATACGAAAATACAATTATCTAAAAGAATATCGGGAAATCTATAATTGGGAAGATTCCATTTTCCATGCATCGCTCCAAAAAACTCTGCTTCACAATATACTATTCCGAGAGAAGGCTTTTTCGCAAATACTGCCAACGCATCCGAAATATAATCCTTATGTATCTTATCATCAGAATCTAATGGAAGAATGAATTCTCCGTTTGCTAAACCAATACCGATATTCCTCGCTACTGAAGGGCCAGATCTAGAAATCGACTTTACTATGAATCCTTCTCTTTCTTTGTATTTTTCAAAACTTGCTAGCGTCCGTTCATCATCTGAACCATCGTTGACAATCACAATTTCGCAATTTTTATAAGTCTGATCCAATACACTCTGAACAGCTTGATCTATATATTCGCCGTAATTGTAGCAAGGAATGATTACAGAGACTAAAATTTCCGCTTTATTATGAACCATTATGATATGACTGAATTATCCAGATTTATTACACTCTTTGTATAAAAAATCGAATTCTATCTCCTTATCAAATTAATTGTTATAAGGAACTTTTTCAAAAACGATCGACAAACAAAGAAAAACGATCTTACAAGGCTGGGTATATCCCGAAATAAAAATAGAGTTGATCTATCGTAGTATAAAGATTGAGCAATCTCTCTTTCGCGAATCAACCGAGTGCGATTTTCAGGGGCGGAACTAAGTCCTTCTAAATTAAATTTGGAAAAAACTACAGGAATATATTTAATCGAAACGCTTTTAGAGGAAAATATTCTCAGCCAAAATTCGTAATCTGCAACAATTTTAAATTCAGTATTATACAGACCAAATTTATCAAAAAGATCTCTCTTGATTAGGCATGCTGGGTGCCAAATTGTATCCAACAACAAGTGAGTCAAAGATATTTTGGAAGGTTGTTTTCCTAATTTTCTAAAGCCTGTGACAGATTCTATAAACATATCTCCGTAAATTAAATCCGATGAAAGTTGAGATGAAAGTATCTCTTCAAGAGTAGTATCCTTTGCTAAAACATCTCCAGAGTTTAGGAAAAGGATATATTCTCCGTTCGTCATTTTTATACCTTTATTCTGAGCGAAATAAATACCTTGATCTTTCTCGCAAACGAAGTTAAGCCTTGGGTCCGTTAACGATTCTAAATATTCTTTTCCGCCGTCCGTTGACATTCCATCCGCCACAAAATATTCAAAATTTTTGAGGGTCTGGGATAGAACACTTCCTACGGTCGCCTTTAATCCGGAAACATTGTTTAAATTAATCGTGACGACAGTAAGTTTAATTGAATTCAAGAACGAACATCCTTAATTTCTCAAACGTTTTAAAATGTATTCATAACATTTACGATGTTATAGATATCGTCCGCAGTGTGAAACGTAGAAATAGGGAGACTTAACGTTGTGTTGTGAATTTCCTCCGATATCGGGAAATCGCCATCCGTAGATTCAAAAACTTCACGCATTGCCAATTGTTTATGCGGAGGAATAGGATAGTGAATTTCAGTTCTGATTTCATTTTTTAGAAGGAATTCACGGAGTTCATCCCTTTTTTCATGACGTATATTAAAGATATGATAAACATCGTAGGTTTCCGAAGAAACCGAAGGTTTTACAAAATCACTTTTCAAATTTTCCAAATAAATCTTGGCTAAGCTTCGTTTATATCGATTATTTATATCCAGGTATTTGAGTTTTATACTTAATATAGCAGCCTGGATTTCATCCAGACGAGAATTAAATCCTAATAATTCGTTTCTATATTTAACTGAAGAACCGTAATTTCTTAATTTCCGAATAATTTCAAAATATTCCAAATTGTCTGTTACGACTGCACCACCGTCTCCGATCGCACCCAAATTTTTAGTCGGGTAAAAACTAAATCCACTTATTTCGCCAAAGGTACCCGTTTTTTTTCCTTTATATAAAGATCCATGCGCTTGAGCACAGTCTTCTATTAAAAAAAGGTTATACTTTTCCTTAATGTGCAGTATCGAATCCATTTCGCAAGGTTTACCATATAAATGAACAACCAATACTCCTTTTGTTCTATGGCTAATTTTCTCTTCTATCTTTTTAGGGTCGATATTGTAAGTTTCCAAATCCGGCTCTACTAAAACTGGCTTAAAACCTGCATGCAAAATCGCTAAAATCGAAGCTATATACGTATTTGAAGGAACAATGATTTCCGAATCTTTTTCTAAATTTAGAGCTTTTAATGAGAGAATCAATGCATCCAATCCATTTCCGACCCCAACACAGTGTCGGTTGCCATTGTATTGGGCGAATTGATCTTCAAAATTAGAAACCTCTTTTCCTAAAATAAACCATCCGCTATCAAGAACTTCCGAAATTTTCCTTTTATACTCGGCGACGTACGGTGCATTGGACAAATGTAAATTTTCATATTCAATCATAGAACATCTTCATTCACTAACCGGATAAATTCCGAGTAATTTCTTATATAATCCTCTTCTTTATAATAATCGGATGCTACCACCAAAAGAACGCATCCAGATGAAAAGTCTTCCATCGAATGCCAAAGCATTCTGCCGAGAAGAACTCCTATATTGTCTTTATTCATAAGAATTTTTTGTTTCGCTTTTCCGTCATCAAGCCCGAGCGTGAAGCTGCCGCTAATGCAAAATATTACTTGTTCAGTGTTTTTGTGTGCATGCAATCCTCTTACACTCACCGAATTTTCCAAATTATTAATGTAATATGCTCGTCTAATTTCAAATGGAACGTCACGAAGAGCCTCCATAATAATTAAGTTACCGTCCCTATCATCATGGACCTTCTTTAAGCTGATATATCCAGAATGTTTTACTATAATCTCATCCATTCCCGAAACTTTATTCATAAGAGCACCTCAATCGTGCATTTCAATAAAACACTTTTTACAAACTCATGATATCATATATCTAAAATACTCTAACTACGTGTTCGAGCTAAGCATTCAAATAAACTTTTCTCAAAAGAGTATAAATACATGCAACAAACCTTTTTACTCTTACGAAACCAAAAAGAAAAGTTTCCCAAAACAATTTAGTAAAATAAGAAGTCGCATAAAAATTTCTGCGATCAATCAGCGCAAAAATCTCGAATACATTTAACTTTTTCAATTTTAGCTTGTATCTAATTACGACGTCCACGACTTGATCCACATAAGTCATATAGATGGATTCCATATTGATAAAATTCAAATTGTAAGCGGTAACACCTGTGCTATATATACTGCCTGAATAGAACTTAAACATGTGAAAATGATAAAATATTAAAGGAAGCCCATCAATTAAAATCGCCTCGTTTCTTAGCTTGACATCGTATCTCTCAATGTTCCAGAGCGCAACCCCCGATTGCTCGTTTTTTAAAACACAAACTCTTTCATAAGTTTGAGGCCATACATCTAAATATTTTTGATCTCCGAAACGATTTGTCTCCAGTCTTGAATAACACCATTCAATACATTGCTCCCGCCATCGATTCAAACATTTCATTCCGATCTCATCGCGCTTGAAATATACCATTTGGACATTATAAATTCCGTTTGTTTCCAGGTGCTTCAAACGATCCGGGAAACGATGCGGAATAATCATAACTGAATTTTCACCGATTTCATCATATATCGGCTTGGGATCCGAGTAAAAATAAATATCGGAATCAAGATATGTTATATGGTCAATGTCCGAGTTACGATTTAAAATAAAGGAAGGCAAAACCGGACTCAAAGTCCAACAGTATTCTTGCCAAGTCCGATTGTTTTTTGCGGTTAACACATCTTCTGCTTCGACATCGCTTAAAGCAAGGACTGTAACGTTCGTCAAAGAAAGCTCCTTTAAAAAGGAATATGACTTATCATCCATAGCAAGAATCCAAAGATGAAAATTACCGAAATGACGTTTAATCGAATCGTATAAAGATAATCCGAGCGGCAAATAATTAGAATCAAATAATGTACAAAGGTATTTCATTCGCTTCTTACTTCTTAATTTCGAAAAACATTCCCATTTCTCTCGTCGTGACTGAATTCAAACGACTTGAGGCTTGCAAATAGCTGTCGAAAGTGGTGATCATTTTATATTTACCCGAAAAAGCGTTTACGAATTCACTAAAATTAAAAAACCAAGCAGGGTAAGACGCTTCATAAATTTCAGAAGGAACTCTCTGAGCGGACACAATCGATTTGGGCAAATCTATAAAATAGGTTCGATCTATAAGAATATAAGGAAAATCATATTTAATGATAGTTTTTATAAGACTAAAAGGATCCTTAATATAAGGCAGCGAACTTGACGCAAGAAAAACGTTAATATTGCGTTCTTGAATGCAAGAATCTATACTTTCATAAAAAAACAAATTCTCATCTTGAAAATTTAATTTTCCCTCTTTAACGAATTCTTCTTGTTCGACAATATTCCAAGATACATTCTTGATCCCCTTCAGAAAAAGTCGATTCTGATAGTAGCTACTTCCTAAAGATCCCCCAAAGTCTAATATCTTCAGCTCACCGTCGGATTTAGCGGCAACATACATCAAGCTTGCCAGTAAAGGCCAGGAATATTGAATCTCATCGAAGATAACAGAATCCCTTTCATACACTGCAGCGCCACGCTTGACTTTCAAAAGGGAATTTTTACATTTTTCAAGAATTACCTTAGAATCATAGGAACCGCATAGATTCGCTGCCTCTTCCCAAGTATGAAATATTCCATTAAATCCATATTGGAGAATATTTACTTTATCGATAATTCCAAATTTCGCCGTCAGTTGTTTGAAAGTTCTTAGAAAGAATTTGATGAAATCCAATACGACAGGAGGAAAAAGGTATATAATTATTTTTTTTAAATATTGAATAAACATAATATCACCCAGCGATCAAAACAAATGGCGTGCTATCCCAAAATTCATCGGCTTCAGGGAAATCTTCGTTTCTTCATCATACTAATTTCGACAAGCGCTTCTTGAAGCAGTTAATTCCAAAAATTTACTTAACCTTTAATAGATCGAAAGGTTTGGTGAGATAATGTAAATAACGATGAAACAATTTCGTAATTTTTTCTGAAATTAATCGTCTTTTACGATTTCTGTAATAATCTCGGAATAAGTTTTTAGCAAACAAATTCTCTTCGATTTTTATCGTTTCCAATCGAATCGGAACCCGACTCAATTCCACATCAAATTCATCCGTTGCCTCGCAATGAGTTCCGGAAGTATCCAATCCGATATTTAGTATTAAGGATCTCGCGGGATATAACGTTAATTTATCCCTTAAAAAGGCGGAAGCATGCCAACGAATCGCCCAGGAATCATTTTTACCTGAAACTTGGTCAGTAAGCATCTGAGTATAAGGGTATGCCCCTTTCATATCGAAATCATACGTTATCTTTTTCGAATATAGTTCATTCAAAAGTCTCTGCCCATCCCTTTCGAATAAATCCCAACCTCTTTTCCAAGTCCCCCACCCCCAGCAATCAGCGCCTCTAAGAAAGAAAGTTTCAGGAGTATTTCCATGGATAGGGAGACGATATCCATGAATAGAAATCACTCGATCTTCACTTTCATATTTTTCCAAAGCCTGATTCATGTATGTCAAGAAAAAAGGAGACGTAGTCATATCATCTTCTAAAACGATTACCTTCCCGTATTTTTCGATTAATTCAGAAACTCCGGAAATAATCGAATTGGCCAAACCGTTGTTTTGTTCTTTTTCAATGATCGTAACGCTTTTAAAGCCAACAACATTTTTGGCAACAGCTCTGACTTCATTGATTTTATTCAATTGGCTATCGTTTTTTGGTCCGTCGCAGAAAACGAAAAGCTCCGATTTATCTGCATAACCGTTCTTTAATAGAGCTTCAATGGTAATCTTTGTATGCTGTGGCCGGTTATAAACGAAAAGTGCAATCGGTGCTAATTTCATGAATACTCAAACCTTTTCCTTTGTTAAGTCCACTGAGGAAATACCACCAACCTTGAATTTCTTTTTGTATGGTAACATTGAAAAGAAAAAATTCTCAAAAGAATCGTCAAGATCAATCTTTTAGACTGCGTTTTCGATCGTTCCGTTTTTATAATCCAAAAAAGTCTGATTGAAACTAACTTAATGTCATCCAAGTGATTTTCGTAAATGTTTCCATTTTCGAAATAGGTTCCAAAAAAGAATCGATTTCATCTGAATGAAAAATATTTCACGGGTTCTTTTCAAGAAAACGTTGAAAAGTACACTTGCAGCAAATTGCGAAATTACGGTAGCGATTGCGGCTCCTTTCACTCCATACATAGGAATCAAAATAAAATTCAAAACTATATTCGACGAACAACCTACAATACTTTTATATAAATCTACCCTTTGTAAATTTTCAGTAAGAAAATATCGACTACTTGCAATCCCTAAAAAAACAAAAATTCCGGCCCAAATATGAATCGCCAGTATGAGTCCCGCCTCGGAAAAGTCATCGCCAAAAAGAAAATCAATAATCGGGCCAGACAGGAAGGTCATCGGAATAGCGATAAGCAACGATATTATAAACATAAGAGAATGAAGCAGAGCGATACGTTCAAGATAAACCTTTTGATTAAATTCTTTCGCTTTCAACAGTGACGGTAAAACGGAAGAAGCGATTACAGTCGGAATGAAATACCAAACTTCACTGATCTTTACAGCCGCAGTATAAACACCGACAGCTTCGTCTCCCAATATTTGACCGATCATTACTTGATCAATACGCATGTAGACAATAATTGCAAGGCCCGATAATAAAAGCATCCAGCTATCATGTATCAATGAACGAGCTCGTTGCCAATTGGCATGTCGAATCGATAACGCGCCCTTGTGATATTTGTACATTAAATAGTAGCCGAACAAACTAATCGTGGATTCCACGAATCCTGCCCATACGAAAGCGATAACAGTAAAACCTTTCAATATCAAAAAAATTCTAATCACGGAAAATAGAAGAAACAGACCGTTATCGAGCCAAACAAGATACTTTGATAAAACTTGCGATTCATACCAATATTTCACTACCCCAATCGCCCGAAAGCTTAATGTAAAGCCGACAATCAAAGTCATCCAAAAGATATCGGATTCTGCGGGCCTTAGAACCGTAACGAGCAAAATCGCTATTATATACGCCAGAAGCCCCGCACCTGATTGTAAAACAAACGAAGTCGATATGATTTCGTCCTTAACCGTTTTGTCCCTGATCAGTTCTCGAACTGCAATTCCATCTAAGCCCAGGTTGGTAAAACTACCGACCAACGCAACGAATGCCACCACATAATTCAGCTTACCGTAATTATCCGGACCCAAATATTTAGCGATCCAAACACCAAGGAACATCCCCATTCCCATACGAAATATCTTATCAAAGAAAAGCCAACCGCTGTTGTGCAGAATTTTCGGAAGATTTGGATAACGTTTATATATTTTCTGTATAATTTCCAAACGATTAAAAATAGAATAATTTATTATAAACTCAACATATTACAATATGCTTAAAGGTAAGATGCAGCTAAACTGCCAGCACAAATCAATAACCCTTAATTTGTTCCAACTTCAAGGGCTATTAAGCAGTCTCGTTTCCTTCAAAATGTAAATCCATATTTTTATACATCTACTCAACTTTCAAAAACGAAAATGAAAGGAAGATCGCAAATACTTCGATTCACATTATTGAATCTTGAAGGAGTCCTATAAGCGCCAAAAGACAATCAGAAACAAAATAGTCATTTGCAGTGATTCACTCAAAATCGGCTTAAATATCCCGAAAATACCTATAAAGAACAATGCCGCAAGCATAGACAAAGAATACGCGTTTAAAGAAATAAATGAAGCCGAGTATTTCGATACCAAATACCCAAAAAGAATTCCCATAAAAATTATAAATACGATTCCACCGTCCTTATACAGATTGAAAAGCACCGATCCAAAGGCATTGTAGTATTTCTCTTTTCCATCGAATGTGTATCCAAGCAACCTCGATTTATGCAAATTCTCGCCTAACAAATTACTTTCGGCCGGAATGCTCGTTTTAAATACTCTATTTAGGGCAAAAGTTACCATTCTTTCAATACCCCCCAAAGAGGTTCTTCCATACGTTCTTTGATGCAAAGTAGAACTTTCTTCCTTTAACTCATGGTCAAACATCGAAAATGATTCTGTATGATAGTCAATTATGTAAACATTCACAAATTCCGAAAAATTAAATGTCCTCTTTGCGCTTCTCATATATCCCAGAGTAAACACAAAAAGCACAATCAAAAGAATGGAAACTAAAGTTGCTTTTACCGCTACAGACCCGAAAATTGCTTTCGGGTTTCTAAAAATTACTATAACCAGAATCAACACAAGAATTATTAAAATATAATAAAACCCGAATCTACCCAACAACATCAACGTATCCATAGCGACTAAAAAGAAAGCAAAAAGAAGAATTCGTTTTTTCTTATATCTAAGCAAGAAGGCTACGCCTAAAAAAAGCGAAGCGTACAACAATGGCTGAATTATAGAAGCGTAATAATATAAATATATATTTTTCCCGAATAAAATCGATTCCCCAAAAAGACCAAAAGCCATACTTCGATAATCGGAAGGCATCGATTCATTGGTTAAAAATTGAATATACAATGACTTCAAAAAGAAAAACGTCACAATCGGAGAAATAAAAAGACATAAAAAAATAAAATAATATTTTTCTTTCCTTTTATTTGCGATCTTAAGGATCGAAATAAACTTCGGCTTAATTTTCCTTTTCGATATAAATGTATGCAGAGAAAACAATCCGGAGCCGAGCGTAACGGATGTTAGCATCAATATGTATAGAAAATAAGTTTTACCTGTTGGAATCTGTAATCCGGTAAGTGAAAACGAAGATAAGAACATCCAAAAAAACCAGTAAATCTGCATTAAAATCAAGACAGGACTTGTTTTTCTCGCAAATAAATACAAAAACATTATATTCAATAGTCCTGTTATTGCGATTATAATCGACATTCTTCTACCTTACAGCCATTTAATTCTTCATTTTTATCTAACAACGATCTTCAACGAGATCCAAAACCGGTAAAAATTGTTTTTAAAGTCTTAAAAAAAATCAAAATATCAAGCCAAAGTGAAAATCTTTGAATATAATAAAAATCGTATTCGAGTTTCAATTTCATTCCGTCCACTTCCGCTGCATAACCTTGTTCCACCTGCGCCCATCCGGAAATCCCCGGTCGCACAACGTGTCTATATGCGAAAAAAGGAACATCCTTTTCATACCAATCTGAAAGTTCCATCGATTCGGGCCTAGGACCGATAAAACTCATTTCACCTTTGAGAACGTTGAATACCTGGGGAAGCTCGTCGATCCGATATTTTCGCAACAATTTACCTAACTTAGTAATACGAGGATCGTCTTCCCCTTCGGTAAAACCTTTTCCTTTAATATCCAAAGACATAGTTCTGAATTTTATCACGGTAAAAGGTCTTCCCCTGAATCCCATTCTTCGCTGCAAAAAGAAAGCTGAACCTCGACTTTCTAAACGGATCAAAATTGAAGTAGCAATGAAGACAGGGGTCAATATTGGAATTAAAATGATCGCAGCTACGAAATCGATTAAACGCTTCAATCTTTCATAAAATCTTGATGGAAGCAACGTGCCAAATTCGTTTTCCGATAAATGATCAATTTTAACTCGTCCAGTCAAAGATTCAATAATTTGTTTCGTGTGATAAACTGGAATTCGCGAAAGAGTACACCTTGCCAAAAATTTTTCCCAATCTGGAGAAAGATCCCTTGATCTTAAGTCAGCAACAACGCCATCGAACCGCTGCTTTTCAAGATCCGGTTTTTTCAAAAAAACGAATTCGGTTCCATGTACATCTTGAAACTCAAGGGCTTCTCCTACAGGAATCAGTGCAAATCTCTGTTTTCTATATCGATGACCGAGGAAATAACCTACGTAACACCAGGCAAGATTGACTATAACCCCTAAAAGCAGACCTTGAACAGAATACTCAATACGAATCAAAAGATAAATCACCAACATCATACTGTAGATGATTGCCGTATATGGCAGAATATACGCCGATGATTGCGCACCCGGATATTTGAATAATTTTCTTAGAGAACTTGTCAAAATGGCAAATGCTATCAAGACACCGATCAATGTATTTATACTATTCGAATCGATCGTTTTCCAAAATGAAATACCCCACTTTGGAATCACGGTGATTACGACGATGAGCATACCTCCAACTATCAGCTGGAAAGTATTACTCAATAAGATTTGTTCGTGTATCCGAGAATGCCGTCTTACGTACATATAAAATTTGGTTTTTAGTTAAGCTGATTTTCGGAAGTTCTTAAAATAGCTGAAATCGCGGAATCAACAGAAAACTTTGATCTTAGTAAGATTTCAGAATTCTTACCGCATTTCTCACGAATATTCTTGTCCAAAAGCTGCAATGCATTCCGGTAGAAAAGATCATCTTCGCCAGAAACGGAAACGAAACCTGCTTTCCCGCTTTGTATGACTTCTTGTAAATCATTACCAGGATTGATGGAACCGAGAATCGGTTTTCCCTGTGCCATATATTCTAAAATTTTTCCCGGAAAATTATGCGTTCTATGTTTTCCATTCAGAGTAAATAGGCCAATGTCAAACTCCGAAAGCATCTTTTTATATTCTTCCTGCGGAACAGCACTCATCAATGTTACATTGGAAATATTTTCGGTTGCAATTTTCCTTTCAACTAACTCGAATTCATCGCCGGCCCCGACCAATAGAAAATGCGCTTCATTATGCGAACTCATTCGTTTTGCCAAACGCAAAATGGCCATCATGTCCTGAGCTTGTCCGAGGTTTCCGCCGTAAAAGAATACAATCTTATTCTGCAATTTCAATTTCTCTCTAAATTGGATTTGAGAATTTTGAAAACGTAAAGAGGAGGCCCAATTGTACAGGACTTGCACATTCTTAAACTCTCCGTGCTTTTCTAAAAACCATCTTTCGTTGGCCGGAGATTGAACACCGATTCTATCCGCAACTTTATAATTCTTCTTCTCGCAATATCTTAAAAAGGCGGTGATAATACCATTTTCCTTAATCAATCCGGCATCGACAACCCATTGAGGAAATAAGTCTCTGAGAATTAAGTAAGCTGGAGCATTCCAAATTTGCTTTAACTTTCTGATTAATCCAAACCAAAAAATCGAAGGTGAATAGTAAATTATGAAATCATGCGGATTGGAAACAAGATAACCTTTCAAAGTTTTCCAAGAACGCCAGGACAGAAGAATCTCGTTAATCAATCTTCTGACTTTGGAAATATTTTTAATAGGGCCAGAATAAAACCGAAGCACTTTCAACCCATCGAATTCGTCTACTTTGAAAGAAAAGGATACCCCGATTCCTGGCGTTATCACTGTCACTTCATGCCCCACAGATTTTAAACCTACTGCGAGCTCATGCATCATTTTTGCAGCGACTTTCATACTTTCCGGAAGATAATCATCTACTACAATACAAATTCTCATTTTTGGGTTCTAACTTTTATGCCAAACGGTTCGATTGATATAATCTGTATAACTTTGAACAATTGAAACGATTTTTTTTGAAACCTGCCCTACGGAATAATCGTCGACAACTCTAGTATTCCGAATTCCGTTTTGACGTTGATTAACTACGATTCGAATAGATTCAAGAACCCTTTCTTTGGAAAGACCGCTCATAATCAAAGTACCGACATCCATCCCTTCCGGTCGCTCGTGTGTGTTGCGAATCGTAATTGCCGTAAGATTCAATAGAGATGCCTCTTCCGTGATAGTGCCGCTATCAGAAAGAATGCAGAATGCTGACATCTGCAACTTTACATAATCCAAAAAACCGAATGGTTTCAAAAACGTAATGAGCGGATTCATCTTAACTTCCTTTAAGTCCTCAAGTTTCTTTCGGGTTCTCGGATGTGTGGAAACGATTACGGGAAATCCATATTGTTCGCAGATTGCATTCAAAGATTCCAATAAATTTAATAGATTCTCGTTAGTATCAACATTCTCTTCTCTATGAGAACTCACTATGAAGAATTTATTTTTTTCTAAAGAGAGTTCATTGAGTATTTGCGATTTCTCTATATTTTCTTTATAATATTCGAGCACCTCATCCATGTGCGAACCGGTTTTTATGATCGTCTCCGCTTTAATTCCTTCCGCTAAAAGATAACGCCTCGCATGTTCGGTTAGCACCATATTAATATCGCTCAAGTGGTCCACAACCTTACGATTTAATTCCTCAGGTACTCGCTGATCGAAACAACGATTCCCCGCCTCCATGTGAAAAATCGGAATCTTCCTCCTTTTGGCAGGAATAACCGCAAGACAAGTGTTCGTATCTCCGTATAAAAGCAGGGCATCAGGTTTTTCAATTTCAAATACCTCGTCCGCTTTCAATAGTATCTGTGCAATAGTAGCTGCCGCCGATCCAACGGCTGCGTTTAAAAAATAATCCGGCTTACGGATTTCAAGATCCTCAAAGAAAACTTGGTTAAGTTCGTAATCGTAGTTTTGACCCGAATGAACCAAAACATGATCAAAATTTCGATCCAGCTCGGCGATTACCCTGCTCATTTTGATAAGTTCGGGTCGAGTGCCTACGATTGTCATTACCTTAAGCACTCAAATTCTCCTGAATGTAGTCTAATTTTAGCAATAGCTCCTTAATTTCCGAAACATTCAATCGTTTCGTATTGTGCGAAGTATAATCGTCCAATTGGGAGACCTTTTGTTCCCCTTCTACAAAATACTTATTATAGTTTAAATCCCGATTATCCGCAGGAATTCGATAATAACGCCCCATATCGTCCGCCTTAGCCATCTCTTCTCTGGAAACCAAAGACTCGTAAAGTTTTTCACCGTGCCTTGTGCCGATAACAGATATTTTATTATCTTTTTTGAATATTTCTATTAATGCTTCCGCCAAATCCTGTACGGTAGAAGCAGGAGATTTCTGTATAAATATATCGCCTTGTTGTCCATGATTGAAAGCGTGTAGCACTAAATCTACTGAATCCTCCAAGGACATTAAAAATCGCGTCATATTTGGATCCGTTACGGTCAAAGAAAGATTCTTTTTAAGCTGCTCTATAAAAAGAGGAATCACAGAACCACGGGAGGCCATAACGTTCCCGTAGCGAGTAGCGCAAAGCACGGTTCCCCCTTCCGGTACAGTCCGAGATTTCGCGACTAATAATTTTTCCGCCATCGCTTTGGATATTCCCATTGCATTGATAGGATAAACCGCTTTATCAGTGCTCAACAAGACGACTTTTTGGACTCGATTCGCGATCGCCGCATTAAGGACATTCTCCGTACCAATCACGTTCGTTTTAATCGCTTCCATTGGATAAAATTCGCAGGACGGAACTTGTTTTAAAGCAGCAGCATGAAAGATATAATCTACTCCAATGGTCGCCTGAAATATACTATCGTAATCCCTAACATCACCAATGTAGAACTTCACTTTTTCGTTGGATAAGGATATCCGCATATCTTCTTGTTTCTTTTCGTCTCTACTAAAGATACGTATCTCTTTTACGTTCGTACCTAAAAAACGTTTTAAAACGGTATTTCCGAAGGACCCCGTACCACCGGTAATCATTAATATTTTATCATCAAACATGTGCGCTGTCCAAATATTGTTCTTTGTATTTTTTCATCAAAAGTATTAATTCTCGCCAAGGCAGAGGTTCATAGGAAGTCTCTTTCTTAAATTTCGTCGAGTCGAGCGAACGGTTCACTATTACTTCTTCACTCTCCGAGATTTTATTGTTTCTTCCGTAAATTTCTCCAACTAAAGCTAAAAGATCGAATTTAGAAATAGGATTGGAAGATATATGATAAAGTCCATGGAGTTTCGAATTGGGGATAATCACATTTTTTATGATTTCCGCAATTTCAATCGAAGGAAATCCGGAAAAAATAGCTTTCTTGTATCCTTTTACCTCTCCTTCCTGTGATAAAAACCAGTCGACCAAGGAGTAATTTGAATTCAGCTCGTGACCAATGATTGATGTCCGTATCGTAAATACATGGGACTGGTCTCCGATCTCTCCAATCAACTTGGATCTTCCGTATAAATCATCCGCATCAGGAATATCTGTTTCCGTATAATTTCCCTTTTTGCCGTCAAACACACAATCAGTACTGGTTAAGATCAACCTGGCACCGATCAATTTGCACAGATTGGAAAGCCTATGAGGTAGAAGAGAATTGATGGGTAGAACCGCAAGCGGATCTTTTGCTAACTTTTGTTGCTTAATAATCCCCACACAATTAACTACCACGTCCGGCCTTACGTTCGAAAATAGACGAATCAATTCATCGTCATTCAAAACGTCTACGTTGGATATGATTCTTTCTGATTCAGTCTTTGTAAAGAATCGAAGATATTCACCACTTCGAATAGTTCCCCGAACCTGAAACTCCGAATTTTCCGATAAAATGCGAAATGCGGCGTTTCCTAACATACCTGAGGCGCCTAAAACCAATATTTTTTTCTGTGACAACATGATATGATTCAAATTTCCTTATTCAGCTAATTTAATCTCAGCTACGTCGCTAAAAAATCATAAGGCCTTTAATATTTCAGCCAAACCGTTTCGAAACGACCAAACAGGTTCCCAACCTAACATCGCTTTTGCTTTGGAAATATCAGCAACTACGTTCGAAATTTCTTCCTTCCTTTCCTTCGCGGCAGATACGACGGGTAAATTTGTGCAGGCGATTTCTTGAGCAATCGATATAACCTCTTCTACTGAATAAGAAATTCCGGAACCGATATTAAATGTATGAAATCCTCCCATAGGAGAAAGGGCTGAAGAGATCGAATTTAATACGTCTTCTAAATAGACGAAATCCCTTTTGGGAAACAAATCCAACACATGAATCTCTTTCTTTATTTTGATTTGTTTCAGAATCGTAGGAATCAAAAAATCCTCTCTCTGACCTGGGCCATAAACATTAAATAATCTTAAAACTTTAATGTCCGTTTTCTTAAACTTAGAGTAGAATTCGCAAAGCTGTTCTGCTAAATGTTTGGACAAAGCATACGGATTATTCGGTGTGACCGGATGCGTCTCAGAAATGGGAAGTGTTTCAGGCCTACCATACAGATAAGCGCTAATAAATACGAACTGCGCATTACACTTTGATGCGTAATCAAGAGCATTTTGGGTCCCCATTACATTGGAGTTAAGAAAAGAGCGGCTGTCTTTCCAACTATCGGGAACGTATGTTTGACCTGCCAAATGTATAACTGATTTCGCTTCGGGCAACTTCGACCAAGTCAACGGATCGGCAACGTCCCCTTCCTTTCTATCCAAACCGAAAACAGATAATCCTTGATTACGAAATTTTTCGACCAAAGGTTTGCCGATAAATCCGGAACTCCCGGAAATCAATACGTCAATCATGAAATAAGGTATCTTTCATGATTTCAAATTCATCGATCGCTCTTTCGTAATCATCCGGGCGCCCAATATCCAACCAATAACCACCGTGGGGTAATACCGAAATCGGTTTATTGATTTCGATTAGTTTAAGCATCAGATTGTCAAAACCGAAGACGCTGTCTTTGGGAATATAATCCAAGGCCGCGTGATTTACCATATATACACCCATGCTCACTTCGTAATCTTGAGCAGGCTTCTCGTGAAATCCCGTTAAAAAACCTTGATAATCGGTTTGCAAAACTCCATAATCGATTAACTGTTTTCTTTTTTTGGAAGAGATCGTAAAGATAGATTTCGATTCAACATGTGTCTTATGAAATAAGGAAAAATTTATATCCGTAAGCACATCGCCGTTCATCACCAAAAAATCATTCGGCAAATCCGAAATCAGTTTTAAAGGACCCATCGTACCGAGAGGTTTATCTTCCAATGAATAATCAATCTTCGTATTCCATTTACTTCCATCCTGAAAAAAAGCTTGGATCAACTGAGCTTGGTGATTCACCGCCATCGTAATATGCGTAAAGCCGGAATTTACTAACTGTTTCACGATAACTTCGAGAATTGGATATTCCCCGATGGGCATAAGCGGTTTAGGAAGTACGGTAGTATAGGGACGCAATCGAGTTCCCTTGCCTCCCGCTAAAATAATCGCCCTTTTAGACATTGTACACCTCTGCCTTATACCCTTTTAAATTCTCGGGTTTTTTAAACCATTCAATGGTCTCTTCCAGTCCGCGCCTAAATCCTTCCAAACCGTTATACGCCGGCTGCCAACCTAGCAAGTCCTTTGCTTTTTGATTCGCAGCCCAGAGCCGCTCTACTTCACTCTTTTCGGGACGAATCCGATTGGTATCAGAAATAATTTCCACATCCTTACCAATAATGTTTGCGATGAGTTTAACTGTATCACCGACAGAAATTTCGAAACCGTTACCGATATTAATGACTTCCCCAAGTCCTTGTTTAGAATTTAAAGCGGAAATAAAACCGTTAATGGTATCGGTCACGTAATTAAAGTCTCGAGTTGGGCTTGTAGAACCCAGTTGAATTTTTGTCTTTCCGCTCAACAACTGAGTAATTACAGTCGGAATGATCGCTCTTGCCGACTGACGAGGACCATAGGTATTGAATGGCCGAACGATAATCACAGGCGTCGAAAAGGAAGAATAAAAAGAATAAGCCAACTGGTCAGCCCCGATCTTACTTGCCGAATACGGAGATTGTCCTTTCAGAGGATGGTCCTCTGTGATGGGAACAAATTGAGCGGTCCCATAAACCTCGCTGGTAGATGTATGTATAACCTTACTTAAATTTAAATCCCTCGCGGCTTGCAATATGTTCAAAGTTCCTTTGATATTCGTATCCACGTAGGTGTCCGGAGAATGATAAGAATATGGGATGCCGATAAGAGCCGCTAAATGCAACACTGCATCCATACCGTACATCGCCGTTCTTACACCGTTCGGATCGCGCACGTCGCCGGTAAAAACTTCGAATTTGCCCTTGACGTCTTCGGAGCAATAATCTAACCATCCCCAAGTATTAAAAGAATTATAATAGGCGAACGCTTTTACCTCAAATCCAGATCTGACCAACGCTTCAGTCAAATGAGAGCCGATGAAGCCATCGGCGCCGGTAACTAATATTTTTTTCAAAGGAAAAACCTCGTTATTTTATTCATCGAATGAATTTAGGAATCGGATTATAAGCCCATCACGTTCTGAAGATTGGAAGTGTATGTAGCCACTCTATATTTCTCCGTCGCAGATTTGTTGTTATTCAACGCAATTCTTAATAGATTTTCTTTTTTCAAAATCAATTCAGAAAGAATTTTTGTTATTGATTCACTTGAATTCTCCTGAATTTGAAACCCGTTTATTCTGTTTGTAAAAATATCCAAAATTCCGCTCTGACCGGTCGTGATTACCGCGCAACCGGAAGCATAAGCTTCTAGGATGGAGATCGGCTGACCTTCAAAAAACATAGTAGGTAAACAAAAAACATGCGCCTTTTCGAATAACTCCTTCTTTTTAGAATCGTCGATCAACCCATGATAATGGATGCTTTTATTAACTTTGATTTTTTCTTCGAAAATCAATCTTTCTTCGTCTGTATCAAATCTTCCTGCAAACTCAAGGTAGTATTTTTTCTGAAGGTCGGCTTCCATTGCGAGAAAACCTTCCAGCAATATCAGATATCCTTTGAGCTGAATCATATTACTGATAAACAATAATCTAATAGGACTCGTTTTTTCAAATTTCCGTCGAATTTCATTTTCGGAAAGGAAAAGATAATCCTGCGCAAAGTTGGGAACAATCGAAATTTTCTTACGATCCACAAAAGTTTCGAAAATTTCCAAATGAGAATCTCCCGAGAGAATCACTCCTCCGACTCTTTTGATAAAAAACCTATTGAGCCGGAATACCCAGGGATACTTATCGAATAAGAGCCTCTTTAAACTACCTCCATGTAAATGGATATACATCTTTGAAAGTAAACTAAAACAAATAATATAGATCAAAAGATCCTTTAGATTTCCAGCGAGCGATTCAGAAATCGTAAAATAGACAACATCCGATTTCGATTTCTTAAAAAAAGTCCGAATCAAAACCTTAAAGATTTCAATCAATCTTTGTATTGAATCCATTCCTTCTTTTAAACTTTGTTTTCTTAAGTTGATAACTTCGACATTATGATTAGTAGAGATACTATCGTAAAATTCCTTACTTACCAAGGAATGTCCATTGATTGGTGGAGGAAGAGGGGCTATATATAAAACTTTCATATGCACTATTAAATAAACAAAGACGATTTAATTCAGCAGTAGTTAGCGGATTCCCTTTTTAGCATTAAAAACGAATATACTTTCACGGGCCAAAAACGAGTTAGAAAATACATAATGCGAGATCAACGCGTTAAAAATCCATACTTGGTTAGGGTAAAAACCACTTCCGATTTTTATGAAAATAAAACCTCTTTATCCTTTCCATTTGGATAATTGATTAATACTGCTTTATGTATTCCCTTATAAATAAAAAGGCTGCCTGCAGCAACACCTATAATTCCTAACTCTTGGATCAAATTCTTAATGTGATCCAGTGAACCCGCCCCACCGAGAACAGTAATGGGGACCGTACAAATGTTTCGAATTTTTTTAATGATTTCGATTTCATAACCGCTCATCGTCCCATCCCGATCAATAGAATTCAGTAAAATTTCACCGGCCCCTAATTCTATAACTTCCTTGACTAAATCTTCCGGATGCTTTCCCGTTTTTTTCGTTCCGTTATGAATCATAACTTCATATTTTCGAGACAGCATTGCCTTCTTAAAATCAATAGCAACGACTACACTCTGACTTCCTAAATACGCAGCCATCGTCGATATCATTTTCGGATTTTCAATCGCAAGAGAACTTACGATAATTTTTTCTACACCAAAACTTAAAATTCGATTCGCCTGATCTAAATTCTTAATTCCACCGCCGTAGCAGAGAGGCATTCTACATTCGTTAGCAAGACGCTCGATCAAACGATAATTCGGCTCTTTCCCTTCCTTACTCGCCGATATGTCCAACACCGCAAGTTCATCCGCTTCTTTTTCGTTAAAAATTCTAACGGCATTTAAAGGATCTCCGATATATCTTTCATCGCCGAACTTAGTCGTTTTGACTAATCCATTTTCTTGTAATAGTAACACTGGTATAATTCGAGGTCTTAACATATATTATAAACTTGCAAAGTTTCGGATTAATGCGACTCCATTGTGATGGCTTTTTTCGGGATGAAACTGAGTTCCGTAGATATTCTCGCGATTGACAGCGCATGCAAAATCCCCACCGTAATCCGCAGTAGCAATAACATCCTTCTTATCATGGCATTCCATATAATAAGAATGTAAAAAATAAAAACGCGGATGTTTCTCCAAGTCTGTTAAAAGTCGATTCTCTCTCGTTGATCTGACTTCATTCCAGCCAATCTGCGGAATCGTAAGGTAAGAATGGGATGGATCAAAACTAAATTTTTTCACCCTTCCTTCTATCCAACCCAGTCCGGATTTAGTTCCCTCTTCACTTGAAGAGGCTAGTATTTGCATTCCCACACATACTCCGAGTACCGGAATCTTTTTATTTATTACCAGATCGGAGAGCACATCTTTTATACCGGATTCGGTCAACTTATCCATCACACTATCGAAAGAGCCCACACCAGGCATAATGATCTTTTCACAGCTCTTAAGTTCCTGTTCGGTTTTAACGATTTTGTAATGAAAATTCAACCCTTTCAGGACATTTGCAAAAGCCTTTAGGTTTCCGACTCCGTAATCTAAAATTCCAATCACTGAATGACCCTTTTTTCGATTCCGAGCATTCTGAATATTTTAGTTCCAAGACTAATCAAACCACTTGTCGATTTATAATCTCGATACGATTTATTCTCTAATTGTTCCAGCTTTTCCAACTCTTCTCGAGTAATATCCAACTTGGATGCAATATAATCGAAATCTTTTGAGATGGAAAGTTGATCATATGGTTTTTGATTGATTTCTTTGAGCGCGTCTTCTCTTGTTTTTTGATTCGTAAGAATCAAGCTAGAGTAGTGCGCTTTTCTTTTATCGTATCCAAATTTATTCGGTAGCCAAT
Source organism: Leptospira yasudae (assembly GCF_003545925.1). NCBI lineage: Bacteria > Pseudomonadati > Spirochaetota > Leptospiria > Leptospirales > Leptospiraceae > Leptospira > Leptospira yasudae. Next base: position 111,486 of record NZ_QHCU01000007.1, on the reverse strand, counting down.
ACCCCTCGTAAAACTTCGTAAATCGCGATTCATAGTGTTTATGACTGTATCTTTTCCAACCGAATCTGGTTTCCAGTTCTCTGATGGCTTCTTCCTTAGTATAAGGAACGTAATTCAATGGCTGAACTACTTTCAATCTTTTGAATATTCTATAGTATATTTTATATTTGAATATTCCGGCAAGAGGAAAGGTTTTCAACTTTCTTTTTCCGAACTTTTTATGAATGTCTTTCAGCTGTCTCAAATCGGAAGCATGATAATGCCACTCAAGGGGCTCGCGTATACATTCAGTCGAATAGTTACCGCCGTTTAGAATATATTGGAATCCGTGTTTAGCACAATAATTGTAGAGCGACGCAAAAAATACGTGATCTTGAGGCGTATCTAAGTGAGGAACACCCGCTTTAAAAAAGGATAACTGGAGATCCTTCATTTCCTCCCAATTAACAACTTCAGTTATCAAATCCAATTTTAAACCGTCTACAATCTTTTCGATGTTATTGACCGCCTCTTGAGAATTCCATCCGGCATCCACGTGGAATAAAAGAGGCCTAAGGCCAAATTTTTCTTTTGCTAAATAAGCGAGGTACGAACTATCCACGCCTCCACTGATCCCAAGAATGCAATCATAATCCTTACCTTTACCGGAAAGTTTAATCTTTTCTATCATATCCTTCAGTAAAGAGGGAGTATTTAATTTTTTATCCCATTCCGGTTTGATATTCTGGAAAAAGTTTAAACAATGATTGCACACGCCCTTTTCATCAAATGTGATATTAGGATCAGTAGTGTCCATTGCACAATTTGTGCACACCCGAATCTCTTTTAAATTTTGCATTTTGCCTCTCAATATTAACGATCTAAAATTCGAATAAAAATACTAACTTCATTTAAACCAAAGAAAACTAAACAGACTCTTAAATTGAAATAGAGCAACGTATTTCCACTTTACTCGCCAGGACGCCGCTTTTAGAAACGACACTTCATTTTTTGCATCTTCTAAATTACCTTGGGACAAGTGAACCAAGAATCTTGTTTTATAAAACCACCATGGAGTCCGATTCTCATTAAGAACATATTTGTCGAAATCTGATTGATATTTGCTCTGCAAGATACGAAGTACATTTAAAGTACGCTTCGGATTGCTAAGATTACCGCCCCCGATCCAATAGTATCCAAGAGGTCGAGGAATTCTATAAAACTTATCGGTGATCCTGGAGATCCTTAACCAGAAATCGTAATCTTCACCGGCGACAAGATCCGCTTCTTCGTCTAAACTCCCAACTTGATCGATAATAGATTTGCGTACAACTACGCTAGAATTATTAATCCCGTTTCCGTTAATAATCAAATCTTGGAAAATAGGAGGTTTTAGTTTTCTGGTTCTTTCTCTTTTCCAATAAAAGTGTTGGAAAAGGGATTTAACCTTATATAAATCGTGATAGACCAAATCGAAATTTTTAGATTCTAAAAAATAAACGGATGTTTCCAATTTCTCTGGAGCCCACCAATCGTCTGAATCCAATAAAGCAATGTATTTCCCTTTTGCTCGTTGAATCCCTAAGTTTCTAGATACAGCCACCACACCTTGATTATGAACTTTAAACAATCGTATTCGAGGATCGTCAAAAGATTTTACAATATCATCCGTATGGTCAACGGAAGAGTTATCAACGATGAGAATTTCCCAATTTCTATGCGTTTGATGGATAATTGAATTTAGCGCCCGTTTTAAATCATCAGCACGATTATACGTGGGGATTACGACGCTAACTAAAACTTCTTCCATAATTTAAGATTCTATATTTTGTTGAAAATGCTGTTTACAAAAGAAAAGTAAATCATCGATTTCTTTCATTTTATTTTGCGTAATTTTTAAACCGAAAGTCTTTATTTTTTCAATATTAAAGCGAAAACTTGCTGTATCTTCAAGCTTCCCCTCTTCTTTTCTTTCTAAAGAAGGTCTAAATCCAAGAATCATTTCTGCTCTATCTCGAATGAGTTGCGCCATTTCCCAAACCGATATCGACCAATCTCCCCCAAGATTAAAAATTTTTCCGGAACTTGGGGAGGTCTTATCGATTAGGAGTAAATCAAGGGCTTGAATAACGTCCGAAATTGATATAAAGTCTCTTTTTTGAAGACCATTCGATTTTAATACTAGTTTTTTATCGGTTACGGCCTGTTTACATAGATCATTAATGAGTAAACTCCAACAATTGGTATGAGTGGAAACTGGAGGTCCGTAGGCATTGGACAATCTCAGAACATACGAATCAATTTTGCCCAAAGACGCGTAGTATCTAATTATATCCTCAGCTGCCTTATGAGTGGCAGCATAAGGATGAAAATTTTTCACGGAACTTTCTTCCGTAAATTCGCCGTTTAATGAATTCGAATAAACGTGAGCGGTTGAAAAATAAATGAATTTTTTTACCCCCTTTCGTACCGACGCTTCTAAAAGTCGAATCGTATTCAATACGTTTATTTCGTAAGCCTCGATGGGATTTTGAACGCTATCCGCTGCATTCATACCTGCTAAATGGATTACCGTATCCATTCTTTCGCACGCTGCTTCTAAATCAGTTGAATTTTTCCAATCGATACATCGTAGGTCTACATTATCAAAATCATTTATATTGAAATAACTTCTGGAAAGTAGTCTAATTTCGAATTGTTGTCTTTCAGCGAAATTTTGAAAGATACGTCCGCCTAAATACCCGGAAGCGCCCGTTATAAGCAATCTCAGTTTAATGATTAACTTCTCCATCGATATGGAATTGCAGAATCATTTATATCCAACTTTTTACTTTCTTGAGGATCATGGGGTATATCGGCACAGTTTACAATCAATGCTACCTGGGAAGAAATACATTGAAAGCCATAGTAGATCCCATATGGAATTTTAATTCTATAATAAGCATCCGGTCTTCCTAACTGAATTTCCATAATTTTTGAAAAAGAAGCCGACGTCTCTCTTGGATCGTAAAGTACTAAAAGGATTCGACCCACAGGAATCGCTAAATTCTGAGTTTGTTTAGAATGGATTTTCCATGCTTTTACCGATCCTGGATTTACTTCGGAAAAATAGCATTCGCCAAATGTTGTAAAACCCTCATCCGTACATTTCTGCATATGAAGGACTGATCCTTTCGGATCTTCGATTTCTTTAAGGGGGGCTAAAAAGACCCCTTCAATCATCGTATCTTTCATCTCAACGAACCCATTGCAAACCGCGCTCGGTGGCGAGCTTTACATAAGATTGGATTTGTCCGCTCGTGAATGCGAGAATATCTTCCTTTTTATCAATCCAATTTTTATACCAATCCACGGTAAATGAAACGGTTTCTTCAAACCTAAGAACTGGCCTCCAATTCAAATGGAATAAAGCTTTATCGCAGGATAATTTTAAAAGTTTAGCTTCCTTTCCACTTTCGGATTGTCCTTCTGGAACAACCCAACTTATATCAGGCCAAATGGATTTTATTTTCTTAAGAAGCTCTAAGACGGTCTCATTCACGTTGGCATCGGGACCAAAGTTAAACGCCTCTCCGTTCAAACCACCCTGTTTTTTGTATAATTTTTCCCCTAAACTCAGATACCCGCTCAACGGTTCCAGTACATGTTGCCAGGGTCTGGTTGCGAGAGGACTTCGAATCGTTACCGTTTCTTTCTTAGACCAGGCACGAATACAATCCGGAATGATCCTATCGTTTGCCCAATCACCCCCACCGATCACATTACCGGCTCGAGTAATTCCCACTCTTATTGAACTATCTTTAAAAAAAGATCGATAGAAAGAACTAGCTACTATATCCGCGCAACTTTTAGATGCGCTGTACGGATCATGTCCCGCCAAAACATCCGTTTCACGATAGCCCCAACACCATTCGTCATTTCGATAAGCTTTGTCGCTTGTGATCAATACTGCGGTCTCGACAAACGTCTTAGTACGAATTACGTCTAACAGATTCACCATTCCCATGATATTGATCTCAAAAGTGGTTATTGGATTTTGGTAAGATTCTCTGACCAAAGCTTGGGCGGCCATATGAAAAATGATCTCCGGCTGGAATTCATCGATTACGTTCGCTAATCTATCTCTATCTCTAACATCCCCCAAAAAATGACGAACCTTGGTTTCTAATTTCATCAACTCGAAATGACTTGGATTTGTCGGAATATCGACCGAATATCCAGCAACATCAGCACCAAGTTCTTTCAACCATGCGACTAACCAAGAACCTTTAAACCCGGTATGCCCGGTAATCAATACCTTTTTTCCCTTATAAATATTTCCGTACATCGGACCTCAATCCTATTTCCAAGGCGCCTTGCCGTGATTCCAAAGTTCCTCTAAAGTCTGTTTATCTCTCAGCGTATCCATACACTGCCAAAATCCGCTATGTTGATAAGCCATCAGTTGACCGTCGTTTGCCAATCTTTCCAAAGGAGCCCTTTCCAACATTACCGTATCATCATTAATGTATTCGATCACTTCCGGTTCAAATACGAAAAAACCCCCGTTAATCCAGCCTTCACCTGCTTGAGGTTTTTCCTGGAACTGTTTCACTTGATTGTCAACTATCGAAAGTTCACCGAATCGAACCGGAGGTCTAACGGCTGTTATAGTAGCCAGTTTACCGTGAGATTTATGAAATTTAACCAACGACTTTATATCTACATCCGACAAACCATCGCCATACGTGAGCATAAACGTACCGGAGTCCTTCAACTGATCTTTCAATCTACGAAGTCGACCTCCCGTCATGGTCAATGCACCAGTATCTGCAAGGGTCACGTTCCAATCTTCAGCAGTCGGATTCGAATAAGTAATTTTCCCAGTTTTCAACGCAATGGACAGGTCACTCATGCGGGCATGATAGTTCATAAAGTAATCTTTAATTACTTCGCCCTTATAACCGAGCGCTAAAATAAAATCATTATAACCGAACTTTTCATAACCCTTCATAATATGCCAGAGAATCGGCTTTCCGACTATTTCAACCATCGGTTTCGGTCTAACGTTAGTCTCTTCACTCAAACGAGTTCCAAGACCTCCACACAAAATAACAGTTTTCATTTTTCATTACCTCAATCGATTACGAGAAGTTTCTTCCACTTTGTTAAACTTCTATCCAGACAAAAAAAAGTATTTTCCTTTTCTATAAAGAAGTTAAAGTCACTTTGTAAAGCGTCCGAAAGTTCCTTAGGAGTTGAAACAAAAGAGACGCGATCCAATCCGAGGAGTGGGCTCATGTTCAGCGAATTGCCGTCTAATACTGAGATAACGGGAATTCCGGAACAAAATGCTTCGACTGCCGCCGACGTGATGTTACTGGTATAAACGACGTCTGCATTCTTCAATAAATCCGCGACCGGTTTGTCCAAAACAGTCAGATTGAGACCAGGAAAATCTTCCTCGTAAACGGGACAAGCGGGATGCGGTTTAAGAATAAATTCGAATTTACGATTCAAAAAAGGCATTGCATCAGTTAACATTTTCATTTGAAATTTCGTTACGTTATGAACATAGTCCGTAAGAACGAGAATTTTTATTTTTGTAAGATCCTTTTTGTTAAGACTCTTCGTATTCGTCCGATTCTGTCCGATCTCCAAATAACGCAGGGCTTCTACTTCCACGATCTGATCTTGCGGATACTTTCCTTCTTTATAAGCGTTCAAGGATGCGATACCGTTTAAGGCAACGTGATCAGGCAAAGGCATAGGGTTTTTAAGGTCTGGATTGTAATTTCTAAAATCTGAAAAATATCGCAGATCCCAAAATCGCACAGTGGCGTGCGGAACACCGATCAGTGGCCCGAGATTCTTTGACTTCCAGAAATAAATCAGCGCTCTTTCCCAGGCCTGATTTTCCTGAAGATAAATTCCTATTTTTCTTCCGGAAACGTTCTCTAAATTCTTTTCAATTAGATTGAGTAGAAATAAGTTCTGAATCGATGTCGAACCACTTAAGGAATCCAAAAAATCCTGCTTCAAAATGGGCCAAAGATCAAAAGATAAGATCTCGGTTTTGGAATAAAATCTAACGTTTCGAATGAAGTATCGAATAAAATTGATCTTCAAATAGTCCCAAAGGGTTTTTACCATTACGATGAGATCGATATTGCCTTCCAGAAAATTATGAATTTCATTCCGATCGTTATTGAATTCATTCAAAATGGAAACAGCTTTTCGGGAATTAGGAATTTGAGGATGGGGAATGAAGATGTGAGACCAAAACGTTCTGACTTTGGCCTTTCTAAAAACCTCCACCAAGTCGGCCCAATAATTTGAACCGAATAGAACCGGCTTTTTAGAATCCAATCGCAAATGAAAAAAGTAATCGAAAATGATGCGATCACAATCTTGTATTTTATCTCGTGAAATTTTTTGTTTTCGCAAATTCCAAACTAAACGTAAATAGCGAAAAAAGGCTATACCTGCTTTTAAAAAGTTAGGCAAATTCCGGTATATAAACCTAACGTCAAAAACAGAATCGATTCGAACATCCGTATTGGAATATAAAGAAAATAGAATCTTCCTTCTCTTACAAAATTCGCGAAAGATCTTTTGCAAATTTCGGTCCGGGGAGCTCAGAGAGATTTCAGAAACATTTCCCTCTGCCAAAATTTCTTCCAAAGCCAATAATTTGACCAAGTTAGTCATAAAAGTAGACTTGCCATAATTGCTTTCCACAATCAAAGTCATCCACCAATAACTAAAATTAGGACGGATTTCCAGCCAATCTACGATTCTTTTACTATTAAATCGAATTTCACCTAATTGATATAATAAAGAATTGTATTTATCGCGTAGACGAAGCCGATTCCGGTCAACGTATTGAGGTATTGAAATTCTTCTTTCTGAAACGTTTTCCGAATATTCTTTCCAAAGATAAACAGAACCTGAAAATTCAAGAGAACACGGACCTGAAAGATCCCAAATTAAAACGGATCCTTGATTTAAAACGGACTTAGACAATCTGGTTTTGATACTCTTCGGCCGGCACCGGATTTAACAAAGCCTCTCCTCTAAAGAAACGAATGATTTCTTCGGCGGAGCCTCTTTCCATTAAAAGCCTACAGTCATAAGAGCAAGATCCCATATGTTGAGTGAGGATAATGTTATCAAGCTCCATTAGATTTCCTTTATATGGTTCTATTTCAAAAACGTCAATCGCAGCTCCGCCGATTCGACTGGATTTCAGAGCATCGTATAAATCGCTTTCGTTCACAATACCACCTCTCGCTGTATTGATCAAAAAAGAATCCTTGGAAAAAAGATTTAATTCCTTCTTTCCTATGAGGTTTTTAGTCTTATGAGAAAGAGGTATATGCAAAGAAACGACGTCAGAAGCGGAATAAATCTCCTCTTTTTCCACAAAACGATACGAAACTTTTTTGGAATCCAAGAGCTCGGATACTTCCTTTTTTTTATCTTTCAAATCGTTAATCAAAATCATCTTCGGTTTAAATTCGGATAAAATCCGAATCACATTTAAACCGACTCTACCGGCTCCTATGATTCCGATCGTCGATTCACCCAACCTTTTTCCCGTAAATCGGGACCAACCACCGGCTTTCAATTCGTGATGAGCTAAAAATACTTTTCTAGTCACGGAAACCATAAGGCCGATCGTCAATTCTACGACGGCCATAGTAACAGCATCAGGAGTATAAGCAACGGCGATTCCCCTTTCTTTACACAGATTCAGCGGAACAGAATCTAAACCGATTCCAACTCTCGAAATAATTTTCAGATTCTTATTCTTATGAATGAGTGGCGCCAAATCCTCTGTGCCTGCGATAATTCCGTCGACATCTTTCGCAAATTCAGACACCTCTAAAGGAGTCAATTTTCGCTTCAATGGATTCGTAATAATCTCCCAACCTGTTTCGTTAAGAATTTCCATTGGCTGCGGATCATAAAAACCGAAGGGATACGTAGAAATAAAGATTTTATTTAATTTCATAATAATCTGTTATACTAATATTTTGCTGCAGAATTTGTAATATTACTTTTTCGCAAAGATCCAAATGTGCGAACTTAATTTATGTTTTTTTAGAAAAGATTGAAATTCGGAAATCGCATCCGTTCCTCTTTCTCTCAACACCCGTACGAATTCGTTTTCGATAGCGCTATTCAAAACGATATCCACATCTAATTCGCCTGGAGTAAAAACTTCCACCTTGGAAAAACCGGCATTTTTGAACGCGATTTCAAATCCTCGCACGCTCATAAAATTAAGATGATGCGGTGGAAAAATACTGTTCGACTCACCCTGAAGGGTAAGGATATCAAAACCTTCATAACCGAGACCGGTCAACAAACAATACCCTTTAGGTCTAACCAAGTTGAAAATCGAATCGATAAATTTCGAAACGGAAAAAACATGTTCAATTACTTCCGAAGAAATAACCAGATCAAATCGCTCTCTCCATTCCGAGGAACCTTCCGCTGTTGTGTTTAGCGTTTCAATTCCTTTCTTTTTGGAAATCTCAGCCATCTCCGGAGAAGGTTCGATTCCAAAAATCTCGGAATCTCCGAAGAAGCGACGAAGTTCTTCCAAAAAGATGCCGTAGCCTGATCCAACGTCGCAAATTTTTGAAGGCTGAAAGTCTTCTTTTTTAAAATATTCGAATATTCTTTCCGCTTTCGGTTTAAATAATTTTTCACGTCGCGACTCCGCGACCGTGGGGAAAAAAACATCCGACCAGAACCGGGAGGATTCTGCCGTTTTGTAAAAATCCTCCAAAATTCTTTCGGAAGGCCTAGGATTACAAAATAAGCTGGTGCAACGTTCGCACAAAACGTAATCAAAATCATTTTTTTGAATATGCTTTCTGTGCTTTTCGGATCCGCAAGCAGGACAAGGGATCGTTAAAAATTGCGTCTTATCCAGCTTTTTTGAATCCGACTCTACAAGATTCAAATATCGGTTGAGAAGTTCTTTAGGACGTATTTCGTTTTCTTTCATTTGCTAAGACTATTAAAAATATATCGTTTCTATGTTAAGATCCGAATCACTTTCGCCGGATTTCCGGCTGCCAAACAATTTTCAGGAATCGATTTTGTGACGACACTTCCGGCTCCGATCACTGAATTTGCTCCAATATTTACGCCCTTTAATATGATCACTTGACTTCCAATCCAGACATTCTTGCCAATGATAACGTCCTCATCCGATTCGAATTCCGGATTGGTTAGCCGATTTTCCGGAGGCCAAAGAGCGTGAAAGGAAGAATCCATAATCACAACATTGGGAGCAAACATAACCCCGTCTCCTATGATTATTTTTTTAGACCTTGCAGTAATGGACAAACCGTTCGTTCCGACGTTGTTCCCTATAACAATCTGAGCAGAGGGAGAAAGAGTTTTAAATCTTGTAGGTGCACAAATCGTAGAAGCGCTAGCACGAAATGAATCACTGATAGAAGTAAATCTTTCGCCAATTTGAATTACACTGCCCGGAAATTTATAAAAGATGACTTTCCCAAAGACCGATGAAGCTCTGCCGATTCTAATATTCCAAATAAAGGATTTAATGAGGAATGTAAAACTACTCACAAATCGTACGTAAACTAAATATAGTTCCGAAATCAGGTAAATGACCAAGTCGCGCAGCTTGTATTTTTTTAGTATGTTAACGATATTCACGATATTCTTTTTAGATCCTTTTACTCTGACGTCATTCTTAAGCGCTATATGACAAAACCTGATCAGTCCAGCTTTCGGCAAATGAGATCTATTCGATATTTAAAATATAAGAGAGACAAAATAAAATGTAAAAAGTAATTTTAATATAAGGATTGCACTGATTATTAAGCATTCTTTCCAATCGTAATTCGGTTTCTTTGCTTAAGACTTTTGTATTATCTTCCTTAGACATGAGCACTAATCGTTAGCTTCTTTTTCGGCCAATTATCATTTCAAATCAAGCCGTTCGAAGCTAAAACATTATAAGTAAATTCTCCCGCGGATGTTTTTCTTCTTTCCACTTTTCCGCCAGCGGCAAGGACAATAGGAATTCCACCTGCTACATCCCACAACTGAATGTTATTTTCCTGATAAACCTCCGCAGCACCGGATGCGACCATACATAGAGATAAGGAAGCTGAACCTAACAACCTAACTTTTTTATAGTGTTGAAATCCGGAGACAAAGGAGCTCAGATTTTTTTTTGAAAAGTTGTCTTTAATCGGAATTCCAGTACACAGAACCGATTCAGATTTTAAATTTAGAGCACTAACTCTAATTTTTTTTCTATTTTTCCAAGCAGCAGATTCGACGATTCCAGAATAAAGATCATCCCTAAAAATATCGTAAACAACTCCTAAAACTGCGTTTTCGGCATTCCAAAGCCCTATTGAAATCCCGCAAAACGGAATCCCTTTAGCGTAATTCAAACTTCCATCCAAAGGATCTACGATCCATTTAAATTCGGTATCCGAACGAGCAAAAATGGATTCGCTCATTTCTCCCGACTCTTCACTTAGAATCGGAAAATCGAAATTTTTACAAAGACCTTTGATGATTTTACGTTCCGCCTCTAAATCAGCTCCAATCTTTACATCATGAATATCAGAAGTGTGAATTAATTTAGAAGAATGACTTCTCTTTCTTAACTTTTGACCGGCCTCGTATGCGATACTTTCGGCGATCCGTAAAATTTGTGTCTTCCATTTTAGATTCATGAATATCGAAAAATATTAAAATTCTATTTGATACTTTTCTCTCCAGACTGGATCTGCATGATAAATCTGATAGACGAGTTTCATAGTTTGATATGCATCTAAGCTAGAACCTGTTTTTACAGATTCACTTTTTAGAATATGATCAGTGAATTCATTTATTTCATCTCTCCAAGAATTGTCTTCCAGATAATTGATGGTTTCAATTCTTGGATTTCCGCCGGATTCCAAATCTTTCGGATAGATCGTAAGCGTTTCTTGTCCATAAGATTTCGAGCCGGAAAGAATCCCTGCAAGAACGATACTTCCTTCTCCCATATTGATCTGCAGATTAAATCGATGTCTCCATTCAGTTGCCGTAGATTGAAATTGAACGATCACTCCCGACTGAGACTTCATCAAAGCAAAAGCATTATCTTCCACGTCTAAATTCCAGTAATTATTGGAAACATAACTTTTGACCTCGTCCATTTCGCCTGCAAACAGACGAATTAAATCGACCATATGAATCCCTTGATCCAATAAAATGCCGCCGCCTGCAATTTCCCTATTAGCTCGCCATCCATCGGAAACATTTACAATCGCAGATTTTCCATAGATTCCACGAATGTTAATAACCTTTCCCATTTTACCTGATGCTACAATTTTTAGCGCCTCTCTAATTGAATCATGGTATCTATGATTGAATCCGTATTTCAGCTTGAGTCTTGGAAATTGTTTTTCAACCTCGCGAACTTTTTCGATTTCCCGAACATTTCTACCGGGTGGTTTTTCACAGAAGACATGAAGGCCTTTTTGCAATCCAAGAATAGTTGCTTCAGCGGCGACATCATTCGTCAAACAGACGAGTAAAATATCCAATTCTTCCTTCTGAATTAAATCTTGGAATTTTTGGTATACTTTCAAATTTTCCGATAGATCCGTACCGTCCTGCAAATTCTTGTCACAGATTGCCGTAACAATTAAATTAGGATTTTGCTTTATAAATTGGTGTCTACGTTTTCCAACTACACCATAACCCGCGATTCCGACTTTGAGTTGATTCATAATTATTCTTATAAATATTTCGGTAGTAATAAATCTGTTTGAAACACCGATTCTACTCGGGAAACGTCATCAGGAACATCTACTCCGATCATCACACCCTCTGTAAGAACCATTCTTACTTTATACCCATGTTCAACGGCGCGATTCATATCCACCGATTCAATAATCTCCAGAGGAGTTGGCGCCAAATGAGCAAAAGTTTTTAGAAAGTCATTTCTAAACGCAATTACTCCTAGTTGTTTTAACTTTAAGTAATCTTCATTCGGATATTTTTTCCGTGAAGGAATCGGCTCTCTAGATGCGTATAGTAAATCCCAATTCTTATCGACTACGACTTTGGGGGCGTTAGGACTTTGAAACTCTTCCTCATCAATAATTTGTGTAACCAGATTAGTACAATAAATGGATGGATCATCCAACAACGGCTTAACTAAATCATCCAACATAGAAGGAAGAATCAAAGGTTCGTCGCCTTGAACAACAAGGATAATATCTCCCTTAACATAAAGGGCAGCTTCGGCAACCCGATCGATACATCCTCGATGGACGTCGGAGGTCATCACCGCTTTTCCGCCAAATGACTCCACCCTTTGTTTGATAACCTCGTCGCAAGTTGCAACAATTACTTCGTCTATGGACGAAGACATTTCAACGCGTCTTCGAACATGTTCAATCATCTCCAATCCGGAAATTTTTACCAACGGTTTATTAGGAAACCTTGAAGAAGCCATTCTTGCAGGTAATACTGCTATCGTTTTCATACCTTATTCCAAAATTCTCTGATTTCTTATTCTAAACTATTTAATTCATTAAAATTAAGATTAGCCTGTGTATTTAACATGATTGCATCGGTCGAGTAAGCAATGAATTTTTTACCATTGCGTATTTCGTCCTTTACCTTTTGGAAATCCGTTTGGATCACATGAGTTCCCAACGGGACGCGATTCCTTTCAGCAGCCTTTTGGAGTGTCTCTATCGCTTTCAAAAACTCAGGATGATCAAATTGACCAGTCAGTCCCATTGATCCGGATAAATCGTAGGGTCCGATCATCATCGCATCAATTCCCTTTACCGAAAGTATCGCATCAATTTCCTTAACAGCTTTTATGTTTTCAATTTGAATCACACGGACTAAATTAGAATTAATTTCTTTCGAATAAGAATCGAAGCGTTTTCCAAATAGATTTGCGTTAGAATAGCCGACCCCTCGAATTCCTTTCGGCGGATAACTGCTCCATTTTAGAAAATCCTCAACTTGCTTCGAAGACTCTATCATAGGAACAATAATCCCTTTAGCTCCGGCATCCAATGCTTGCTTAATATCCTTGGGGCGACTCTCAGCGACTCTTGCAAAAGGAAGACTTCCGCCTTGACTAATTGCTCTAAAAATATCAGGAAGCAGATGTAAACTAAAAGCGCCATGTTCTAGATCCAAAGCGACCCAATCAAAACCTGCATTCCCTAAAATTTCTGCTATAGAGGTGTTTGGAATTTGCATCCAGGATCCGATTGTGAATCCCCCAGAATTAAGTTTTTCTTTTACTGAGTTCATGTTATTTTTCTAATAAAACTGCAAATTCGTAAAGTAGATGATGGATTACTTCATGAACCCCTTCCACAATGCCATACTTGCCTTTTTCCGAAGGTACGAACAACGCCATGTCTGCAATTTTCAAAGCTTGGCCACCGTCAAATCCAACCATCGCGATCGTTTTAGCGCCTTTCTCTTTTGCAAATAACAATGCATTGATTACATTTGGGCTGTTGCCGGAACTCGAAATACCAAAAGCTATATCGCCTGGATTTATAAAGTTCTCCATCTGACCGACGAATACTCCATCATATCCGTGAGTATATGTTCCAGGATAATTTCCTTGAATAAACGGTTCTTTCCCATCGTTTGCTTGTGCGGTAAGCCAAGCCGCATTATCCAGACCAAAAACTTTATAATACTTTTGATTTTTTTTACCGGAATTCTTGGTTCCCTTTCCAAAATCGCAGGCTAAGTGAGAAGCGATTCCGTGACTGCCCCCATTGCCAAAAAAGAATATGTTTTTGCCGTTCTCTTTTGCTTCATAAAGAGCGACGGCAACTTGCGAAATAGCTTCCAAGTCTAAAGCCTGAATCGCCTCGATTGATTCTTGTTGAAATGACTTTGAAAAAACTTTTGCTTTCTCTAATAGATCCATAACTTTGTTTACCTTTTTTAGGATTTAGAATTCGAGAGGACAGAAAATATAAAGCGATTAACCCGAAAAATAATAAAGCTCTAATGTCTTCTTAGGCAAAAGGGAAGTAACTGGCAACTTCTCGCCCAGTTTTATCCTTCTTATAATTTCCGTTTTATTTCTTCCTTTAGTTATAATAAGAATATTATCCGACAAATTCATTCTTTTTAAAGAAAGACTCACTCTTTCCTTTGGTAACTTTGGAGAATCATGTACTGTTAAGACATCTTTATCTGTTGATAAATCACATCCCGGAAAAAGACTCGCAATATGTCCGTCCTCCCCCAACCCCAGCAGAACTAAATCAAAAGAAATTATAGTTCGAATAGAGTTTGCATATTCGAAGGCTGCTTGCTCTGCCCCAAGGTGCCCTGGAATTCTAAAAATTTGTTCTTTTCTTATTGGAGTAAATTCAAACAAACTCTTATCGGCCATAAGAGCGTTTGAATCGGGATGATCCATCGAAACGCATCTTTCGTCCCCAAAATAAAAATACCACTTAGACCAATCGGTCTCTAAATATTTCAATTGGGAGTAAAGTAGTTTAGCAGTGTCCCCTCCAGTCAGAACTATACGAAAAGAATTTTGAACTTGAATGCTCTTATCAGAAATTTCTTTTATCTTTCTCAAACAATGAGTTAAAAACTCACGTTCGTCGGAAAATTCTACTATAATCATAAATAAAGTTAAAGTTAAAGTTAAAGTTAAGGATTTTACAATACTCAAAGATTCGATTTAAATCGATCAAGGCTTTATTTTGTCTACACTATAAGAAAGATCATTTATTTTGAAAGTATTATCCACTTTATACGGAACGCAGAAGAATATCTGTTAATTCGATAATAGATTAAGACTCACTCTGAACTTCAAATTGTAATCTCGAATAGAATTCACGAATTGGATTTTCGATTTTTTTACAATATCGATCAAGAAACTCCAATTTTGCCTTCTGAACGTTCCGTTGATTCCACCACAAATCAATCTGATTCCAATGTCTATTCAAGAATTTCGAGGCAGAATCAGGACTCGAATGAAAGATACCCACTTCCTCCAATAAACTAAAATACGGCTTTGCTTCTTCTCGAATTTCCCAATGATTTGGATTCCAATAAATAATGGTAGGAATATCTCGATAGAAAGATTCAAGGTAAGTTGTCGCATTATATGTTGCAATGTAGATCCGATATTTATCTATAACTTTCTCAAGAGAAATACTTTTATTCATATAATCTAATTCAGGAAAACGTTCCAACCATCGAAGTTCCTGGCACCAGCCATAATCCTGCGGATAAAGTCTCACTGAGAGTTTTTGGCGAATTTCATGAGTTAACCCACCAACAAATTTCCACTGGTCTTCCATGTAGAGCAAATGCTGTCCGGCTTGCGGTATGCTATACATGTAATAGCTATATCTCGGTATTCCGTTTAAAACAAGAATAGCATCTCCATCCTTATCCGTTTTGACTTTCGTAAAAGAAGTTAATTTATTGCAACCAGTTGGATACACATTCGATTGATCCGAATCAGCCCAACCCCACGTAAGATATCGATCAGCAATTCTTTTTTCATGATCTTCTAAAAAAGAAAGTTCACCGATCCCGAAAAAACCCCCATGTTGAGATAAAACTAAAGGAGTTCCTTCCCTCTTTTTCTCGGCCACAAAGAGTTTGAACGAATCGTTCCCGATATGACTATTACTTGTAAAGATCAATCGAGGTTTTTTCGGCCAATTTCTTTTCGTAACTTCAACTTGAAGCAAATTAAAACCTTCGATATAAACTTTAGGAATTTGCAATGGAAGTAAAGATTTTATAAATTCTTCGAAACCAGGTTGTGAATCCGAAATTTGCCATTTGTCTCTAACGCTCTTTTGAAATTTGAAAGATTCAAGCTCCAAGTTTCTTCGTCGTCTCGGAATTTGACCTAATTTCAACTGGAGCAAAAAAGACACCTTTCCTGGAAAATAATCGGAGATAAAATATGCTTCAGTATCGGAAATGGAAAAAGACGTAAGAGCGTAAAATATATCTTTTAGAACCTCGCGACCTTTCTCAGTTACCGTTTGTTTCCGTCTTTTTTGATTTTGATTCCTAGACAATAGACACTTTTTTTTTCTATCTATTTCAAGAACAAGATACTCCAATGCTTTCTCATAGAGATATTGATTCCAGTGATCTATAATATGGAGCAAAAAAAAATCCGAAGAATCGTTCGGTGTAATTTGATCAACGTCAAAATCATGTAAATTAGGAAATGTTAAAGTTTCCCGAAGACCTACAGTTGATCGAACAGTCTCATATCGATCAAATGCAATATGCGTAAAATACCCAAGCCAAGGACCGACAACGATTCGCCAGAATTCCAAACTCCGATCGATCCCGTGAATCTGATTTAGATTTCGAGTAATTTCCGGTAAAAGAATGTCTTCATAAAGATTCTGTAATTTGAAATAATCATTCTTAAATTTTTGGCGATCATCCCAATGATACGAAAATGTTTGCGAATCGTATTTTTCCCAGACTTCGCGCCTGTTATAAATCTTACACCACTCTCCCAAGAAAATGACTGGAGTATCGAAACTCGGCCAAGTTTCCTCGATCGCAGTGAGAATAAGAGTTCTTTTCACCAAACGGTCCTTCCACCATCGGCTGCAATAATCGATCCATTAATATAGCTTGATCCTTCACTCAAAAGAAACACAACTAAACCTTGATATTCATCGGGCCGTGCCATACGACCTAGTGGGATTCGAGATGCGATTTCTTTCAGAAATTCAGGACTTTGATTATTTTCTACTCCACCCGGACAGATTGCATTACAGCGAACTTTTCGATCAGCCCAATAGGTCGCCAAGTAACGAGTAAGTCCGATTATACCGGCCTTAACGACGGAATACGTTACCGGTTTTACAGGCTGAAGATCTTCGGATAATCCTTCTTTCCGATAGAGTCTCTGGTCCGGCGCAATCAATCCCAAATCGGACGAGATATTCAATATACTTCCGCCATTTTCATTTTGCGAAATGGCGTATCCAAAATACTTACTACATAGATAAGCACCCGTTAAACCGACCGCCAAATCCGAAATCCAAACTTGGGTCGGAAAATTTTCCAACCGTGAGAAATTTTTCTCAGAGGAATCTTCTATTTTCGGATTGTTCGCTGCGTTATTGATAAGCCCGTCGATCTTTCCGTATATTTTTAAAACTTCGGCGGAACAATTTTGAACCTCTTCTTCTTTCGTAATGTCCACCTGAAATCCATGAACTTGGATTCCGAAACGGCCCTTCAAATCCGTTGTTAGCTTTTCCAAAGAGGAACGATTGATATCTAAGAGAACAGGAATTCCTCCTCTACTCGCAATCGCTTCCCCATGCTTAGTTCCGAGCAACCCTGCCGCGCCGGTGATCACGACCACTTTATCTTTTAAACTGAATAATGAATCCATATCTTTCAATGTAAACTAACCGTTTGCCCCCCATCGACAACCAAACAAGAGCCCGTTATAAAATTTGCCCGATCTGAAGTTAAAAACAAAATTGCGTCTGCGATTTCTTCCGGTTTGCCGAATCGTTTCATTGGCACGGTCATTTCCAAAAGTTTTGCAATTCTTTCCGGATCCTTTTGTATTTTCTCATCCCAGCTTCCTCCGGGAAAATATACGTTCCCCGGCGCCACGCAGTTAACCCGAATTTTAGGGGCCAACTTACGTGCAAGATTTTTGGATAATGCGATTAAAGCCGATTTTGCTATGGAATAATCCGTCGGAGCACCGATGGATTCTATTCCCGCGATGGAAGAAATAAAAAGGATGGAGCCTTCAGATTTTTCCAAAGATTCGAGAAACTCTCTAACAGTATTTTCCGCAGATGAAAAGTTGATCGCCCATGAACGAGCGAAAACATCGGACTTAGGAAGTGGATCTGCCGAACTTCGACCGTCTCCGACGTTTGCGATCAGAATGTCTAATCCGCCAATCGTTTCTTCGATTTTTTTTCGCACACGAATCAAATCTTCAGGAATTGTAGCGTCTGCAGAAATCGGAATCACATTTGAAATCGAAAATTCTTTTGAAAGTTGGTCGCTTATCGATTGCAATAACGACTGCGATCGCGCGAGCAACACCACACGAGCCCCTTCCCTTAAAAAAGACCTAGCGGTAGCAAGTCCGATTCCTTTACTTGCACCCGTTATCAATACTCGTTTATTTCGTAGACCTAGTTCCAATTTTTGTTTTCTTACTTTTTAAATCGATACGGCGTTGGTGCGTCCGAATTCGAAGTAGAATCCTTACTGTTCCAATCCTGAATTTGCTTTTTGACATCCACTCCAACATTTTTTGACCACTGATTCAGAATCTCCGTAAATCGCTCCCCTACAATTCCCTTACCGATAGGATTTCCGTTGAGCTGAGTAACCGGAAGCATACAGAATGGAGTGCCCGTCATAAATGCTTCGTCCGCAGTATATACATCATAAGGTTCGAAGTTTTTTTCCACGACCTTATAACCCAATTGAGAACTCAATTCTTGCATCACGTATTCTCTGGAAATTCCGCGTAGAATGTTTCTTCCTTCTGGCGAAATGATCGTTTTATCTTTTATAATAAAGAAATTATCTCCCGTACCTTCCGCCACGAATCCGTCCGGATCAAGTAGTAGCGCCCAATTATTATCTCCACTGATCATAGAAGCTTCGATATTCGCCATTAGATAATGAATTCTACTTCTGTTCTTAATCTTAGGATCCAGTAACGTGCCCGGGATGGCTCTCTGCGACGTGATCACTGCATTTATTCCAGTTTCAAAAAGGTTACCCATCGAAGCTACAGTCCAACGGAGAGGAAAATCCGCAATGATGACGTTAGGCCCCTTATGAAGTCCTTGCACTCCTTGATAAATCCCAAGAGTTCCTCTGGAAACGTCGATCATGAGACGATGTTCGTCGTCCGTGGCAAAGAGGGAATCATTGGCTTCAATCGTTTCGTAACATTTTTTTTCCAACTCCTCGATTGAAATAGAAAGCGGGATACGAAGAATTTTCACCCCAGCATAAAGCCTTTCCAAGTGTTCACGCAATTTAAACTGCTTTTTATTGAAAGATCTGGTCATTTCGAAAACCATATCGCCGAACATGAGAGCGGAATCGTAAATGGATATTTTTGCTTGGGATTCAGGAACGAGCTGCCCGTTAAAATAGACAACTCTTCCGCTTTCTTGATTACTTGGTTGATTCATATTTTATATGTTCTCTTTTTTTACTTTAGTGATTAAAAAATTATTCATGATGGCTTCACAAAGCTGGAAAGTTTCAGCTGAGTCAATTTCAAACATTTTCCAAAATTCCATTTCTACCATTCCGATTTTGCTTCCGAAACGATTGTTATTCTTACGGATCGTGTCCGGCGTAAAAATGTAAAACGATCCGTTTTCTATGTACTGCGGAGAATGGTCTTGTCTACGTTTTCGATTTTTCCAATCGTAATTTACGCTATTGAGTTCGCCGCTTTGCGATTTCTCCCAAAAATAAAGATCTTCAGCGACACTAGCCGAAAACATTGAATCGTAACCCTTCTCTTGAAAAAGGGCAAGGGCCTTTTCGATATCCGAACTCTCTCGAAGAGGTGAAGTCACTTGTGGAGCGACTACGACGTCTACCCGTCCCAATTTTGATTCGACGGTCTCAATCGCGTGTATCCAAGCAGATTCGGACGTTGCAGTATCATTTGCAAATTCGATAGGGCGTTCTAAAATTTTTGCTCCAAATTTTTCTGATATCTTAAGAATTTCTTCGCTATCAGAACTTACCCATACGGAATGAACTCCTTTTACATTCAAACATTGTTCTATCGTCCATCCAATCAATGGTTTCCCATTAAAATTCAGAATATTCTTTCTTGGCAATCCCTTGGATCCGCCGCGCGCAAGGATTATCGCAACTGTATTCATTACTTTCTAAATTCCTCAATTTTACTTTTGATCCATTGTAATTGAGTCTTAAAAATGGAGAGACCTTCATCGTCACGAAACGCTTGCATAATGAAAGGCCCCTCGTAATTAAATTCGCGAAGGGTTTCAAAAAAAAGATCAAAGTTTGCGTTACCGCTTCCTAAAATCACCGAACCTCCTCCTAATACTCGATCCTTAATATGGATATCTGAAATTTTGGATCCGTAACAGGCCAATTCCTTTTGAGGATCAAACCCGAACGAAGCGCTATTTCCAATGTCGTAATTGACCGTCACTCGATTCGACGTAAATCGAGCCAAGAGTTCTGCAAAAGGCTCAGGCGCTAAATCTGTTTCAAGCGAAAGATTAATCTCCGTTTTTTCCGCAACTTCAAGTAAAGGTTGGAGATTTTTTACGAATCGATCTTTATCATTCTCACTGGTCAACGAAGACTGATCCACACACGGAATTACGATGTCTTTTACACCAAGTAATTTGCTATGATCGAGAAGTGTTTTCAGAACCGATTGACTCTGAGATACGATTGTATCATCCGAAGAATGTAAAGGAGCCTCCATAAAGTAATCCGCACAGATCGATCGGACCGTAACCTTAGAGTTTTCCATTTCTTTTTCGATTTCGGAAATTCCGAATCCACTCATCAACGGATTTTCGACGAACTCATTAAAATCTAAAATAAATTCGATACAATCCAATCCAATTTCAGCGGCCAGTTTGAATTCGTCCTGCCAATAACCGATCGGATGCGCTTGATAACGTCCTTTATATTTGGGTAATAATCGCCCCTGCATTACGCCTAACAAATTTTTATACATATATTCCTTTAAACACTCACTGATGCGATTATAGTATCGCAAAGACCAATTGATGCAAGCTGGGATTCGTATTCTCTTCCAATGGTCTCATTGTCTAAAAAGGACCATACATTATGACCGCCTGGTTGGCCTTTAGAAAGCCAATACAAATGGTTAGACAGCGGATATCTTTGAATTTGTTTCAGCCAATTGAGTCTTAATTTTGACTTTTGAATTAAACGTTTAAAGGTCTCATTATTGAATAAAAATAGGTGCTGACTCCAATATGTAAAATGCGAGAACTCGTCGGACTTATACAGGGTCAACAATGCATCGTTTGAACTTGGAACCTCAATAATCAATTCTCCATTTGGATTTAATAATTGAATCAGAGATCGTATCACCGTAATAGGATCTTTTAAATGCTCGATAACATGAAATGCCGTTATGATATCGTATGCCTGCTTCGACTCCAAAACTTCATCCAAATTTTTCCATACTTTCAGATCGAACTTCGAATAATAGGGTTGCAGGCGAAGCTCTAGTTCAACACCTTCGCTTTGATTAGTAATGGATTTAGATTTTAATAAAAATCCACCAACACCACAACCGAAATCTAATAATCTTTTATTCAATAATTTCGATTTTAAAAAGCGGAATCTTCTCTCGTCGTCCTTTTCATTTTCCTTTAACCATTCTGTTTCAGAAATAACTTCCCCGCCATGCATTCCCGAATTTTCATAATGAGTTTCTTTGATATGAGTATGTTCGGAAAGAAAAACCAATCCACAATTTGTACATTCCAAAATATCTAATTTGGAATTATCGCGAACAGAACCAGGTCGTAGAGTAAAAGACTCGTTCTCACAAACATAACAGATCTTCATAATTGCTTTCCGAAATATCCGGTTTCCACCAAACCACAAACAATATGCCCGATCATAATATGACATTCTTGAATTCTCTCAGTCCGACTGGAGGGAACTTTAATACAATCGATCATCTCACTAAGCTTCCCACCGCCTTGACCAGTCCAACCGACAATCTCCAATGCTTTTGCTTTCGCGACCGGAATCGTCTCTAAGATATTCTTACTGTTTCCGCTTGTTGAAATTGGAATATATACGTCACCCGGATTCGCAATTGCCTTCAGCTCTCGCACAAAAACTTGATCGTAACCGTAATCATTACCTATAGCCGTTGTTGAAGAGCTATTAGTCCCTAAAGCTACCGATGGCAATGGGTCCCGATCAAATTGTAATCGCGAGATGAACTCCGCCGCTAAGTGTTGAGAATCGGCAAAACTTCCTCCGTTTCCGGCAAAAATTATCTTTCCGCCTGCCTTTAGAGATTTCAAACATAAGTGCGATAGATCGTAAATCGCATTTAGAGTTTCCGAAGAATTTAGAATCTTTTCCTTTGTAGAAATGGAATCTTTGATGATTGTTTGAATTGCGGAAATGTTTGTCATAAAATACCTTCTAATCTTTCCAACCCGATCCAAAAACCCTCTCCTCCGTTTTTATGGCCTTGCCAAATCTCGGGAATGAAGGAAGCTTTTGGAGCGTATTTCGCAAAAATTTTGCCGAGCCTCGGAAAATCAATGTCTCCGTCTCCAACTTGTAACCCTTCGCCGTTCAATCCCTTAGCGTCACCCATATGTATATGCGCGGAAAAGGGTGCGATTCTTTTGGAAAAATCGTAAAAATCGTATCCGAAGTTATTACAAGTCAGCATCGTATGCGAGACATCGTAGCACATACGAAGATTTAATTTCGCACACCATTCTTCGATTTCCTGGATATGAACGAAAATGTTCTGATATCGTTGGCCACCAAAATGCCAAGGAAAAGGGGCCATCGTTTGCGGTATAATTTCAACACCTTCGGTATCCAACTCCTTTAAACTTTCGCCGAATCTTCTATAGTAATCAGGCAAGAGTTTCTTATCGATATTTGCATCCATCGAGATACCGCCAATGTTAGCTACGATCAATGGCCGATGCGTTTTCGGAAAAAATTGTTTTAAAGATCGAGTAATATCAATTACTCTTTGGGTTTCTTGAATGGAGATTTTTCTGTAATCGTCATCCGGAGTCGCGAGATCCATAAGATGACTGCCTTGAAAAAGCTCAGGGGCATGCATCACGAAATCACAATCGTACGTTCCTTTCAAGAAATCCGAAGGATTCAGTTCCATATCGGAATAGGAAAGATGAAATTCGAATAAGTCCGGTTTCACCCGCGAATAATATTCGATAAAATCATGATAGCGCACCGGGACTCCCCAAGGGCGTGAGAATTTATACTGTTTCGGTTCAATTCGGATATCCTGAAGATCCGACGGGAAGAAGAAATCTTCCGCACGCATTTCTCTTCGTAAGGATCTACCTAACAATTTTTCATAGCTCTGCGGCGAAAGTCCCTGACCGGGACTTAACACACGAATATCGTCTTGTGTTAATATGGTCCCCTTCTTTAAATCTCTAGCGGCCACGAGGCTTTTGGCTAAATTTTCGCGATTGATCATCTCCCCTTGACTCAACGCTCTTTCGTAATTCGAAGTTCCGATCGCCTGCTCGATATCTCGAATCCCTTCAATCAAAGTTTTGAATTCTTTTTCTTCCAAACTTGCTGCGTGATCAGGACCTTCCATTTTTCGATCTAACGTGAGATGACGCTCAATGACCATCGCCCCCAATGCAACTGCGCCTAAAGTAACGGCAATTCCTCTTTCATGACCCGAATAACCGAAATACGGATGAAATTCCTTCAATTGATTCATCCATTTAAGATTAATATCATGTAACGGTGCGGGATACGTGCTGTTGCAATGTAAAAAAACGAAAGGCACATTTTTAGAATCCAGATATTGTTTCGTAAACAGTATCTCTTCTGTTCTACTCATTCCGGTGGAAAGAATCAAAGGTTTTTTCGTCTCGGCGAGAGCGTTTAACAGAAAGACGTTCGTTAGATCGGCAGAAGCGACTTTATATCCGGGTACAGGAAAAGATTCCAATACAGAAACACTGGCAGGATCCCAAGGCGTACAGAGATACAAAATTCCTTTTTTTTGGCAGTATTCAGCGATCTTCCGATGATCCTCTTTGTTTAATTCGAATCTTTGTAGTAGATCAAGAATATATTCCGTTCCAAGGTCTTCTCCCGACTTTTCCAAACTTCGCTTTCGATAAACCTGATCCAAATGTCTCATTTGAAATTTCGCGCAATCGGCTCCCACAGAAACGGCGATATCGACTAACTCAAAAGCTTTCTTTAAATCCCCATTGTGGTTATTACCGATCTCGGCAATGATGAACGTTTTTCCATTTCCGATCGAATGATTTCCAATTTGTATCATATTAATATTTTGAGTCCTCATGATTTCTTTTTTCACGAACCATCCATGTCTGCAGACCTTCGGAATCGAAACGAAACGGTTTGTATCCCAATCCCTTTTCTTCCAACCAATCCATCAAACCGTTTCGGGCGAACGGAGGAACGTAAAAGACAAAAAATCCACCTCCGCCGGCGCCTAAAAGTTTACCCCCAATCGCACCATTTTCTCTCGCACCGTAATATATAGAATCTAACGAACTATTAGTGATCTTATTTCCAAGACCGCGCTTGATTTCCCAAGCTTGGTGAAGACATCTTCCGAATTGCAGTAACCGTCCTCGCAAAAGATGATTACGCATTTCATATGTTAGTTCGACATTCTCATGCACTTTCTTTTTGATATCCTCTTTTTGCATGTGAACTCTTTGGTCGTCATGAATATTACCGGAATCATGCGTCGTCTTTGTATCGCACAACAAAAGACTCTCTTCCAATTCGATTAGACTATCCCTTGCGATTCTTAATGGATGAACGATATTTTGTTCCATTTGAAACTCTATAAAATTAAAACCTCCGAATACGGTAGCGTATTGGTCCTGCCACCCACCGGATATCCCCAGATACAATCGTTCGGCTTGAAAAGCCAATTCGGCGATCTCGTGATGATCCCATTTGTCTCTTCGAAATTGATTGAAACATCCGAGAATTGCCGAGGCGACCACCGCAGATCCGCCTAAGCCAGAATTCATCGGAAAGTCGGAATATATGAATAACTCAAATCCGTAATCGGGCTTTGCAACTTTGATTACCGCTTGAATTAAACGAAACTTTCCTTCTGCTTGAATTGCCGAATCAAAATCATTAAACTCGATCGAAGAATTGATATCCCTCGAATGAATGATGATTTTATTGTCTTCACGAATTCGCAAAGTCGCATGAGAATAAAGAGAAATAGTGGTGTTTATTACCGCACCGCGATCACTGCTGAAAAAATGCGTCAGATCGGAGCCACCGCCACCGAAACTAATTCGAACAGGAGAGCGTGCCCTCGCATAAACTTTTTCTTCTTCCTGAAACGGAAGATCATCCCGACTCACGAAGGAAAGTAACGTATTGTCTTCACGCAAGATCGGTATTACGCGTATTTTAGAATCCAGCTGCTTCAATAACTTTTCTCTCGTGGATTTTTCAGAGGCTCGAACAAAATTTTTATTGGCGCAATTTATGATTTGCGAATCCAAATTCAATCCGGCTAACAGTTGCCTTCGAATATCTCCGTCCGTAGCAACGCCGACTACTTGTAGAGAATCATCGGTTATGAACACGATACCGTGCCGATTTTCTTCGATTTTTGCTAAAGCTTCGCGTAACGTTGAATTTTGTTTTATTAAGAATGGTTCTATGTTCATAGAGAAAAATCTTTATTGGATTGTATCCATTTTTGAAATTGAGCGTAGTCTTCAGGAATTCCAATATCGATGAATTCGTTTTCCAATTTGATCGCATTCAATCCGTTGATTGCGATGAGTTTGGGAAACAACTCTGATTCCATAGAAAACGGTTGTCCGTTCCAATTTTCAAAAATTTTCGAATTTAATTTATAAATGCCCGCATTGATCCAGTCGCTTCCGGAACTGAGCGTTTTCTCTCGGAATTTTACGATTTTTTCGTTTCTTAATTCAACCGAACCGTAACGCGACGTATTTTTAACTTTAACTATACCGATACCGCAGTCTGGTAAATGATTCATTCTTTGAATTGTGTTTGGGCCTAACCACGTATCTGCATTTGATACGAAAAAATCCGTGCTCAATCCTAACACACGAACGGCATTAGCTACGGACCCGCCGGTTCCCAACGGAACTGCCTCCCTCACAATGGAAAAATCAAAAGCAGCCTGACTCGTTTTCTGAAATTCCTGGACAAATTGAACGATTAACTCTGCTTTATGATGAAGAAGAAATATAAAATTTGAGACTCCTTGTTCGATCCAACGTTCTAAAAGATATTGTAAGAACGGCTTTTTCTCAATCGGTGCCAAGGGTTTTGGTACATCAGAAACTACGGATTGGAGACGGGTTCCAAACCCGCCCGCTAAGATGAATAAAGGAATATCTATTTTCATTTTTAAAGATACAAAATCGCCTCGTTTAAGGATTGGATTCTTGATTGGGCGGGAACGAAACGAAGTTCATCTTCCTTTTCGGTCAAAATCAAATTTGTCCCTACTCCCGCGGATTTTCCTGCAAGATAATCCGTATATCGATCCCCGATCAATACCGAGTCCTCTAAACTTAAAAAAAAACGTTTCTGGGCTTTGAGTATCATTCCAGGATTCGGTTTTCTTAATATACTTTCTTTTTTAAAACTCTCCGTTCCGTGCTCCGGGTGAAATGGACAAAAATAAATATGGTCCAACGAAGAACCGTTTTTTATAAATTCTTTTTTCATCCATCCACTCAGATTCATAAAATCCCGAATCGAATAATATCCTCGTGCAATACCTGCTTGATTCGTAATAACAAAAATTCTATAGCCCTTAGATTTTGCGACTTTTGTTAAATCGAAAATCCCATCTACGAAAATGACTTCTTCGATTTTATGGACGTAATTTGTTTCCTCATTGATGATTCCGTCTCGATCCAAAAACAAGGCTTTGTTTACGAATTGGACAGACATTCAACCGAGAGTTTCCGATTTTACTTTCTTCATAAACTCGTTCGGTTTATGCAATAAAACATTATAATCATATTGTTTAATATTATTCGGAGTCCACGCACCCTTTCTTTGTAATTGAGCCCGAAAAAAAACCGCAACATCAAGAATATAACGAAAGAATCCTTGAAACAAATTTCCAATCTTATTTTCATCGCTTTCCGGATTATTCTCCGCCGCAATCCTATCCACGATTATACTTAGAACGTCGGATACCGCATTCTTTTGTAATTGATACAGATCATAAATAAACTTATCTAAGTTTTTGGATTGCAACGGAGCCAAAGCTTCATCCAGACATAACTTTTGTAACTCTTTGACGGTGCCCGGAACGTAACTTCCTTCCCTCGTTCTTTTCCTCCACTCTTCTAAATTCGGAGGTCCTTTATAATCGAAGAGTTTATCAATGCATAACACCGGAATTCCAACCATATAGGGTTCCAAAAATGCCGAAGAGACCGTACCTACTACCTTATCTAAACCTTGTAACCAACTGTAGTAATCAAAGTCCGTATCAACTTCAAAAGACGGACCGAAAAATTTTTTAAAAATGGAATAGCTCTCGATCTTTTCGTTCGGATGCGGACGGAAGGATACCTTATAACCTTTTTCAATCAGAAAACGAGTCAAATCCCGTACAATTAAGAAAGAATCCAAGTCAACGTGCCATCTCTCTATATGTCGCTGTTCCATAGTTCGTAGATTTTCAAACGGATGTCTACTATCGAAAGGATTGATCAATTCATATCTACCAAGAATCCCTATTTTCTTCTCCGACTTTTTCTTTCGAATGTGTTGGATTAGATCGTTTCGTAAACACCCGGACACTACGATCTGATCCGAGTCGACCTTTCGATTTTTTTGCAGCCATTTCTTGCTCCAATCGTTCCAAACAAAAATTTTCGAGAAATTTGAAAATTCCACATATTCAGGATACGTTGCGGCAATGTCATGATCGACTCGAACGATACCTTCTACTTCCGCCACATAAATCCGTGTTCCCTTTTGCTTCAATGCTCGTATTTTTGCTTGAGGAATCACGAACGGGTGGGAAAGAATCAAGATATCGGGTCGAAAGATTCGTAAAAAATAATCCGTAGATGTCCGCGAAGTTAAAAAAACTCGAAAACCTTTCTTTTTGAAAGCTTCACCTAACAGCCAAGCTGATGAATATTCTCTTCGTAAAGCATCGACGTGAATGAGTATGCTTTTTTTCATTTTAAGTGGTTTAAGGATAACCTTTCCCAATTGTTATATATTGATTTTTATTCTCTTGACCTGGATTCGAAATATATCGAATTTCCGAATTTTGTGAAGAAGTAGAAGAAAAGAAAGTAGAAGGTCCAGTAAATTGCCATTTTCTATAACCAGTCTCTTCCCAAAAATTCAGATTTCGATGTCTATCCATAAGAAATTGAGTTGATAATGGGTCAAGGCCCAGCCAGTCCTGAAAAATACTACGCGACTCAATCTCCCGGTTTTCATAATTGAGAACCAATCGAATGCCTTCTTCCCTCGTAATTCGACCGTGTCGGATCTCTCGAGTTGCATGATCGGTCACCTTTGAATAACCAGTCTTATATAACTTTAAAAGATCGTGTAAATTCATGTAATTGAAACAATCAACGAAATCATACTGATCGAAAGTTCTACTAAATGTAGCGGTGCGATAATCATAGAGACGGATCATCTCTTCGTGTTGAGCTTTCGGATCCCATCTAAAATAATTCCCTAAATAAATTCCACGAGTTCCGTTCGAGTGTAAATCAAAATCATCAGGATACCGATATTGCCAAATATCTTCCTCCGTAATGCTTCCGAAAATGCTCAACATATCGTCCGCTTCTACTCCGAAAAGATCGTGATCTTTCCGATAGCGTCGGGACATTTCCACTTCGTGTAAATGGGAAAACATTCCGACTTGCTCCAAACCTTGGTGAGCACCCCAAATTACGAGCGGAATTCGATAACGAATGGAAGTCTGCACTGGAAAAACGGTTTGTCCCGCTATACAATGCCAATAAATGGATCCGTATTCAGCAAAGGTTCGTCTTACTATTCTTTTGACCGATTCCGGATTTACATTCTGAATCAGAATGTCAAGATTGAACTTTCTTCTCAGATTGGATAAATTCCATATTCCCGTCGGAGTGTTGTAATACTTATTATATGTAACGAGTAAAGGATGAAGTCCGAGTATGTTTTTTACAAGATGTACTGTATAGTAGGAATCGTAACCGCCGGAAACGGGAACGATACAATCGTAATTTTTTCCGGACTTACTTCGAAACGGTTCGACGATCTCTAAAACTTTGGACTTTCGTTCCTCCCAGTCGATCTTGTCCTTCTCTTCGTGGATTCTACATCCAGAACAGATACCTTCATGATCCAATACTAAGCCGAATGGATGGTCGGTTGTATACAAACACCGTTTACAAAATTTAATTTCTCTAATATTCATTATGAAGAATAGGGTTTATAGACGGGTTTTCGAACTAAGTTCCCCAAGTCTTGTTTGAAGTTTTGAATGCTATGCTCTCGATAATTTAGGAAATTTCCACAAGCCACCGCAGAAACTTGAGATTTTCCCAATATTCTCGACATCTGATCCGGTTCGCTGATTCCCCCAAACGCTATGACGGATTGAATTTCCTTAAAGTATTCAAGCAACGACTCGTTGAAGGAATTTCTTTTTCCTTCATTCTCGTAATCCACGAGAAATATCTCCGAAACAGATTTTCTTTTTAAGAACGTATCGGTCTCTGGATTCAATATTTCTAATTTGCCGGATAAGTAGTCCAAATGAAAAAGAGTATTTTCCCTTAAGACGACTGGTAAACTGAGAATGACTGCCTGTGAACCGACTACTTCTGCTATTTTTGAAATTTCATCCTGATTGAAATGAAAGATTTGATCCAGAACCAGACGATCAGCGCCTGCGTGGATTGCCGAAAGTGCGTCCTCTAAGTTTCGAATTCCTCCTCCGTAAGCGATCGGAGTTGAAACAACTTCCGCAATCGACTGTAAAATTTTTATGTTGGGTCCTAGATTGGAGCGGAAACGATCGATGCTGAGGACGATTATTTCATCGGCTCCCCATCGATCCAAATTCTCCGCAAGTACCGATGGTTTTCCCAAAGGAAGATAACGTCGATATCCGAAGGACTGAACGGCCTGATCGCCCAAGACGACGATCATACCTATGATTCTTTTTTTAAATCCCATGAACCATCTCGCGTATCAGACTCGAAAGAAGATCTTTTCCAAGATCCTGACTTTTTTCGGGGTGAAACTGCAGGCCCACGACCATTCCGTGTTTTACGATCGAAGGAAAAACTCTTTCATACTTAGTTTCGCAAACCACTCCTTCCGAATCCGCTTCAAATGCATATGAATGATTAAAGTAAAAAGAACCACCTTGAAATTTTGAAAAAAAAGAGTCCGGCTGGGTAAGATTGATTTCATTCCACCCGATATGAAAACCATTTTGATCTGAAAGAGATCTTACATTCCCGGAAATCATTTCCAAACCCTTCTCCCAATGACCTTCGGTAGAAGACAAGGAAAGGATCTGCATTCCCAAACAGATTCCGAGGAGAGGTCTGCCTTCGGAAACCCAATTTTTTAAATAGTCAACGAGCCGAAGTCGGCTTAGATTCGACATCGCAGTATTAAATGCACCGACTCCAGGTAGCATTAAAAGATCCGCCTTTTGTAATTCCGAAACATCGCTTGTAACATTCGCGATTAAACCCAGTCGATCCAAACAATTCTTCACAGAACTGTGATTTCCGACCTCATAATCCAAAATTGCCACTTTGATTCTTTTCAAAGTCCTACACCAACTTTATATTTGCGGCGAACTTTCCGCGACGAATCCACTTCGAAAAGATTACGGTTCACGTTCGAGAGTACAGTCTCCCAGAATCGATCCACTCCGATATCGATATATTCGCAAAAACTCTCGATGTAATTTGCGGAACACGCACCGTCGAAAGCTTCCACGATTGGAATAGCTTTTTCCCTAGTCATTCTGCCAGCACGGATGTCCTCGTTCACATAATCCGTAACCTTACCGAATCCGAATTTAAAAAACTTAATCATCTGATTGAGTGTTACCCAATCCTCGTCGAGAGCGCTCGCTCCCATCGGGTCGCCGATATTTTCGATACTATCTTCTCGAATCCCAATTCCGTAAGCGGTAGAAAATTTAGCGTTACCAAGGTTATCCCAATCTCCGATAAACCAGCCCAAATCTATCACATTGAGATTTCCCGATTTCACTTCGGAGGCATCCGGAAAGCCGTAAGCGATCAAATCTTGCTCCGAGAAACCGGACTCCCGCATCCATGACAAATCGCCTCCTGCGAGTGTGTTCATCGACATCAGATTATTGTATTCCCAAGGACGATCCGGTAAGATCGTCTTTCTATCTCTTAAACTCTGATTCTCTCCAATGAAAATTAAAGGAACTTCGTAAGCCAAGGCAGTTTTCGGGACGGAACTATATAAAGCGAGTTCGGTTGATTTTGCCCAATTCGCAAAACGCAAAAACGCCTCTCTCATCAACTGTTTCCAAACACCGGGAGCTGGCGCTGAATACACGACATCAAATCCTAAATTAATTAGATTAGAAATGTTTTTAACACCAAGTTCACTTACCTGTTCCGGCGGATAGCTCAAACAGATTAAAAGCGGTTTTAACTTTAGTTTATCACGTACCCAAATCGCTTGACGCGTGCTATCTTTACCCCCGCTCACTCCGATGATACAATCGAAATGTTTCCCTTTATTCCTCGGATACTTCGAAATGATTTCCTTCAGTATATCGAAGCGTTCCAAGTAGTTAACGTTCCTCTGCGAAAAATGATTCTCACATGCGGAACAGTTTCCTGTCTCTGAAAAGGTATCGTTTACCCTCGTATCGGGCTGTAGACATATTTTACAATATTTCATTTCTACAAAGTGGACTTACACGCTTCGTAAACTTCTTCGTAAAGAAAATAAGATCTTTGCATTTTTGGTTCTATCTCTTGAGTAAGACTTTTGAGTCTAGCCGTCTCTTTATTCATTTCATTCTGAAAATTGAATTCCGAATAAGGAAGAATCCACTTGGCAAGTTTATCCTTTTCATCTTTTAAAATATCGGAATTGAGATGCTCACCTGGAGAATACTCGAAAGAGGAATAACCCCAGAGCTTCATTTCCGGATAAGTCAGAAATTCAATCGCTTTTCGAGAAGTCGGGTTTATCTTTTCTACCCATCGATTGATGGATTTTTGATTAAAGCCTTCAGAAGATTTTTCTTGAAATGTCGAATTTTGACTCCACTTCTGATTGTTTCCGTCTTTAATGTCGTTTGTATCCAAGAGAGAAGGATGAAATTCGATTTCTAAAAACGAACAAAGTTCTCGGATCGTTTTTTCTGGAGAACCGATTAAATCCTCGTATTTAATATTCAAAACATTCTTATACTTCTTGGAATAGTAATACGATAAGGAAGCGAGCTTACGCCATTGTCTTCCTAAGAATAATAATGGATAACGACCTTCGGAATAAAAATTGGATACTACAATCGCGCGCGGATCCCTTACGATTTGAATGATTTTCGCCTGATCCCCGAATAAGTCGATGATATGAGGAACAAATTCGTTCGCCCATACCTCCTTAAATCCTGCGACTTGTTTCGAACCGTACGATTTTAAAATGAGATCGCTTCCTTTTTTTAAGAATTCACCGTAAGTCTCTGCGAATATTTCGGGAATTCTTTTGGAAAGAAGTTCCGAATACGGTCTGCTTGAATTTTCTGTAAATTCTTTCAAATAAGCAAGATCGGGGATTTTTAGCTCTGAAAGCGATTTATTTTGCAAACTGTGAAAGAAAACATTTTTGCTTTCCTCAAAATAATAATCTTCCAAAGGGGCATTCGGATCAAGCTGATGAGCTTTTTCCTTCGATAACGTGTTGCGAAATTCTTTGAAGACCGCAAAAAACGGATCCGAAGCGAAAGAAACTTCTTTAGTCTTATTGAGCAATCGGGCGAAGAAAGTAGTCCCGGAACGAAACATCCCGCTTACAAAAATCATAATATATCAACTTCCTTTAATTCGACTAAATTCTTTTCTTCCAATTGTTTGATATACCAATAGGCGAAACTAAACGGCATTTTCGTTTTTTCACAAATATCTAAGATCGTATTTTTACCGTCCGCTAAACGAAGTGCAATTCTCATAAAATGATACAATAAATCGGCTTCGCTTTCCACGTATTTTAATATGTCGTCCGTAAGTCTTGAACCGTAACGATCCTTTGCAGAGTTATCTTTCGTTTGCGAGATATTCGTAGGGGATAAATAGAGATTTATTTCAGGACTAGCTAAGGAAGGAATTCCTTTAAACTTCGGAAAGACAATCGCGTCGTTTTCAATGATATCGATGACCTGAAGAATTTTTTGAATGATTTCTTCCGTCGCATCAGGATTATAATTTTGAAAATTATCGTCGCTTGTATGATAGTTATCAAATGGCCAACGCAATAATGTGCCCATCGGTATTTCGTATCCGACTGCATCAAAAACATTTTCGTCGTTTCCGATTTTTTCCCGATGGGAAAAGAAAATATTTTTCTCTTGTCTAGGATCCAAAACGTTCCGAACAGCACGATCAATCACGGATTGATTGTAAAAACTACTTTGATAGATCAATTCTTGTTTGATACCAACTAAAGCCAAAAACAATCCGCCTTTTAGATTTTTTGCAATTTCTTTCTCATGATGCAAATATGCAGCCGAACCTACGATCTCAACGCTGGCAAAGGCACGATATGAGTATTTCGTAGTTTTTTCCTGTAATCTACGAACGACTTCAAACGAAGCGATACATCCGGACAATCCGTCGTTCACCTGATCAGGATGATCGAAATGTCCTACAAAGATGATCTCTTTAGGACTTTTACCTTCCTTGCAATAATCTACCTGAGTGACTTTTCCGTTATAGTCGAAACTACTTTCAATCTTTACTTTATAAGTCCCCGGCTTTAGAGAATCGTAAATTTCAAACGGTAAACAGAACCCCCACTCCGCATTTCGATGCCGATATTGATTGCGAAAGTGAAAGGGGATCGCTTTTGGTTTTTTCGGATTAGTAAAAAGGTGAGGTTTTAATTCTTCTAAGGTCAATTCTCCCTCAAAGGGTGGGGAATAGCTGTAAATGGAAAGATTAGAATCCGCTCTCGAAGCTATAATTTTACCGTCCGGCCCCGTAAGTGTCGCAGATTTACATTCCCAATAAGGCGGAAGTTCCCAGTGATAAATTTTCTCGGAAGAAGAGTATTGAATTTTTCTTGCCTGCGGATAAAACGAAACAAGTTCGTCATAGGCCTTTTCCATTTCCGGCCCTGCGTGACACCGGTCCAAATTGGAGATTTTTTGAATTAATTCGTTAAAATCAGTCATATTAGTCTATATTAATAAATTAAATTAGCTTTGAATAATTTCTTTTTCGTATAAATAAGAGCATAACTTTTTTATGCTTTCTTCGATCGTCTGTTTGCTCGTATCAAGATTGATTTCAGGTTTAATCGGAGATTCATACGGGGAGCTGATTCCCGTAAAATTCGGGATTTCACCGACTCTAGCTTTTTTATAGAGCCCTTTCGGATCCCGTTTCTCGCAGATTTCCAAGGGAGTGGAAAGATAAATTTCGATAAATTCACCGTCTTGAAACAATTCTCGTACCGACTGTCGATCAGCTCTATACGGGGAAATCAGAGAAACGATCACGATTATCCCGGCTTCCGTGAATAATTTGGCAACCTCTCCCGTTCTTCTGATGTTCTCCGTTCTTTCCGCTTGGGTAAAGCCTAAATCTTTATTTAACCCATAACGAAGGTTATCTCCGTCTAAAAGAAAAGTATGATATTTTTTTTCATTCAAAAACGATTCCAGAGCATTTGCGATCGTCGACTTTCCAGACCCGCTGAGCCCGGTTACCCATAAAAGACACGGTTTTTGTTGCTTAATCTTCGATCTATCTTCTTTGGTGACGTTATGAGTTAGCCATGTTAAGTTTTCGCCCATCGGAATCCTTATTTCTATTCAATCACTAATTTAAAAATCTCAATTCAATTATACTTTTTTGAGGTAAGCTCAATTTTTTTCCTTTTGGTGGAATACAACTGATCACTTTTTTTCCTGCCAAAAGTCCGATAACCATCGCCATACTTTCGCATCCGAGTATGATATCGGCTTCGACGATTTGTTCGAAAAGCGTCTGCTTATTGGATACTTCTAAATCAAAATTCGGATATTCCCTTATAACCCAATCGTATTTTCCGGAAGGATCCGAAGGGTGTGGTCGAAAAGTACAGGATTCCATTCGGCTCGTTATCTTACTTGAATTGTCAAAAAAGAAATGAATCGCTTCCTCCTCTGTAAAACCCCAAACATCCTGTCCTGTTTGCAGTTTTGTAGTCGCTGCATGATCCCGGATATTTTCGCAAACGAACAGAAGCCGATCACCCATTCTATCCTGTTTTTTCACTTTGATTGAGAGAAGTTCAGCTTCTAAGGATTCAAAATAAGGATTATTCACCAGTTTGATGGTTGAGTCAGGAAATGTCTTTTGGGCGAGAGCGAACGCATCTTCATCACCGGTCCAAATTTCATCCGGTAGAACTCTTCGATTTCGAAATAAAAAGCGCTCCTGATAATTCACCCAATGATCCAAAAAGCTAACGGACTTCTTACCTGATTCTTTCGCTAAAACGATTGCTTGTTTTTCAAGATCTGATTGCCAACTCGTGCCTGTAAGTATTTCATCCGCGTTACTAACCGCGTCAACTAGGGATTCCGCAGAAATTTTTCCAAGTTTTCTCTGAAATACCGAAAGAGCTGGTCCTTCCAAGACGAAGGAGTATGTCGCCGGAAATTTTTTTACATAGCTGGAAAGGATTTCTGCTCCGCCAGCATCGTGAGAAACAACAGCGATCAAAGAGCGGATTCCTTTTTAAAACGAAGCCAATCTTCTACGAGAATTCCGTATTCCAGCACGTCCTGGTAAGCACCATTTAGAAAGACATGTTTTTTTCTCCGTCCTTCCTCTTTCATTCCAAGAGACAAGGCCAATTTTTGCATGGGCAGATTTTCGGAAGCCGTACCGCAGTAGATTTTTTCAAGGTTCAATTTTTCGAATCCGTGATGAAGAAGTTTTTTTCCGGCTTGAAACGAAACGCCTTTCCCATGATGCGCTTTATTGCCGAGTATCACAGCAAACTCCGCGTTTCGGTCGATAAAAGAAATATTCTGAAGACTTATATTTCCGATATGACCGTCTGATTTATGACAAATCGCCCAAACGAGCCGATCTTCATAATTTAAGGATCTATAATATTCTTCGAAATAGGATCGATTTTTAAAAAACTTCCCATGCGAATTGTACCGGGTAATTTCCTGATCTTCGAACCAGAAAGGATACGGACCAGAAAGATCAGACTCCAAAAGAGTCCGCACAAAATAATCCTCCAAAAAGGAGTAAATCATTTTAACGACTCCAATTGACTCCATACTTTCTGAAAGGCTTCTATCAGTAAATCCACGTCCGCATCCGATAAGTCACGAACGCACATTTCGTAACCGAAGTAACCCCGATCATTAAACCCTTCCGCAACGGGGCAAATACCTTTCGAATAATCAACATCTCTCTTACAGATATCCGAAGTCCAAGGAAAGCCTTTCGAACCGTACGCAATTTTATTTTGATAGAGAGGCAACAAGTGAAGATTAGCATACCCCATGGAAAGATCCGCAATGCCTTCTGCAATGAGCGCATCGTAAATCTTCTTTTTAGGAAGACCCAATTGATCCTCATCGATCAGAATGGGATAAATATAATAAACGTGCGTGGAATCTTTCCGAATTACTGGAGTTTTAAGGCCTTTTAAGTTCGAGATTCCTTTTGTAAATCGTTCCGCCGCTCTGATCCGAGAATCTACCTTACTTTTTAATTTTTTTAACTGCTCGATTCCAATCGCACTCTCGATTTCACCCAGTCGAAAGTTATAGCCGATCATATTGCTTAAATCGGTGACTCCCTTATCACCTACAACCGCTTCGGCGTGGTTACGAATCAATTGCATTCTTTCCGCAAGATAATCGTCATTCGTCACAAGCACACCGCCTTCTCCGGTATGTATGTGTTTATGATAGTTTAAGCTGTATCCTCCGATATCTCCCAATGTCCCCGTATATTTTCCCTTGTAAAAAGAACCGGGAGCCTGAGCAGTATCGTTAATGACCTTAAGATTGTATTTTTTGGCAATCGACATAATCGCATCCATATCCGCGGATTGACCGAATATATCCACAACCAGAATTGCTTTTGTATAAGGAGAAATATTCGCCTCGATAGATTTCGGGTCGATACAAAATGTCTCGGGTTCTATATCAGCAAACACCGGGATCGCATTCCAATGAAGAATCGCTGTCGCGGAAGCAGACATCGTCCACGGACTAACGATGATCTCGTCGCCCGGTTCGATTCCGATCGCTCCGATCGCCGCGATCAAACCGGAAGTCCAGGAGTTCACCGTAATCGCGTGTTTGACTTGAAAATATTTTCGACAAGCCTCTTCAAATTCCTGAACCTTCGGTCCACCATAAAAATCAGGATCCCAACAACCGAGAAACTGGGAAAGATTTCCGCCCTCTACGACCTTCTTGGCAGCTTCGACCTCTTCTTTTCCGATGGAATTGTAACGTTTCAATTCCGAATTAATAACTTTTTTACCGCCGTGAATGGCTAACTTTTCATTCATATGGGAGAATCCGTGATTTGATTTAATATCTTAGTCATTTGAATAGAAGATTCTGCATCGCAAAACTCAGCTTCTTTACCTTGCATGGCCTTCGTAAGCTCCTGCAAAACGTAACGTTGCGAATAACTGCTATCGTTCGAAAAATATTCCTTTTTATCGTTTAGGATGGTATATTTAGGATAAATTGGATCGAATATCTTAGATTGCCAAAATGCTTCTTCTCCGCCCCGCAAATAACTTAACTTTCCTTCTGACGTAACTAATTCAATTGAATAATGCGAATAGTCTTCTTCTCTTGAAGACAAAAAGAACACATCTCCCTTTTCAAATGAAAATAAGACGTCCGACTCAGGGTCTGAATTTTCCCAAAATCGATTTTTACGAATAACTGAAGTATTTTTTATCGATCCAAGCCAATATTGTAATAAATTTAAAAAATGAGTTCCATTATGAATCAGCCCTTTCGAATACCAACAAACACCTTTAATAAATCCACTCGAAGAATTTACTTTCTCTAACCGAAGCTTTATTTCCTTTGAAGAAGGAAAATATCTTCTTTGATAATTTACGAACAAGCGAACGTTTTTTCGAATGCAAAGTTCTTTTATTTTTTTTGCTTCCTCGACTGTATATGCAATCGGTTTTTCACAAAGAAGAAAGCTCGGCTGTACGTTCTTTAAGATGACCTCAACTATTTCATAGTGAGTTTTAGTAGGAGTTGCGATGATGATAAAATCAGGATTTGTTCGTATCAAGCCCTGCCGTAAATCGACGTCGGCCTTTAGGTTCGTTTTTTGCTGAAATTTTACCCTTGCACTTTCGATCGGATCGTAGGCGCCCACTAACTCGAAATCTGGATGATGCAATAATGCCGTAAGGTGTGTTATCTGAAAATCATCTGGATCTTTGTCGTAATCATAACCCATGCCAATTTGGCCAAGCCCGATCAGAAAAGAACGAAATTTCAAGTATCACCCTTCCGTTTTATTTTTTTATTAATTTCTTCTAAGCTTGGATTTGTTTTAATATACCGAATAATATCCAAACAACTAAAATATGGATTATTCTCTCTATCAAAGTGCTCGATGATATTCTTTAATAATTCGAAATCCTCTTTCTCATCCAAAGTTAGACCGAGTTCAGGCCAATATTGAGAAGGTGGAGCGATAAGATGGAGGTGTGGAAAAATTTCAGGATTATTCCTCATGTGCAAAGAAACGTGTTCTCTATCAAGTTGATTCTGAGTCATAGATCCAGACCGAACCAAATCCTTCAGAGCGAATATTTGAACGTCCATTCCGTCAGGATAACTTCTAATATGTGCGTTGCCAACATATAGAGCTGAGTTATATTTAAATAATTGTATACACTGCTCAATTATATCAGGATCTATCACTGGGCAATCTCCAGTAATCTCGACAATAATGTCTGCTCTTCTTGACTGAGCGGCCCCTATCACACGGCTTAAAACATCGTCCTCGCTGCCTCTATAAACGAAAATACCTTCTGACTCAGCGAATTTAACCAAAGGATCATCCGAAGAATTTACTGTGGTGGCTAATACGATTTCATTTATGGACGATACTGCCTTAAGTCTATCGATTAAATATCCGAGCATCGGTTTTCCTAGTACCTTCATCAACACTTTACCAGGAAGCCGGGAAGATGTCATCCTCGCCTCAATTGTCGCGACGATCTTTTTCTGTTCCATAGTCTATAATTAAGAAACCGTCAAACTTGTAATCGATTTAAAACTAGAACCCGGTTCTTTCCAAGAAGCGGTTTTCGCCCTTTCGTTTAAGACACCGACTATATTATTTTCCAAATCATAAATTTCCATTGAAGTTAAGCTGTCCATAGTTGGATGATAAATATGAAGACTTACTGCATATGAATTTAAACTTGGGTTTTTCACCATATGGATCCCATCCACGTTTTCCAACTCACACTCTTCCTCTTTCAAGAGTTTTTCATCTGCAAGTGCAATTCGACCCGAACGAACTGTGTATTTCATCTCAACAAGCGAGCCTTGCAAAACCACGAGGGCACCACCGAAATTAACATGTTTATGAAGTGATGTCTCCCCTTGCGGTGCCCAAACCATCATTAAAATTTCATACGGCTGAGTCATTAATCGCAAGCGACTATAACCGACCTCCGGACGGATCCAACCAATCGAATTCGCGATTGTATGAATAATTTCCTCTTTCGAATATTTTTTAAAAATTGAAAGGACGGTAGATAAATTTTTTACATTAGGAATTGTCGCAAGCAAATCTGTACAAAAGATGTCGAATTTCGTCTTCCTGCCTTTGTTTTCCAAATATGCAAGTTCCAAAATTCTCTTTGAAAGGTCGCTGCTTTGATCCCGGATTTCCTTTAAGGCCGTTGACTCCCAAAATTCATTTTTTCGTAATGGGCCGAGTGCAAACAAATTTTCTGCAGGTTTATCTTTAGAGTCGATTACGACTCCCCCCTCAGACGTCAAAAAGCCTAAATCGTTCTTTGCATTCTTAATAATACCTTTCTCAAGAAGATTTGAATACAGAAGACTGTTCGATTTTTTTATTTTTGTTTCAGGACCAGTGCAGTTAATTAAATGATCTACTTGAATATAATGATTGGATGAATGAATTTCATTATATATAATTCCTATTGACTCATCTACAATCTTAACGCTTTTAATCCGTGCACGGACAAACTTCAGTTTTCCAGCGTTAATCCATTCGTCTATGATCTGCATAGAATCTTCGGGAATTCGATGTCGAAAAGATTCCCAATACGGTCTTATGTGCCTTAAAAATCGCAATTGATCTTCCGTTGACCAAGACATCCAAACTCGTTGCGTAAGCGGTCTAAACGCATCTAGTATATTCGCGTAAGAAATCCCTTCGTTCTCTTTTAGCCAATGACGAAATTCACTTACGTCCTTTCTGAGATCCCCATGAAAATTGGTATATTCAGTTGGATTCTTGTTGCCTATTCGATCATGCA
The DNA here is from genome assembly GCF_003545925.1 of Leptospira yasudae. NCBI lineage: Bacteria > Pseudomonadati > Spirochaetota > Leptospiria > Leptospirales > Leptospiraceae > Leptospira > Leptospira yasudae. Next base: position 70,896 of record NZ_QHCU01000007.1, on the reverse strand, counting down.
CTTTCGGTAATTTACCGGAACGAGACAAAGAAATAATTTGACCTTCGAACCCTTTTCGATTCAAAGACATTAATACATCGACCATAGAAAGACCGGATCCTAAGATGCCAATTGCTTCCGTTCCGCGAATGTTCTCATATAAATTATCGTCCCATGGATTATTAGCATACTTCTTACTATTTAGAACTTCGGCTGAAAGAAAACTTGGATCTCCAGGTGGGATATTACCAGTTGCTAAAATCACTATATCTACATGTACCTGCGAGCCTGAGTCTAAAAAAACGTTCCACTTGCCGTTTTCCTTTTCGACGTCAAAGGCGTTATCGTTAATAAAATTATAATCTACAAATTCCGGCTTATTCCTTATCGATCTATTAAGCTCATATTCAACATAATCTCCAAAAATAAATCTTGGAAAAAAAGAATCTAATTCTAAGTGTTCTTCTAAATAAAAATAATTATTCTTATGTTCCTGCCACCAATCCCAAAAATGCTTTGGCTTGTCCCCATAAAGACTCATCCTAGATGCAGGCACATTCAACTTTTGGTATATTGAATTCGGTGAATAAGCTATTCCTCTTCCTAAACGCTTTCTAGATTTTTCGATTAAAAAGACTTGAATCGGATCTCTAGCGTTTTGAAGAAATTGAATCGTAAGTAGAGAACCGCTTAATCCGCCACCGACGATAGCTACTGAAATTTTAGACATCTAATAATCCTTAAGTTAGCAATTCCCAAGTAAGCGCAGTCCCGCGCGGAACATCCTTCTGGATAGTTTTTCCAATAATTTGTCCGATATATTTTGGAGGTAAACCGAATCCTGGACGGATGCTTCTAACGTTCTCAAAAGTAAACTTTTCGCCCTTTTTCATCTCCTTCACTATATACAGAGATCTCCGGAAAATTAGGGACTTCTTCTCCTCTTGCGTAGGGCCAAATTCAATTTTTCCCAACGATAACCAAGCTCGTTCGGTTTCGACGACTAAGGCATGCAATTCATCCGGTTCCAAGGAGAAAACCGAATCAACTCCCCCATCCTGGCGATTAAGTGTAAAATGCTTTTCTATTACTGTTGCACCTAAAGCAACGCTCGCAACTGCAACTCCTATCCCCATAGTATGGTCGGATAAGCCCACTTCACATTGAAATAGATCTCGCATAACGGGTATACTAAGCAAATTAGTATTTTCAGGACTCGCCGGATATGAACTTGTACACTTTAAAAGTGTAAGATTTTTATTTCCAGTGTTCCGGACTGTTTCTACAGCCTCGGCAATTTCTGCCACGGTTGCCATCCCGGTAGAAATAATGATCGGCTTTTGAGTTTGCGCTACTTTTTTAATCAATGGCAAATCTATATTCTCGAAAGACGCAATTTTATATGCAGGAGCATCGAGAGATTCAAGAAAATCAACCGCAGTATTATCAAAAGGTGAGCTAAAGCAAAGCATACCCTTTTGCTTCGCATAATCAAAAATGGGTTTATGCCATTCCCATGGGGTGTATGCTTGCTGATACAACTCGTAAAGCGACCGACCTTTCCAAAGACTATTTGGCTCAGATATAAAAAACTCACCGTCTTTTTTATCAATTGTCAATGTGTCGGCCGTATAAGTCTGAATCTTGAGTGCATGCGCTCCGGCACTTGCCGCCGCATCCACTATTTCCAAAGCCTTTTCCAAGGATTGGTTGTGATTACCCGACATTTCCGCGATTATAAACGGTTTTTTATTTTTACTGAATTCAAATTTCATAGATCATTGAATCTCATAGTCAGTGATTTGTATTTTTCCATCAGGAAGATTGAGTATGTAATTCGAATCTTGAGACAAAATCATTCCGATGTCATGAGTATCTGCATCATTTCTGTTTATTCTTTTTGCCGCATGAATCACAATTTTCCGACCAGTCGGTAAATAAAAATAAGCTCCAGGATAAGGCTTAGCTTGAGCTCGAATAAAATTCAAGACAGCATTGACTTCTTTATTTACGTCAATATATCCCATATCCGGCGTTCTTTTCCCGAAATACGTTGCAAACGAATGATCCTGAAGCTTAGGCGGATTACCGCGCGAAATCTGAGTTAGTGCATCCATCAAACAAATGGGATAAACAAAACAAAACTTTTCTAAAATGTCCGAACCGGTATCGGTCTCATCAATAACAAGTTCGATCTGTCTATAAATCGCTCCCGTATCGACACTCTGCTCCATCACGTGACATGTCACGCCTGTTTTTTTTTCACCGTTAATAATGGCCCAAACATGAGGTGTCCGCCCTCTGTACTTAGGTAACAAAGATCCGTGCAAATTCAACGGATACTTAGCTTTATCCAAAACGACCTGCGGAATAATGTAACGATAATTCACGCTAATCAGATAAGTAAATTCTAAATTACTAATATATTGAAAAAGAAGAGAATCCTTTCTCAGATCTCCATAATATACAGGAATACACTTTTGCTCAGCGAACAAATCGACTGACTCCGCTCCCATGTCTTTATGTGTTAAGACAGCGAGAGGAATATAACCTTCTGCACATAATTTAGAAAGACAGAGAAACCCAAGCTTACCGAATCCACAAAATACGAAGGTTTTCATTTAGCCCAAAATCGCTTCAACAATTTTACTCGAATGATCAATAAAGGTTTCCTGAAGAATTTGACTCATCCTTATCCTAAACTCAAAAGAAGATGCAAAAGAAACTGCGTTTTTTAACTTTATTTCGAATTGATCGTCGTCAGCGTTCAAATATTCGTCGATAATTCCGAGTTTCTGAAACCCAATAAGATTCCCTATTTGATTTTCAGCAGTTTTAATTAAGACCATAGGAATTCCGAGCCTAGCTAATTCGTAAGTGGTCTGTCCTCCCGCCGAAATACATAAATGGGCGGATTGCATAAGATTTTTTATTTCTTCTGCGCCTAAATTCTTATGAAAAATAGTACGAGTATTTTCCCGACTTGTATTCAAGTGGGCTTCCTCGAACGCAGGTCCGACAATAACTTCTTTATCGATCTCTGGAAAATAGCGATCCAAAATCAACAAGATCCTTTGAGTGGTATTTTTTGGATCGCTTCCACCCATTGATATTAGAATCGTCCTTATTTTTTCTGGAATGTTTGGTTTTTGCAAATTGACGCAGAATGGTTTTCGTAATAGTACGTATTCAGGGCCGTCTATAACTTTCGAATATCGACTTCGATAGTTATAGATTGTTCCACCTAATCCTCCATTATAGATTATCGCTGACTTAGGATAAGTTAATCTATTAAAATCATCGATGCAAATTAATCGGATTCCTGTAGCTATCACTTGCTCGTATATGGCTAAGCTAGCTTGATAAGAATCAATGATAATCACTTGCGGGCGCTTATTAAGCCAATCCTTAATCCCTTTCGAAGTCCAGTTATAAAACGAAACATTAGTGTCCAAAAAATCAGCAACATCTGAATCTATGATAAGTTCAACAGAAAAGTTTTTTTCTCTGAATAGATCCGCAAGTGCTGAACATCTTCGAAAATGCCCGAGCCCCGCTTTTTGAAAATATTCGGTGAATATATAAATCACGAAATTTTAAGGACTGAAAAGAATCAGTTTAATCGACTAAAACCAGCGTGACAAACCGGGCCATCCAATAAATCGAAAACATCCCGACCTGTTTCACATTCACTAATCATTTTAAAGATTGGATCTAATTTTTCAAAGTATTCATTGATTACGCTTTCGGTATGTTCGATACAAGCATACACGGAAGTCCCAGCAAGAAATCCTTGCTTTAGCATTTCCTGAGTAATGAGCGTTTTATAAGCTAAGGCATTTTTACTTTTAATCGTAAAACCGCATAAGGCAGGAAGACCCCAGTATTCCAAATCGAGTTTATGTATATAAGATAAAGACTTCCAACCTTCAGTAATATTTTGTCCGATTTTAGTAATAGTCTCCCAAGAACGAATCCTTTCCATAACCTCGAGAGTTTTTACTGCGGCACTTGGACCAATTCTTTCGGTCCAAAAAGTACTACTGATAAAAGTAGACTGCGCCACTTCCATAATGTTTTGTTTACCAATAACCGCAGTAATTGCATACCCGTTTCCAAGTGCCTTTCCAAAAATCGCCATATCTGGATCAACACCATACTGTTTGTGAAGGCCACCGAACGTTTGACGAAAGCCGGAGGTACACTCATCAAAAATCAATACGATTCCATTTTTAGTAGCTAACGTTCTCACGCTTTCTAAAAATCCGGCATCGGGACCTTTATTTCTAGAAACTTCCATCATGATAACGCCGATTCGCTCATTCTTAATTAATTTTTCTAATTCATCCAAACGGTTATATAAAAATGGAAAAACGGTTCCTTTGAGATTTCGGGGAACCCCATTCGGATCGAGACCGGGCAGGAGATGTCCGGATAAACTATCATCTTCAGCTAAATTTGCTGAAAGATACCAATCATGCCAACCATGATAACCGCAGATTGCAACGTTATCCCTTCCGGATGCGGCTCGTGCAATACGAATCGCGATTGCATTCGCCTCCCCGCCGGTTCTTGCAAGTCGTACCATATTCGCCCAAGGGTGTATCTCAATGAGTTTCTCCGCAAGCTCGACTTCCTCCGGAGCGTTGAACGTCGACATATTACCTTTTCGAATAGTTTCCAATACGATATTATCCACTTCTGGATGGCCATATCCGAGAGTGTTGGTTCCTACCCCCATTAGAAACATATCCGTATATTTCTTTTCATCTAAATCCCAAACTGAACAACCCTTTGATCTGCTAAAATACGTTGGCCAATGCTCAGGAAGAAACATTTCGGCGCGTTTGGAAAGGAGCATATTTCCACCAGGAATCAGTGTTTTCGCTTTCCTCCATAGTTTTTGTCCTTTTCCCATTGTACTTCCTTCGTTTCTTTTTATATCCTTATTAAATACGAATAATTCCGGTTTGGATTGATAGAGTTTAATTACATCTTTCCAGTTAAAATCGATTCTCGGTTCAAAATGGTCGAAAATATTTTTAACCACTTCTAAATCATTTTTTTCATCAACGGTCCAGCGAAGATGCGAAAGGTCTTCCTCATGGGTGAGATTCATTTTCGAAAATTGTTCGTTTTCGCGTAAAAAAGGAGTCACGTGTTCACGATCAAACGGCTTGATTGCGACAGAGTGCGCTATTTTCAATGCCTCCATTGAAAATATCTCAATATCCACTCCATCAGGAAAAGTCGGCGGGTTTATATTCGAAACATAATCGTTTCTCTTTGAAAAAAACAACTCGACGAGTTGATCAACGAGATCGGGATCCACCAAAGGACAATCACCAGTGATTCGGATCACGATATCTGCATTATAAAGAATCGCCGCTTGGTAATATCGATCAAGAACATCATTTTCACTTCCGCGAAAAGAAGAAACGCCTATTTGATCAAGATAAGCGACCAGTGCATCATTCTTAGCATCTAAAGAAGTCGCGACTACGATTTGATCGATTTTTTTTGCTCGCGAGAGACGATCGATGAGAATACCGATCATAGGCTTTCCCGCAAGAGTTTGCATTACCTTATTCGGAAATCGTGTCGATCCCATTCGAGCTTGAACAATGGCTATTATTTTCATGTTAGCTTCCAAAGGGATGGATTTATTAGTCCTTCATCCTCTGAGGCAAGGTAATTTGGGAAAAGTATCTCGTTCTTTTTTTGACAAAAGGATAGAATTTCGCGCAGATGAAAAACGGACTCGACGCCGAAGACAATTTGCGAAATACCTTGAATTGATTGGATGTATTTGATACATGCCTCCAATGGTTCGATCTTATTATCCTGGAGCCATTTATCCCATTGCTCTAAGTGCTTGTTCCAGGGAAAAAAATACTGTGGCCTGTTCGAAGATTCCATCAATAACAAACCTTGCAAGAAAATCGATCGCACTTGGATGAGAATTCCATCCGTGTTCATTTTTTCCAGCCAGCCACTTGTCAAAAATTTTCGATCGAATACGTTCATTGGCGTCTGAATAATATCGTAGCTTACGAAATCCGGAATTAATTCAAGGTCTCTATAGGAATAGATCGAAATCCCAAATTTTTCGATCTTTCCTTCGTCGATAAAATCACGAATTCTTGAATATACTTCTCTACCGAATTGAGAGGACAAAATGGACGGATCATGAAGAAGAAGTCCTTTTAATTTCTGGATTCTCAGACGTTCAAAAGATTCTTTAATAGAATCCGTGGTCCAACTTCCTGGAGACGAACAATTCTTTGGAATCGAAGGAAGCTTTGTCACAACCTCAAAGCGCCCCTGATTCAATTTGCCTAATATGGATTCACTATCGCCATAGGCGATTGCTGTATCCAACACTCGAATACCATTTGCAAAAGAAAGGTCTAAGATTTTTTCAGCTTCTGCTTCATCAACCTTACCCTGTCGATTGGAAACTCCGTATTTTAAACCAAACTGTACAGTACCTAAAACCAATTCGGGAAAGTTCATTGAATCAAAATAAAGTTTGATGCCCCATTGGCGTCATAAGTCGGTTTACAATTTCATCTTGCTGGGCCTCCGTCAAATCCGGAAACAAAGGCAGGGTAACGGCTCTGCCATAGTATTTCTCCATATTAGGAAAATCCTCTCGTTTAAATCCCATCTTTTGATAATAAGGCTGCCGATAGATTGGAATATAATGTAAATTGGCCAATATTCCAGCATTTCGAAATCTTTCAAATATTTGCGTTTGCGTATGCTTCAATTCATCAAGATCTAATTGTATTACATAAAGATGGAAGGAAGAGTATGAATCAGGATGCTGCCATGGCAGTTCAACCGGTTTATTTGCTAAAATCTCATTGTATCGTTTTGCTAAAGCGTGCCTTTTAGTAATAAATTCTTGTAGTCTATTATGCTGACTTACGCCAAGAGCGGCAAGAATATCCGGCATTCTATAATTGAATCCTAATTCCAATTGCTCATAATACCAGGGGCCGTCAGGATCGGAAGTCATTTGAGCGATGTCTCTTGTAATACCATGACTTCTTAATCTATACATTTTAGAATATAGCTCTTCGTTATTTGTGAGAGCCATTCCACCTTCACCCGTTGTGATAATTTTAACTGGATGAAAACTAAAAACCGTTATATCACTGTACTTACAATTTCCGATAGGTTCACCCTTATATTTTCCTCCGATCGCGTGTGAGGCATCCTCAATAATTTTGAATCCATATTTTTTCGAAAGCATATGAATGCTTTCCATTTCGGCGGCTTGACCGGCGAAATGAACTGGAATGACCAATTTGGGAAGTTTACCAAGCTTTTCAGCTTGCTCCAATTTTTCTTCCAACTTGGAAACAGAAAGATTATAAGTCTTTTCATCGATATCTACGAAATCTACCACGGCTCCGCAATAAAGGGCGCAGTTCGCGCTCGCCACAAAGCTGTTCGGACTTGTCCAAACAATATCGTCCGGACCAACTCCAAGGGCTAAACACGCAATGTGAAGAGCTGAGGTCGCGCTATTTACCGCAATTCCATGCTTTACATTGCAATTTTTTGCGACAACCGATTCGAATTGAGGGACCATAGGTCCTTGCGTTAAGAAGTCGCTCTTTAAAACTTGAACCACCAGATCGATATCTGCTTGTGAAATCGCTTGTCTTCCGTACGGTATCATTTATTATTTTGAGTCATATTCACAACTCTTTCCTCCGCAAGCTTTCCTTTCTCTAATCTAAAAATAACATCGCAATTATCTAATGTGCTTAAGCGATGGGCGATAATGAGAATCGTTTTTTTCCCATGTAACACATTAATAGCTTCCATAACGCCCTTTTCGGTCTCTAAATCTAGAGAGCTCGTCGCTTCATCTAAAACTAAAACAGATGGATTGTGATAAAGTGCCCTTGCAATTCCGATTCGTTGTCTTTGGCCTCCAGAGAGTTTAACTCCTCGTTCACCTACGACGGTATCCAAACCTTTAGGAGCATTTCGTACAAATGTCTCTAATTGCGCAAGCCTCACTGCATTCATAATTAAGCCTTCATCAATCTGATCCTCCGATAGGCCAAACGCAATATTTCTGCGAAGAGTATCATCCGTTAAATATATGGACTGAGAAACATATCCGATCAGATTTTGCCAGCTTCGTTTCCCTTCGGAGATAGGAACCCCGTCTATATAGATTTCTCCTTTAGTCGGATCTAAAAGTCCTAAAAGCATATCTATAAAGGTACTTTTTCCTGCGCCGCTTTCTCCAATGAATCCGACGGTTGTTCCTTTTTTGATCGATAAAGAGAGATCCTTTATTACTTCATGATTTTCAAAGCTCAAACAAATGTTCTTTGCTTCGATCTGAAAGTTAAACTGAATCTTACTTTTTTCCGAATGTTCATCTGATTCATTCGTGATTTCGGTCATCTCTGAATATACTAAATCGATAGTAGGAAGTGAAAACTTAATATTCTGTAAAATAATAAGAATACGATTGATCGAAGGCATTATCCGAAATGCTGCGACACCGAACAATGTAATTAACACGACGATATCGGACATCGGCTTACCTTGAATTAATATTCCGGTTACTAATCCTGCAAGACCGATAATCGCTATATATTCCAACCACAATCTAGGTAATGCCAATAGCGTAGTATAATTTCGTACTACTTTTGCACCTCGCTCTACTTGAGCCTTATATTGATTTAAAAATTCGATTTCCCGCCCATACAATTTTATATCTTTGACTCCTCCTAAACCTTGTTGAAAATGTTTTAATCTAGCGGCCTCCGAATCCTGTCTCGCTAAACCTAATTCTAACAATTTCTTCTTCGTCAGAAAGAAAAGTACGCCACCGCCAACACTCATTAACGCCACTACAATGATTGATCCAAGAGGCTCCATACTCATCAACAAAATCGAAATTCCAAATAAAGTAATTAACTCCGTTCCAAGAACCAATCCTTGCTGAACCATTGAAACCAGACTAGACACTTCGGTTGATGTATTGCGTATTAATTCCGCTGAGTTACGATTGAGGTGAAACAAATATGGTTGGCGTAGATACTTTGAAAACAAAGCGTTCGAAAGTTCCGCTTGAAATTCAGATGCGTATTTTGACTGGCTCCAAGCTAAGTAAATTAAAAAAACCGTTCGAATCGAATACACAAAGACCATCGCAGCCATTGCATATAAAATCAATACTTCAGTCTTTGGATTCCCTAAGCGATTGAGAATAGAAACAAAAAGCGTACTATCTGATAAAAGTTTAGCATCCGTTAAAACTGAAACCAAAGGAACGACAATCCCTACTCCGAACGATTCAAAAAACATACTTAAGAATATTAAGAAAAACATAAAATATGTTTTTCTTTTTCTCCTTTCGGAAAGAAGAAACCAGATCTTGTTAATGTAGCCGATTTTTGGGAAGATTGTCATGAATCAGAATTCCATCGTTTCGATTAATTGCGATTAATTAGAACAAATTGAATTTTTATGATAAAAAGCATTCCGTCTTTGTTTCGAATGACGAAAATTAAACTGCAGATAAGCTGTTCAAAGGAAAACAGAACTTAGAAAAGGATTCAATCAATTTGCTTTAACTAAATAACTCAATTGCATCGTTCGCACTCTGCAAGTTGAGCAGAGCAGTCATTTTTTAATAGCAAATAGAATCTCGTATATAAACCTAAAGCGATAAAAATGATTGGTAAAACGGATTTTGCATGCCAAGTAGAGTAATGTAAATCCATAAAGGCCAAAAAAAGCAGAACAAACGAAACAAACCTTAAAATTCGAAACTCGACAAAACTATTTTCGAATTTCTGTTTTACTTCGAATAGATAAATATTCCAAGTAATCCTTCCCAATAAGAATATCAGAATTACAGAGAAAGGAATTCCAAAACGTAAAAATGTATCCACAAAACCGTAATCGCCTCCCTTCAAGGCTCCAAAAGAGCTGAATCCTTCACCCACTAAAAGTAACGGGGGAAACTTTATTATCGATTCTAATATTTTTTGCGAGCCGTCAAAAAACAAAGACTCGATAAAAGTCATTTTTTTTGCACCAACTCCTGAGAAAGCTAAAGAAAACTGGAAGGTTAAGTTTTTTTCAACGAAAAGCAAAAAACGATCAGGAAAAAAAAGTATAGCAAGCAATATACCGAAACATAGAAACAGGATAAAAGGAAGAATCCGCCTCAAATTTGTTTTCGAAATCCTACTAGAAAAAAGAGATATCATTTTAAATTCTAAAAGAAGAAGAACAAGCCCGAAAGCTGCTATACTTGTAAAATTCAATCCAATCAATATCATCAGAGAAGATATCAAAATAACGCCGAATCTTAGTCTCTTTCTATGGCCCTGCAATAGCGAAAGTGCTGCAAACGCCGCAAACGCAATCCAAGTACTAGAAACGGCATGCGTCTCAAGAAGTCCAAAACTTCGATTATTAAGTAAGTTACGTCCCGAAGGATCACGATAACCGTCGTTTCCAAAATCTAATCTATGTTTTTCACTCACATAATTCGCAGCCTCAATGGAATAAACGGTTAATCTTTTAAATGCTAATTTACTAATGCTATCGTAAACAAAGAACAACCCTGAGAAAAAACCTGAAAGAATAATTGCAACAAAGATCGTTTTAATTTCCGGTAAGGAAATATTCGTTCGAAAGATATCGTAAATAATTACCGGTGCCAGAAAAAGAAAGGAAACTCTTAATCCTTCTTGAAATTCAATAACTTCGAAACTCACTTGCCATATAAAATGAAATATTATTAAAAACGAGTAGAGCAAAATGAATTTCGAAATCGCTCCAGATGATTTCGAAATATTCTTTTTTTTAGTATTGGCTAACTTAATTAGATATATAATAAATAAAATTACATACGGAATTAAAGCCGGCTTATCGCTCATGAATCCAACTTGAAGCGGAAAGCTAAAGCAGAAGGATAATATACAAAGAAACCAAAGTAATTTCATTATTGAAGTTAGTTTTTCAAATTCAAAATCGTTAGTTTAATTCCTCCGCCAAGGCCCTCTTTATTTGAAGAACGTATTCCAAAACGAAGATACCAATGCATGCTAATAAAAAAGAGACAAAAAAACCTATTTGCAAAATTCGGATCCAAATCCTATTGGGCGCAGGTTCGTATCTTACTTTTTGAGCATATTTTAATATACTGGTTGAAAGACCTGAAAATTTAGTCAAATATTCGCCTCCTACCGTCTTTGAATTATTTTCAGAATCGGCAAACAATTTCGCATGTCTCTCCAATATCGGCAAAACAATCTGCTTATGAAACTCGGTAATTTTTTCTTCTTCTTCAGATTGGGCAATCGTTGAAATAGCAATAATATTTCCGGTTTTCATGGGATCATTCTCGATCTCGAGAGGATAATTAGGATTAGCGTTCTTACTGTAAATTTCTCGTATCGCAAACTCAATTGAATAAAATGATTCGATTGGCGCATTATCTCCTAAATACGATCCGACAAAAAGATACGTGGTAAATTTAAAAGTCTGTTCGTTTGCTTTTTCAACTGGCCTCTTCGAAAATGCAATAAGCGAAAAAACTAAGCTACAAAAAAGAAAAATAACGTAAAACCAGTTTCTCCTAACGATTATAGTTTTAATGATTTGTGTAAGCGATATGCTATCATCGAAAATATTTAAACGATCTGAACTTGATTGACTTACATTCTTTTCCATGAATATTAACTTACCTTTATAGAATTTCGCTCGTAAGAATTTAATTAAAATCTATTTTTTCAACGCGTTAGAGATTAGCAGACTTACGAACCACAACTCTATGTCTTAGCAACAATTCGAATTTTCTTTTTCGGCTAAATATAAAATTAAAAACTTTATAATTTGCCTGAACCCAAAAAATCCTCGAACGCCAACCGAATCCCTTCCCGCAATTCCACCTGATGTTTCCAACCCATCTTGTGAAGTTTGGAAACGTCCAAAAGTTTGCGCGGAGTTCCGTCCGGTTTCGTGAGATCGAAGGTCAAAAGTCCCTGATAACCGACGACGTCCTTTACGGTTTCCGCGAGTTCGCGTATGCTCACTTCGATGCCGCTACCGACATTCACGTGTTCACCGCCTTTTGGATCTCCGTCGACGTCGTAATTTTTCATGAGAAATACGCAGGCCCGGGCCATGTCGTCGGAATATAAGAATTCTCTTAAGGGTTTACCGGTTCCCCAAACGACGACCTCGGGAAGATTCTGCATCTTAGCTTCGTAAAATCTGCGGATCAAAGCGGGAAGAACGTGGGAATTTTCGGGATGATAGTTATCGCCCGGACCGTAGAGATTGGTGGGCATAACGGAAATAAAGTTCGTACCGTATTGACGATTGTAACTCTGACACATTACGATTCCTGCAATCTTAGCGACCGCATACGGTTCGTTCGTCGGTTCGAGTTTACCGTCGAGCAACTGACCTTCGTCCATCGGTTGTTGTGCGAACTTAGGATAAATGCAGGAAGAACCCAAGAAGACGAGCTTCTTCGTTTGAAAACGATAACAAGCGTCGATGATGTTGTTCTGAATTTGAAGATTTGAAAAAATGAATTCTGCGGGATACGTATTGTTTGCGTGAATTCCTCCCACTTTTGCCGCGGCAAGAAACACGTATTCCGGTTTGTGAGTTTCAAAGAACTCGTTCACCTTCGATTGTTCTGTAAGATCTAATTCGTCATGCGACTTACCGATGATATTCTGGTAACCTTCGCTTCTCAAAACCCGTTCGATCGCGGAGCCGACAAGACCCCTATGACCGGCGATGTAAATCTTTGCGTTCTTATCCATCGCCTATTCTTCCCCTACTTCCTTCTTCAACTCTTCGATCTCTTTCCGAATATGTTCGTATTCCTGCATCTTTACTTTCAGATAACGAACCGTGATGCGGGCCTTCTCTTCGATTCCCATAGGAGTCAAAAAATACGCGTATGCGAGTTTATTCTTGCTGTTCTTAAAGTTCTTCGCCTTGATCCAACCCTTATCCATCAAAGCCTTAAGACAATAGTTCACCTTGCCTAGGCTGATCCCCAAAATCTCGGAGATTTCCCTCTGATTGACTTCGGGATTTTCTTCCAAGATTCTCAGAAGTTTGTGTCTTAACGCGTCATCCATAATGAAACACTCAAAAAGGTGGAAAAATACGAGGAAAATGGGGGCGGAACGGTGTTCCCAGGCATAGCTTCGCCGGGTCAGTCCCAAAATTGGAAAATCTTGATTCATAAAAAGGCTGCAAACACAGCCTGTCAAGAAAATTTGTTCAACTCTTGAACAGACAAGGGTTTCGGAAATTTCCCAAATTCTAAGAAACTTTCTCGAGTTATCTTTTAGGAAGGGAGAAGCGAGGAAACATTCTGACTAAAAACGAAATCGCAAGGAATACGATATTCTCCCCTCGTTCCATAACCACGAAGTTAGAAAAGAAGCGGGAACCGCAAAACACGGAAAAACGATCAATCCCCTATGACGAACCGCCTAAGAAAAGAGAATTCCTTCGCGGAGAAAGTCGGAATAAAAGCTCTTAACTGCCCAATGGATTGATCGATCCAATCGTTCGAATCCAAACTTCCTTTCCCGAATCCATTGTATGAATGATTCATCCGATCGATCTAACCGGAACGACGAATTTACAAAGAAACGATCAAAGACAAGCTCCGCAAGTGCGAGCCCCTCCCCTCCAAGCCCGGTTCTCATATTCAATTCTTTGCATCGAAACGATGTTTGCAAATCTTACAAAGCGTTCCGCTCTCGTTCGTTTCTATATAAGAAACCTCTGAATCATTCAAAGATCGAATCACTGGAGAATGGATTCTTAAGTTAGGAGATCATTTTAAACATCGATTCAGTTTTTTCTTGCAGAAAGGATTCTTCGAACAAACTATATCCAATTTCTGCCCCGTAATTTCAGGAGATTCTAACACTATGGCCGATTCCTCTATTGTCCAAAAATTGGACGCAAGGCTCATCGAAGACGGCATCCTCGATCGAGCTTTCGAAGATGATTATTCCCTCGTTCACCAAAGACTCAACGAAGAGTTTCGTAAAACCGGAAAGTCCGCACAACCCGAAGCCAACTTCGAACTCGGAGAAAAAATTCTCAGAGATTGGCTGCACGGACTCGCTCGCCAAGGAGCTTCTCAAGATAAACTGACAAGCTATCTTCGTTGCGGCCTCGCGCATCTTTCCTACGACTACATCGAATCCGCGAACGAAGGAATGGAAACTTCCGATATCGACGAACTGATCGGCCGCGCTTTGGTTTCTTTTAAGAATCGCGATTTCGAAAAGACCTTCTTCCGCTCCAACGAAGGCGACAAGGCAGTTGTGGAACGGGTTGCCGCAAAGAAAGCTGCGGTTAAGAAAGCCGCTAAGAAGAAGGCGGTCAAGAAAAAGGCTGCGAAAAAGAAAGCGGCAAAGAAGAAGTCCGCTCCTAAAAAGAAAAAGACCGCGAAGAAAGCGGCCAAAAAGAAAGTAGCGAAGAAAAAAGCTCCCAAGAAGACCGCAAAGAAGAAGGTAGCTAAAAAGAAAACCGCCAAGAAGAAATCGAAAAAAAGATAATTCGTTTCGATTCTTCCTTTCGTTCTAAAAACACCTTGAAGCCGGCCTTTCGACAACACGCGGCTTCAAGGTGATGCCGATCCAAATTCCGTTTCAATCCGCAGTCGATTCAATTCTTGCCGAGCCCCGGGCTGACTCTTGTAACGTTCGATCGCTTCCGCAAGCATCGGCGAAGACATTCCGTAATTCGAAGTTAAGATCATAAAATGAGATCCGATCCATCCCTCACTCGAGAGGATTTCTTGGATCGCTTTGTCATAGAATTCTTCCGGCTCGGTTTTGATTCGATCGAACGACCGCAGAAGAAGAAAGACCGCGGCGTTGCCGTTGAATTCACCCGCGCGTACGTCCGCAATTTCGTCCCAAGGAAGAACGACCGTCCATTTGCTCCTTCCGATTCGAAAACCGTCCGAATCGAATCGAAGAAAACCTACCGGAACTTTTCCGAGCACGACGAGAATGGCCAACAAGAATCCAAAGCCCGCAACGACATAGGCAAGAATCCTCATCAAAAAAGGATAATTGTCTCCGAAGACGGCAAGGATCGTTCCGAGAAACATCAATAAACAAGCCATCATCCAAATTCGCAAACGCGACGGCTTGATATCGACTCCTCCGATCGCGTCGACGGAGATGCTTTGAAACTTGCTTTCTCGTAATTTTCGAAGTATCGTCGTCAGAAAAGTTCCCGCGCAAACCCCGAAGAATGCGGTCGTGACAATCCCGACGTTTAAATTCTTAGGAAGAACGAAAATTCCCATTGCAACGAACGCGAGGGAAATCGCCGCCAAAATCCAATCCATTCGTTTCGGCTTGAGATCGTGATAAATGGAATTCGCCTTTTTCATCGTTCCGGGTCCTTAGAAGAATGGATCGAGTTCGCAGGTTCGGACTGTTCGTGCTCGACGGGTGCGCGCTGCGCGTTTAGACAACTGTCGCATAAACGCAGCGCTTAATCGAACAGCGGAGAATTCTTCGCGAAACCGATTCTTCAAGCAACAATTCGATTTGTATGAGTTCCCACATTTTTCCGAAAGCTGAGAGGCGCGTATGAGATCCTACACTTTCTTCTACCAGGACCATGTGAAGGAGTTCCTATATCCTTCGCAATTCAAACGGATTCGCATCCTGTGAGCTCCCACATTCTTCTGAAATCCAGTAATGCGCGTATGAGTTCCTACACGTAAATCAAAACACAACGAAGCCTTCGACATATTGACCTTCCAAGCCAACCCCCGACCGAATCTTCCCTCCATTTCGTTCCCAATTCCAACCTGGCACTCACAAAAAAAGAGTGCTAATTTTTTAAAAAAATGCTGGAACTTTTTTATCAATTTGGCACTCTAATACTCAGATTGCTAAAGAGGAAATAAGAATGATGAACGAATTTAGAATCTTTGAAGACCTTCACAAACTGCAAAATCAGTTTTCCGGCTTTTGGGATCAGTTTCCTGCGAGAGGTGGAAGCGCCTATCCGGCCTTAAACATCCATAAAGGAACCGACGAAGTCACCATAACTGCCCTGATTCCGGGCATCGATCCGGAAGCTCTACAGATCACCGTCAGTGGAAACAGATTGGATCTCAGTGGAGAGGCTCCGGTAAATTCCTATGCGACTGCAAACGCAAACCGTGTGGAGCGGTTTCACGGAAAATTCCGAAGAGCATTGGAACTTCCGGCCGAAGTGGATTCGGAAAAAGCAACCGCTGAATTCAAAAACGGAGTTTTGATTCTTAGCCTTCCGATTCGGGAAAGCGTAAAACCGCGTAAGATTCAAATCCAGACCAAGTAAGTAAATAAAGGAGAACCGACTATGACAAACGCAGTTCTGCACAAAGAAAATCATACGGCTGAGGAGAATCAAACTTCGCAGGAAACAAAAAAGGAACGAGTGAGAATTCTTACTCCGAGAGTGGATGTCTACTCCGACGAAACGAACATCTATCTGATCGCCGATCTTCCCGGAGTGGAAGAAAAGGATGTTCAAGTGCAGCTTGAAAAGGATCAGCTTACGATTTCCGGAAGAACGTCCGAAAGAAACGTTCCCGGTGAACTGAGATATTCCGAGTTCCGCACGGGCGAATACAGAAGATCGTTTACGGTAACCGAGTCCGTGGAAGAAGACAAGATCTCCGCCGTATATAAAAACGGCGTGTTGAACCTGACTCTTCCGAGAAGAAAACCTCTTACCAAAAAGATCGAGGTTCGTTCCGAATAATTTCACATTGAGCCGACGCTGGGCCTGAAACGGCCCTCCGGCGTTTCGTTATACTACCTGAAGTCTAAAACCCTATATTCAACCTCGGAGTTCTCCGGGGTCTTTTTTTGCAATCTTCCGACAAGAAGATCTGAATTCGCATAGCGCAATTTGGTTTTGGCAAAGAATCCGCCAAACTTTCAGTCACTTCGTTCGATCGAGATGCTTCTTCCGAGCGACGCTTCGCTTTTCCGAACGAATTTCCCGGATTGAAAAAAAGGAAAGGCTTGGAAAGTTGTCCGTAACGCACAACTCTACCCGGAATTTCGGAAAAGAGCGTTAGGAAGCACATATCATGAAAACCTTTCTCCTTCTTCTTTGTTCGAACGTATTTATGACCTTTGCCTGGTACGGGCATTTGAAATTCTTTCACGGTTGGAGTTTGCCCCTGACGATCGCC
Source organism: Leptospira yasudae (assembly GCF_003545925.1). Lineage (NCBI taxonomy): Bacteria > Pseudomonadati > Spirochaetota > Leptospiria > Leptospirales > Leptospiraceae > Leptospira > Leptospira yasudae. The sequence continues at coordinate 53,660 of NZ_QHCU01000007.1, read as the reverse complement.
TTAAGCTGGGGAATCGCCCTTTTCGAATACATGCTCATGGTTCCGGCCAATCGAATCGGTTACGGCGAAGAAGGATACAACGCGTTTCAATTGAAGATTCTTCAGGAAATCATTACGATCACAGTTTTTATCGTGTTCGCTTCTTTCGTTTTAAAGGAAAAAATCAGATGGAATCACGCGGTGAGTTTTCTGCTGATTGTGGCTGCCGTTGGATTCGCGTTTTACGATATATCGAGCGACCCGCAGGAAGCGAGATAGCCGGAGATGGGCGGAGCCATTCATCGAAGGCTTCCAACGAAGTTGGAAAATCGGCCTGAAAATGCAAACGACAAAGCCGCGAACCGTAAACTCAGAACTCTTCAATAAAATGAAGGAGTTCCCACATTCTTGGAAAAACGAAACAATTCCCAAAGGCACCGATCAATTCTACCGACAAACAATCTGCGGATCGGAAATCGCTTGCAAAAAAGATCAGACCGAAAGTCGAAGAACCAAATCGATATGATGTCCGCGTCCGCCGTCCACGGCTCGCTACCGCAAACCGACGGCTTTGACGGATCTTGTCTCTGCCGGGATCTATAAGAATTTCTTAATGTCTTTTGCGAGAGTTTTACCGTCCGTTCCACCGGGGAACGTAGCGAGAATTCTGCTTTGATCGTCAAGCACGTATAAAAATACGGTGTGATCGACGGTATAACCCCCTGCCACTTGCGGATTGCTCACCTTTTTCGAAATCGCACCGAATGCGTTCTGCAAAACATCAAGCTTGGACTTTTCTCCCGTTAATGCGACAAGCCTTTCACCGGGAAACTGTTTTACGTATTTTGCAAGTAGTTCGGGGGAATCCCGTTCCGGGTCCACGCTGATAAAGACGGGCGTCAGATTCCGACCGTCTTCTCCGAGTTCTTTGACTGCGGCGGACATATCCAAAATCGCACGAGGACACATGTCCGGACAATGGGAAAAACCGAAATACACGAGTTTCAGTTTACCGGGAATTTCGCGCAGAAGAACTTCGGAATTCGCGGTATTCTTTAAAACGGATGTGGACCATTCTTCCACTAAAACGGGTTCTTGATTTACGGCCAAGTTCGACTTCCAGAGTTTCCATCCGAAAAAACCGAGTCCGATTCCGAAAATCAAAACACTGGTAAAAAGAATTCTTTCCTTCAAAACCTTCTCCTAAACGTTCCGTTCGCAAGAGCGCGATAAACGTTCTTCTTCTGACCGTTCGCCTTACGAAGTCTTTTGCACGTTAGACGTCATCTTATTAGACCGCGACGATCCATCCCATAGCGCCGTTTTCCGCCATCTTTGTCTGATGCGGATGAAACATATATCTCCCCCGTTTCGGAAGAGTAAATTCCACGATGACCCGTTCGGTTTGTCCGAGCGTAACGACGTCCGTATGATCGTCCGGGACCAGTCTGGTTCCGGTCCGAAATACGTCGAACGTTTGCGCGTGCAGATGAAACGAAGCGACTGGTTCGTATTCGCATAGGTTCGCGATATACAATCGCACCTTTTGACCAACGGGAACTTTGATCGGATATCGATCGTAAAAACCGGACATTCCGTTCCAAGAGAAGATATCGTTTCTCCCCTTATCCGCAAGATCCCAACCGGAAAGAATCAGCATAAATTCGTGTGCGGGAGGACGTCCGCCGGGAGGATCCACGATCAAACCGCCGTACAAACCCTTTGCCATATGACTCGCAAGAGGAGGAACGTGACAGTGATACGGATGAAATCCGATCGGCCCCGCGGTGATTTTGTATGTTTTTTCGCCGCCAGTAACGATCGGTTCCCAACCGTCTTCGTTCGGATCATGACTTCCGTGAAAGTGAATCGAATGAGGATGTTCGGAATCGTTTCGAAGAGTGATCTCCATTTTTTGTCCGAGCTTGGCTCGAACGACGGGCCCCGGAACGATTCCGTTGAAAGTCCAAGCCTTGACGACCGTGTTGTGCGCGACCGTCAAAGGCATTTCTACGATGCTCAAATGTTGTTTCAAAATCGGACCCGAAGAAACTTCGTGATTCTTCAATTCCATCCGATTCAAAAAAGCGGGATTGGTATGAAAGGGAGGATGCACCATGCTCCCATACGAGTTGTTGCCTGGATTTCCGGGAATCGTGGATTCCTTATTCACACCCACGATTCCGGGGCGAACCTTACAAAGAAGTCCCCCGTTTCCATCCTCGTCTCCGATCGAACTGAGTCCGGCGCCCGCGGCCAAACCGGCTCCGCCGATCCCCATCCATTTGAGAAACTGTTTGCGGTTCACTTTTTTAGAATTTGGCTACCGATGTGATGAGAATGATCAGCGCCAAAAACCCCACTCCCCCGTAAACGAGGGCATTTTTCAACCAAGCGGGAACCTTCGATCCTCCCGCGACCAAATACGCTCCGGCTCCCACGATCGGAACCAGAAGAATCGCTCCGGTCCAGATCGAACCGGATTTCGCGTCCACATCCTCTCTTTTTACGAGATCCGCAAGCGCCAAAGGCGCAAGAAGAGTGTAGAGGATGAACGGAAAGTAGTATCCGTAAAAGTTGAATAATAAAGCGAAGAATCCGGGGCCGCCGATGACAGTTTGTTCCATGTTTTTTCTCCTATGATAATTTCTGAATATTCTAAACTTCTTAACTGATTGTTTTGGTTCCCACGCCGTTCATCAAAGAAAGTCCGGTGTAAGCCGCCAAAAGGAAGAATGCCGCGATTCCTCCCCAAACCAAGGTTCGTTTGAACCAAGTCGGGTATTTGTTGCCGCTTCCGAGCAGATAAACCGCGGGACTGAGGATCGGGATCAATGTGATCGCCAAAATCCAGGACAGTTTTTTGTTCTGATCCAAATCCGTTCTGTCTTTCAGATCGAACAGAGACATGGAAGTCCAGCAGATATAAATCGCGAACGGAAGCAAGAATCCCAACCAGTGATAGAAGAACGGAAAGAGACTGATCGGTTTTACGAGAGTGATCGCCCCTGTGGTCGGCGCGGGTTTTCTCGGAACCGTTTTCAAAACTTCTTCCGCTTCTTTCGGAAGGTGAATCTTGTTCAAATCCAGGTTGAAGTCTTCAAACGCGGTCAAAGCCGGTTTTACCGGAGCGGAAGCTCCGTTCGGCATATTGACTTGAGGACCCGGAATCGGTTGTTCTTTGTAGTTTCCGGAAGGGAATTTTCCGCCGGAAGCCTGCACCATCAAACCGAGTGCGCCGAGCATCATCGAAAGATCTCCTCCCATCGGAAGCCTCAAGAACGAACCGCAACCGTTCCATTTTTCAAGGAAGGCGGGAAGTTCCGTTCTGTATTCGTTGCCCGAGAAACAGTTACCCGTACTCATCGGACCCACGAGAGCGATATCCGCTCTACCCGAGTTGTAGACGATGTTGTCTTGCACCACGTTGTTATGCGAAATCCAAAACTTCTCATCCAAGTTGGGAAGAATCACGATCCCGTTGTTTTGGTGATCGATCACCACGTTCTTGCGGATGATATTGGAAAGACCGCCCGCGATCAGGATACCGTTTCCAAAGGAAGGATATTCCAGAGCCGCGATCGGAGCCTTCGGGTTATTGTTGTTGTAAACCAGGTTTCCGATGATGGTCGTTTCTCTTTCGGGAGGAAGAAGTTCCCGATCGAGCGTGTTCGGCGCGAGACCTACGATGTTATTCTTCCAAACAGAACTGATGAGATAGAGTTCTCCGCCGGAGTTGGTTCCGGAATAACCGAGCGCGTTGTGTTCCGAAACTACGTCGTAAAGAATCGCCTTACAAGGATAACACTGACCGATATACACACCCGAGTCCGGTGAACCCGAAGCATACGCGTGTTCGATGACTCCGTTCATCGAGTCGAACGCGTAAATACCGTAGTCGCCGTTGTTGTGAGCGGTCAGGTAAGAACCTCGATATCCTTTCACGCCGGTCCAATAAAAACCGTTCAAGGAAGCGTTTCTCGCCGTCATGTTTTCGATCGCGACTCCGTCCGCCGCAACGACCATGATTCCGTTTCCTCTTTGAAACTGACCGTCGATGATGACCTTATTCCGATCCACGCCTCGAATCGTAATCGAAGGAGTCGTAACGGTGACTTCTTCGTAATAAACGCCTTCGCTGATGAGAATCAAATCTCCCGGACTTGCAGCGTCCACCGCGTTCTGAATCGTAGGATATTGAGAAGGAACCTTACGCGTGGTTCCTGAAAATTGCGCAACGTTCTTCCAAGACTTGCCCGCTTTAGCCGCAGGGTTGTATGGAACGTCTCCGACGACGACGTCTCCGACCATTCCGTTTTTACCGTCGGGAGTCGCGTGAAACGAACAGAAATACGGAAACACGCCTTCTTTCGGAAAGGTTACTTTCGTTTTGGAGCCGCGAGCCATCACGATGTTTCCGAAAGTCTTTTCGGTGGACCAGCTCTTATCGACAGCAATTGCGTTATGCGGATTGTTTCCCGAGTTGACGAACTCGACGATTCCACCGACGGGAATTTTCTGCATCGGAGGAGAAAAGGAGTTATCGATCATCAATACGTGAGCGAAACCCTCGATCTCATCCTTCTTTTCCCCGGAGCAAGCGGAAACGAGAATTCCCAACGAGACTCCGACCATTAACAGAGCCGTAAGATAGGGAAGTTTTTTGATTTCGAAACCTGGTTTTTTCATTTTTGATTGAACCCCCGGGTTTTCCGGAATTTTATTGTATACTGAATCTGAGGTTTGTTGGAAATAGGATGCTCATTTGTGAATCAATCGAGAAGGGTTGCAAGGGAAAAAATGACCTTCTCTATCTATAAATGGCTTCGACTCTCTCTGGTTCAGAATAATGAGCATTTGCTCACATATTTAAAAAAACTCAAGACAAAAATTCTATGAGAGAGATTTTTCCGGAATCGAGTTCGAACATCTGTTATCTTTCAGAAAAAGAGAGAGACGCGCCCTCGGATGCATCGGGTCAACTATGAGCCTTCTTCTGCGTATCAAAGATTTATTCAAGGTTCCCTCCCCGAATTCCATCCATCCGAACGCTTGGAAAAAAAACATCATCCACGTTCTATTGCTTCTTTCGTCCTGTTTCGGATTTTTAATCTACGTTCCGAGCGTCTATCTGGCTTGGACTCAGGGACTCGGAGAAGTCGTCATCATCGATACGCTTGCGCTTCTTCTTATATGGTTTCTTTTGCTTCTACCGAGCAAATTGTATAAACCGAAGTCGTATTTTCTTTTGGGTTTAATCTTTATCCTCGGTTGTCTTCTTTATACCAAGATCGGACTCGGAGGCGCGGGAATTCTTTGGTTCTTTTTGATTCCCGTTTTTTGCGGAATCTTTTTAAGTCCTACGATCGCGTTGTGGGGTTGGGCGCTCGCTTCGGTCTGCGTATTTTCCGGAGCGCTTCTCGCCCATTATAGAATTTGGATCGGAAACGAAACTCCGTTTCAAATCCTCGTGGTCGGCGCAAACTTCACCTTCTTATGCGGAATTCTCACCTTTTCCATCATAGCGATTTTACGGGGACTCGCGGAAGGCATCCGCAAACAAAAACAACTGATCCTTCTTCAAAGAAAAACGAACAAAAAACTACAGAGCGAAATTTCGATCCGCACCGAAGCGGAATCGCAGCTTACGGAATCGTTAAACGACAAGGAAACTCTCTTTCGGGAAATCCAACACCGGGTTAAGAACAATATCCAACTCATTCTCGCGATGATGACCTTGGAACAGGAAAAGACAAAATCCGAGCCCGCAAAAAAAGCGTTCGCTTCCGCGATGAATCGGATTCAATCCATGGCGATGGTTCAGGATTATCTGTTTCACAAAAGCACTTACAAAGTCATTCACGCGAAAGATTATCTGAATTCGTTGGTAAATCATCTTTTCGTTTCTTACGGTCCGAGCGACGGGAGAATTCAATCCGACTGCAACATCGAAGAAATTTTTCTTCCCATGGACAAGGCGGTTCCCTGCGGTTTGATCGTAAACGAACTTCTTTCCAATTCTTTCAAACACGCATTTCCCGATAAACGAAAAGGATTGATCACCATTCTTTTTCAAAAATCGGCTTCGGGTTATCTGACGTTGGAAGTGGCGGATAACGGAGTCGGCAAGGATTCTGCGGACAAAGACCCTCAGGAAGGAAATTCTTTAGGAATGAATTTGATCGAAGCTCTTTGTATGCAGCTTCGCGGTGAAATGGAAGTCGAAAAAGAAAACGGATTCCGCGTAAAAATCCGCTTCTTTCCTTAATTGGACGCCGAAAAAATCGTCCTTTGTAAAACGACCGCGTTATACGCTCGTTTCCACGTTAGCGTTCGATCTAGGATCCGTCCAACGGATGAGTCTTTCAATCCCGATCGGGATAGGATTCGAAACAAAGGGTTCGTTCCTTCATAAACGAATGAAACTGTTTGTGACCGGCACATTCTTCTTCGGTGCTCATAAAGTAATCGTATCCGCCCCCCGCCATTTTAATCCGGCAACAGCCTTGCGCGGCGGGCTTGGAAGAAGTTTCCAAACCTCGTTCGGATTCTTTTTTATCCGATTCTTTGGAAATTAAAGTTCCGCAGAGAAATAAAATCCCGATCAACACGATCCCTATTTTTTGTTCGAATCTTCTCTTCATAACATACGACCCTGGACGTTCCGCGCATCTGATAAAAAGGCGTTTTTTCTTTTCCTGCTTGTAAGACGAAACGTTTTGTTTCCTTTCTTTCTATCCTTTTTTCATCCTTGAATTTTGATCAAATAAAATCGAAGAGAAGACTAAATTAAATTGCATTTATAATTTCTTTACTAATACTGAATGATTATTTTTGATCCACAGGAAATAGTATTCTTATGAAGCTTTTGGTTCAGTTTTTTTCCGAACCTCTTTCCGTTCCGTTTCGTATCGGATTTGTTTTATTCTTTCTGCCGAGTTTGCTCTTTGCGGAAACGATTCTTTTGAAAACGGGCGAACGGACTTACGCGACCGTAATCGATCAGGACCCCGAAACCGTCACGATCATCAAGGACGGAAAGCGGGAAAGATTAGCAAAAAATAAAATTCTCAAGATCATTTTCAAAGAGATCAAGGACGAACAGGAGATCGCCAAGATCATCGAAGCGGAAAAAAAGAAGCTGAACAAGGAAGGAAAGAAGAGCGAGAAGGAAGAACAACTCGACACTTTCTATTTGGAACAGATGATCAAGGAGAACAGCTACAAGATCGTTCAAAAACGTCTCGCGATGATGGAAAAATACCTCGAAGAACGGGACGGCGACTGGGAACGTTATATTTCCGCGAAACGAAATCCCTGGGAACCCGTTTGGAAATCCGCGATCCTTCCGGGCTGGGGTCACAGTCTTATGAAACAGGAAGGCTGGAGTTCCACTTACTCGACGTTATTCTTCATTTCTTTGATTTCCTACATCGGTCTCGACGCGGCGGAAAAAGACAGAGCGAGTTCGTATAACAAAAAGATCGAAAAGATTCTCGAAACGCAGTTTACGACGAACTTGATCCCTACTTCCGGTTTACCCGCCGGTCTTATGGATCAATACAACCAGATCACTCTCGTCAAAAACATCAATTCCTTGAACGGAATTCGATCGGACGAATCGCAATACAAAAACGCGAAACATGCGGCGATCGGGGTCGCGATCGGAGTGTATCTGATTCAGCTGACGCACGCTTATTTTACGGGAAAGACTTGGGCGCAAAACAACGTGATTCTAAGCCCTACGGGAGAACCCGTCACCGAAGGTTTCGGGGTCCGCGGCAATCCTATGGTTTACAAGGAAATCGCCGGCGGTTCCAAAAGCCTCGATGTGGGCGGTCAGGTTCTCTATTCGATGTTTTTCTGAGTTGAACGGCTCGGAACGGAAAATCCCTTCGAAGCAAGCCATCCTTCGTTGAAGATTCTGGACTGGTATCTCGCACCGGAGTCGCATAACACCGTTACGATGGTTTTGCCCGGTCCGAGTTCTTTGGCGAGTTTCACGGCGGCGCCCACGTTGATTCCCGTGGAACCGCCGAGAAACAATCCGTCTTTATGAAGCAATTGATAAACGACTTGAAGACATTCTTCGTCGGTCACGCGGATCGCGTCGTCCATCGGAGCGTCTTTCATGTTCTCCGTGATTCTTCCGTTTCCGATTCCCTCGGTGAACGAACTTCCTTCCGCAAGAACTTCTCCCTTCTTTACGAAATTATAAATTCCTGAACCGTATGGATCGGCCACGATCGTTTTGATTTTGGAATTCTTCTCTTTTAGAAAGAGGGAAACTCCGGCGTAGGTTCCTCCGGTTCCGAGTGACGTGATCCACGCGTCGATCTTTCCTTCGGTTTGTTCCCAGATTTCGGGCGCGGTGGATTTGTAATGCGCTTCGCGGTTGGCGAGGTTGTCGAACTGATTGGCCCAAACCGCATTCTCCATTTCTTCCGCAAGTCTTCCCGAAACCTTGACGTAGTTGTTCGGGTCCTTGTACGGAACTGCGGGAAGGGTTCTTACTTCCGCACCGAGAGTTCGAAGCAGATCGATCTTTTCCTGGGACTGCGTATCAGGTATGATGATGAGGGTTTTATATCCCTTCGAATTGCAGATATGCGTGAGTCCGATTCCGGTGTTTCCCGCGGTTCCTTCCACGACGGTTCCGCCCGGTTTCAAAATTCCCTTTCGTTCCGCGTCTTCGACGATATACAGAGCGGCCCGATCCTTGACGGAACCTCCCGGATTGAGGAACTCCGCTTTTCCGTAGATCTTACAGCCGGTTTCTTCGCTGAAACTTTTGAGTAGAATGAGCGGCGTGTTTCCCACCGCGCTCGAAAAATCTTGCTTAACGTTCATAGCGCCTTCTTTTTTTCGTAGAATGCCCTAATCTTTCGATCGACCCTGAAACGCTTTCGTAAAAGCGTTCACTTGATTTGTATGAAACAAAATACTCCGCGGCAGGCGCGGAGTATTCGTTCTTTTCCTTCGAACCGACCGAAGCCGGTTCAAAAGAATATCTTTCTATTTGAATGTTCTAATTTCGCTTTAACGTAAAATCGAACACGTTTGTGACGAGGCGATTAGGCGATCGTCACGTCCTTGGAGAGATAAACGTCCTGAATCGCGTTCAAAAGAGCGACTCCGTCCTTCATCGGTTTTTGGAACGCCTTTCTTCCGGAAATCAGTCCCATTCCGCCCGCTCTTTTGTTTACGACCGCAGCTTTTACCGCGTCGCCTAGGTCGTTTTCACCGGAAGCTCCACCGGAGTTGATCAGACCCACTTTTCCCATGTAGCAGTTCGCCACTTGGTAACGCGCCATGTCGATCGGGTTATCGGCGGAAAGAGCGGTGTACATTCTATCGTCTTTTTTACCGAATTTCAAATCCTTAAACCCGCCCGCAAAAACTTCGGGAAGTTTTTGTTTTACGATGTCCGCTTGGATCGTAGCGCCTAAGTGGTTCGCTTGTCCGGTAAGGTCTGTCGCGAGGTGATAGTCGATCTTGTCGGGTTTGAATCCGTCGTTTCTTAAGTAAGCCCAAAGAATCGTTACGAGTCCGAGTTCGTGCGCTCTGTGGAACGCTTCGGAAATTTCCTGAATTTGACGGGAGGATTCTTCCGAACCGAAATAGATGGTCGCTCCGACCGCAACCGCTCCCATATCAAACGCTTGTTCTACGTTTGCAAAAAGGATCTGGTCGAACTTGTTCGGATACGAAAGAAGTTCGTTGTGGTTGATCTTTACGATAAAAGGAATCTTGTGCGCGTATTGTCTGGAAACGAGTCCCAAAACTCCGAGCGTGGAAGCGACCGCATTGCAACCGCCTTCGATCGCGAGCTTTACGATGTTCGCAGGATCGAAATACGCAGGGTTCTTCGCAAAGGAAGCTCCCGCACTGTGCTCGATGCCTTGATCCACGGGAAGAATGGAAGTATAACCGGTCCCGGCAAGTCTTCCCGTATTCAGGATCGCCTGATAGTTTCTGAGGACGGAGTTGTTACGATCGCTTTTGGAAAGAATATCGTCTACATAGTTGGCGCCTGGGAGGCTCAATGATTCCTTGGGAATCGTTTTACAAGTATGGTTTAAAAGTGAGTCCGCTTCTGCACCCAGTGCGGCTTTGATTTTATCAATCATTCCTAAGTTCCTTGCTCGATTTGAATGTTGGATACAGGTTTTTTCACTGCACCTGGTTTTTCCATCGATTTTCAGTCGCAAAATGCGAACGAAAACGGTTAAATTGAGTCCCCGATCTGTGCGATTTCGTTTCGAGGGAGAATCTGAATTCTCACTTAAACCGGGATTTGAATGATAAAATCCCAACCGGCATTGGATTTTTTGAGAAGAAGTTGTCCCCGGTTCGCCTGAAGAATTCCGTAACAAACCGAAAGTCCCATCCCGATCCGAGCGTCGTTGGAACGAAAGTTTTCGAACGGTTCAAAGCGGCTTTCTTCGCTGAGATTCAGATCGAGTTTTCCCGAAACCAAAACCTTTAAAGTGGAAGGCTCGCCATCTCCGTTGTCCACGGCGGCTTTCAGGTGGATCAAAGCCTTTTTTTGATTTTCGGAATAGTAATACAGAATGTTGTAAAGGACTTCGCGAATCTGATTCGGCCGGAGCAACACTTCCAAGTCTTCCGGAATTTGTTTTTCCAATTGGATCTCTTGGGACTTGAGCATTTCGGAGATCATTCCTTCCACCGAACCCACGAGTTGTTTTACGTTCGTTTGCACCGGCTGTTCCGGATCTTTTCGGGAGAACAACACGAGATTGCGGATGATCGCCGCGATTCTTTCCCCTTGTTCGATGACGAGACGCGCGTAGTTCTTCGTGTCCGCGTCCCCGCCCTTGTGATTGCGAATGATATGTCCGTAGTTGATGATCCCCATGAGAGGATTGTTGATTTCGTGCGCGAGTCCCGCCGCGAGTTTCTGAATCGAATCGAGTCTTCGTTCGGATTGAATGACCTTTTCCATTTCGGAAATTTCTTTCTCGGAAACGGAAAGAGAGGAAAGTTCCGAAAGAGTGATGATGGAACCGGCGATGTCTCCTTCCTCGTCCCGAACCGGAGAAACTCGAAACGCGACTTGAATCCGACTTCCGTTCTTCCGAGTCAAAAGAGAAGGAATGTATTTCACGTGATCGGGTTTGATTCCTCCGATTTTTGTACGGAGATTTTCTCCGTCGTCGGTCGAAAGGCTCAATACCTTATCGCCGCTTTCACCCTGCACGTCCGCAAGAGACCAGCCCGTCAGAGCCTCCGCGGTCCGATTCATAAATAAGATTTTTCCTTCCCGGTCGAGAGAGATCGCCCCTTCTCCGATGTTTTGGATTACGTCCCGGAATTCCTTTCCTTCTTCCCTAGCCTTTCCGAATCTTTGTTGTTGTTTGAGTGCGATTTCGATGGAGTTTTTGAGAGCCTGCGGTTGGAAGGGTTTGGAGATATAGCCGAACATGGAAGCCTTGTCCACGGCTCGGTTGAAGGTTTCTTCGTCCGCAAACGCGGTCATAAAGATGACCGGAACATCCATTCGTTTCTGGATTCGTTCCGCGGCCTGAATCCCGTCCAGTTCCCCTTCGATACGGATATCCATCAGAATCAAATCGGGTTTCGTTCGTTCCGCGACTTCCAAAGCCTCGTCCGCGGTTCTTGCGGTGCCAGCGATCAGATACCCCAGTTTTTGAAGAGAAACTTGAAGGTTGAACGCAATCAGCCATTCGTCGTCCACGATGAGGATCGAAGGACCGGAATTCTTATCGTTGGGATTCATTCTGAGCTGTGCGACCTATGGCGAAAAAAATGTAGGAGTATACGCGAATTGAAAACCATTTTTCAATTTCAACGAAAGAATTCTACCCGGAACGAGGCTTTTATTCAAAAGATATTAAGCTTTTCGACGGAAAAATTCTTGAACCCGAGGCCGAAAACCCCTAACTTTTAATGAGATACAAAGGTAACAAATTTTCTGGACGTTTTAAGAACTTGAGATAGATTGCAAATCACACCCATTGAGGAATGCGAAACAATTGTATCGACCGATACGGAGACGGTAATGTACATAAAACAGATCCTGGCAAAAAAAGGCAGAAAACTTCTTTCGGTGGAACCGGAAACTTCAGTGATGGACGCGGTCAAGTTTATGACCAAATACGATATAGGATCGGTGATGATCTTAACCGATGGAAAGCTGAAAGGAATTTTCACCGAGAGAGACGTATTGCATCTTTCCGCGGAATTGGGTCTGGACTTTTTTAAGAAATCGGTTTCCGAAGTCATGTCCACTTCCCTTACCACGATGACTCCCGAAGACGACGTGGACGAACTTCTTTCCATCATGCTCAAAAAAAGAATCCGTCACATGCCCATCTTGGAAGACGGACTTTTGATCGGAATCATCTCCATCGGAGACGCCGTAAAAGCGAAGATCGAAAAGACGGAAGAAGAGAATAAAAACCTCAAACAATACATGTACAACGAGAACGGATTTATCTAAAAGAATCCGTTTTTTCCGATTGCCGGGAACAAAACCAGGGTCAGATTAGAATAAGTAACTCTATGAAATTGATTCTTTTTATTCTGATGACCTATTTGGTGTACCGCTTTCTCTCCCGTTTTTTTACGAACCCGGCAGAGCGCCGCACCACCGGTCCTCAGTGGAAAACGTTTTATACGAACGTTCCTCCGAATTACGGGCAACAACCGCCTAAGGAAAAAGACGTTTCCGGACAAGGCCGCGTAATCGATTCCAACTCCTTGGGAGAAAAATGAAATTTCTTTCCATGTTTGAAACTCCTTCCTTAACCGCTTCCGCAGTTACGCATGTATCCGCGCGCACAGGCCGGATCGAATCTCTACGGAAATATTTTGCGGCGTCGATCCGCGTTCTCGCCTTTTCGTTGTTCTTCGTTTCTGCGACCGCCTGTTTTAAACCGACGGGAGATTTCGGTTGGGCCTTGCTCGACGAGGATAAGTTCAACGTTCTCGAAAAGAAGATCATGACCGTCGGCGAATACACGATCACAAGGGAGAATCTGATTTTTCCGGACGACAAAACCATCCGTTACATCTACCGATTTTCCAGATCCGTTCCCGAAACGGCGGAAACCTACGTAAGCTTGAGCCGGTTTCAACTCGGATACAACGAGATGGACGTCTTGCGCAAACGACCGAATCCGATTTCCAAAACCATCGAAGGTTCGTTTCAAGGATTGAGTCCGGGGAAATATCTTCTCAAGATCGCGTATGAAGGAGACGTGATCGACGAGGTGGAATTTTTAGTGCGATCCGCGCAGGCCGCTCCTTATTCCGAAGAGCCGACCTCGCCCACCGACGACGATATCGAAAAGGCGATGAAATAAACAAACGATCGGAGAGATTTGACTCCATTCGAACTTTATGAAATTATAAAGGTTCGCGTTTGATCCCGTCCTCCAGAATCTTATTGATCCGATCGATGTTTTTCAGAGAAAGATTGACCTCGATCGGATTTCCGATCTTTACGATGTCCTCGTAGAGTTTTCTCGCCGAAAGAAAATCCTTTTCCTCTTCCAAAAGAACCGATAGCTTTTTCATCGCCAAAGTCACGGGCGTAGAATTCAATTTGGTTCGAACGACTCCGAGACGCGCGGTCGAAGCTTGAAAATCCATGCTCTTGATTCGATATTCCGCCATCGTAGAATCGTCCGTTCTTTCCAAAAGATTCCGTTTGATCGCGAGCATTTCCTTTTTCAGGATAGAATTTTGATTCTCCTCTTTTTGATGGATCTCCCGGAGTTTCTCATAGGAACGGATCGCTTCGTTTAACAAAAACTTTTCTTCCTTCGGTTTGCGGCGGTACGCTTGCAGTTTGGAGGAACCGAATTGAGCCAAAAATTCCTGACGACGAAGTTCGCAAACGTCGATGAACGGAAGATTCGGGTTTTCCGGATTCGGATGATCTCCGAGCCATATTCCGTAATACAATGCGGCGCGTTCGAGATCGCCGGTACGATTCTCGAAAAAGGAACCGAGCTCGTATGTGAACGGAACTTTCTTTTTGGGATCGGTCTCTGCCTTATAATACAGTTCGTAAAACGAGGAAGCCAAAACGTTCTGTTTGAGTTCCGTATAAAGGGAAGCGATCGAAAAATACGTTTCCGCAAGTTTGGATTCTTCCGTTCGTTCTGCGCGCGCAAGTTCTAGATACTTTTTAAAGAAGTCGATGGCCTTGGCTTTTTTGCCGGAGGATTTTAATTCCTTCGCAAGATCGAGAACCGGTTCCTTCATCGTCGGATCGAGTTTGGTCGCGAGTTCCCAAAGGGCCGCCGTCGCATAAAAGTCCGTGTTTCGTTTGTAATCGAAGAGAACGAAGATTCCGGTTCCCGCCACCGAAAGATTGTTCACGACTTTCAACCGTTCCTTGTTTTCATTCTCCGCTTGTTTGACCAAGTTCGCCAAATAATAAACGACCTCGGCGTCTTCTTTGGATTTTTTCTTTCGGAAGTTCTCGTACGAACCCGACTTGGAATCGTTGTATTGCTTTTCCTTGGATTTGAGATCGTTTTCGTTTTGTGAAATTCTTTCCTTAAACGCGGGGAGTTCGCTCGGCGTCAAAGTCCGTTCGGACGTTTGTCCGTTTTGCGAGCGTTCGGTGATTTTCGTTTCCCTTCCCCGAATCAGATTCGATTCGAACAGATGATAAAAATCCTTCGAGTCTTTGAGATCTTTTTTGGACTTCTCCCAATTCTCCTTGGATTTGCGATGCGAAAGCGCGGCTTGTTTTTCCGCAGGATCGTAAATTTCGACGAGTCTTCTTTCATCCAAAAATTCCTCTTCGGTATGGGAGAAGTCGCGGTATCGAATCGCGGCTAACGCGGCTTCGATCGCCTTTGCGTTCTGTTTCTTCTTATCGTATTCTTTGGAAAGAAGAAGATGCAGTTCGAACAGAATCGGAGAATCCCGCATCATTCCGGAAGGAGTGAGTTTTGAAAACATCCCTAAGATCAAAAGACGGATCGTGTTTCGGTTCGTCTTTTCGTCGAAAATTTTTCCGAGACGTTTTTCTTCCTCGATTCTTCGTAAATCGATGAACTGGGAATAATATCTCTCGAGCAGCTTTTGAATTTCGGAAACCGCGTCCTTGGAAGGATCCTGAAGATTTTGTTTGAGAGCGGTTAAATCCTGTTCGGTGATTCTTACCGAAGGGGGATCGTATAAATTCGAGGAATCGTATCTTCGATCCTGCTCGTCCGCAGAAATAGAAAATGCCCCGAAACCTATAAGGCCGAGGCATAACCAAAAAAGAATCTTCGACTGTATTAAATGAAAAGAATCTAAAAAACCGAATGAACTCCGTCGAGAACCGATTCGATCGAAACGATTCCGATTTCGGAAATTTCCCGTTTCATACGACATTGCTTCCCAATTCGGCCAGGTCTTCCGCTCCCAAAATCTTTTCCACGTCGATGATGATGATAAAACGATCGTCCTTCTTTCCGATTCCCGTGATGTATCTTCCTGAAATTCCTTTTACGGAAGGCGGAGGAGGATTGATGGATTCGGGAGGAAACAATACCACGTTAGCCACCTTGTCCACGATGATTCCAACCGATTGACCGCCGACCTTGACTACGATCGCTCGGTCGTATGCGACTTCCCCTTCTCTCGGAACGGTGAGTTTCACGGCGAGATCCACCATCTTCACGACCTTTCCGCGAATGTCCATGATTCCCGCAAAGTATGTCTTCGCCTTGGGAATTCGGATTAAATTATTTATCTTGATGATCTCGTCTACGAGGGAAATGGGGATCGCGTATTCCTCGTCTCCCAAACTGAACAGAATGTATTGGTGGTCGATTTCGGATGACATGATTTACCTCAATAACGGGTATATCCGACGTAGTAAAAGTAAGATCCCAGACTCATAAAGAGCAGTACTTTTACGAAGAGCGGATTTCTTTTTCTCAGCATCCAGTCTAAACCGCCAAAAAGCAAACCGAAAACGGCGAGCGAAAATCCCAACAGATAGAAATCGACATACGCGTAATAAATTCCGATCGCGGAACAAGCTCCCAAAGCAAGGTCTTGCAATTCGCTCCAAAATCTTCGTTTGACCCGAACGATCCAAGGCTCTTTGTATTCACGATTTCTGGAAAAGATTCTTTGCCACCAAGAACGTTCCCGGTTGATTCCGAAAATATGATCGTAGCGATTGGATGTTTCCCAAGGCCGAGGAGCTCTCTCCTCTACGTGACCGAGCGGCTGTTTGGAAATTCCGTACAAACCGCCGAGCGTGTTCAATAGATCCGAGTCCGGCAAACAAGAGAAGACTTCCTGAAACGGAGCGAGCTTCGCGTAAATGGGAACCATTCTTCCGGAAGAGAGATCTTTTTCCTGAATGACTTCCCCGTCTTTCACGGTGGCGATGTAAATCTTTCCGTTCTCTCCCGCAATTTCGAGAGTCAAACGAACTTTCTTTTCATGGAAGTTGAGATCCGCCTGTAGGATATCGCCGGTCGGCGTAGTGGCGGAGTATGATTTCGTGTAACCTCTCGCAGGAGGTGATTCTTTTTTCCACCACCTGCGAAAAATGGAATAATCCTGAAATGAGCCCATACCGATTGTATCGGTCGAATCGGAAATGGGCTTAACAGTCCTATGATGTCTCTAGCTTGAATCCGGGACGAACGCCCGGAGAAAGGAAGGAGGATCTACGGATTACTTTTTCTTCTTATGTCTGTTCGCTCTTCTCTTTTTCTTTCTTTTATGAGTAGCGATCTTTCTGCGCTTTCTTTTCTTACCTGAAGGCATTCAGAACTCCTTAGATTTCCTTCCTGTCAGAAAACTATTCCGTGTACTTTTGTAAAGTTTTATTTTTACGGAGTTCCGCGACCAGGTTTTTGATGTCGCCTACTCCCGTTTTCGTGCTGATAAACAGAACGTCTTCCTCTTCCACGACGATCAAATCGTTCACGCCGAGGATCGCGGTGAATTCCTTTCGAGTCTGCGTGATGTTTCCGGAAGACTTGTGAAAGAGAATCGTCTTTCCCATGTGCCTGTTTGCGTCTCCGTCTCCCGGCATCACCCTTTCGAGAGAAGTCCAAGAGCCCACGTCGTCCCAACCGAAACTCGCTTCCACCATTCGAATGCGGGAACTTTTTTCCATGATCGCGATATCCACCGGATCGGAAGGGATGATTTTGAATGCCGCCGGAAGTTCTCCCGCTTTTTTAAACGGAAATCGTTCCTCGAGAGGTCCGAGAATCTTGGGAGAATACGCTTTAAATTCTTCTAATATTGTGGATGTCTTCCAAAGAAAGATTCCGGGATTCCAGTAGAAGTTTTTCTTTTTGATGTATTTGAGGGCGGTTTTCACGTCCGGCTTTTCGTAAAACGATTTTACCGCAAAACATCCGTCAGTCGATTTTCCGGCTTCTATGTAACCGTAACCGATTTCGGGACGATTCGGTTTGATTCCCAGAAGCACGAGATGATTCTCCGCTTGTTCCAAAGCTTTGGAAATCGTTTTGGTGAATTCTTTCACCGGATTGATCCATGCGTCCGCGGACAATACGACTTGAAGCGGATCTCCGTATTTTTCGCGGAAATACAGGGATGCAAGAGCGATGATCGGCGCGGTGTTTTTTCCTTCCGGTTCGATGATGAAATTCTTTTCGGGGAAATTCTTTTCCTGAGCCAGGATCGATTTTTTCAGACTGGCATTGGTTCCTATATAAATGCGGTCGATCGAAGTGATCGTAAGAGCGCGTTCCAACGTCTCGCGAAGAAGAGTCTTGTTGGAATAGACTTTCTGAAGTTGTTTCGGAGTGGATACGCGGGAACGAGGCCAGAAACGTTCGCCCTTTCCTCCCGCCATAATCAATACTACCGGTTTGTCCTGTTTCATTCTACCTCTTTGGGTCGTTTCGGGTTCGAGTTCTTTTTCTTTTTCGAAGTCGGGATTTCTCCCAAGATCATTTCCGACGGAAGAAGAATCACTTCCACGTTGTCGGATAAACTTTCGTACAATAGGAATTCTTTCATGTCCGGATTTTTGGTCACGAAGTCTTTGGTTCTTTCCAAACGTTTGAGAAGCGCGGACGTTTTCGCGTCGTCTTCGATCTTGAACGACTCCGCTTTTCCGAGCGCGTTTACGAGTTCCAGTTTTTTCTGGAGAATCAAATTCTGATTTCTGTAAACTCCGGTGATGAGAGCGGGCTCCGGAACCTGCAGATCCAAAATTCTCGGATTGGCCGTTTTGAGCGCGGCTTCGTCCGCGAGCAGATCCGCGGCGAACGAGGTTCTCAGATAATTGTCCAGATTGGTTTTGAGAGCGTTCGGATTGACCAGAAATTCTTCGGTCTTTTTGCGAAGAATTGAATATACGATTTTTTGAATGTACGAACGGATCTTTTCCTCTTCGATTCCGGCGGCTTCCAGAAACTGAGGAGTTTTGCCCGGATCCAGAGAGTAACGGATTTCGAGTTTAAATTTGACCTTCCCCTCGGAGGAACTTTCCGGAAACATTCCGGAGGACAAATCCACGTTGCTGGTCACGCTCGCAATTCGGGAATGCACCGGAAAACGGAGAACCTGGTATTGCCAGGGAAGAAGTTTCTTCCATTCGAATACGTAGCCCGGTCCGGAAGTATATTCCAGAATTTCTTCAGAGCCGTCCACGACGAGAAGAGACTCTCCCTCTTTGAGCGGGAAAATACAAAAGATAAGAAGAGTCGCTGCGGATCCGAGTATCAGGATCCAGATAAACTTAGACCAAAATCGCATTATCCTTGCGCTGCGTCTTTGGTTTCCTCGGTGTAAAGTTTGATGATCTTAGAAGGAATGATCGTAGAGATCGCGTGTTTGTACACGAGACTCTGTTTGTTTTCCTGCTCGAGTACGATCGTAAAATTATCGAAACTTACTACCTTACCTTTCAAGGGAACCCCGTTCAAAAGATAAATTGTAAGATCTAATTTATCCTTACGGGCAGTGTTTAAGAGTTGGTCCTGTATATTGTTTTTAGCAGACATCTTTTTTTGTTTCCGTTACTTTATATGTTTGATACGTTCCAGCGCTTCGGACCGATCCATCGGTTGAACGTAGGCTTCCTTACGAAACCAAGTGACCTGTCTTTTGGCGTAATTCCTGTGAGATTGACTTAAATCCGCGAGGAATGTCTCTAGATTGGAGTTTCCTTTTTTATTTTCAAGTGCAAAATTATAGCCTAAGGACTTGAGACCGGGACAGGTTTCGCCGTACCTTTCTCGGATCATCCAAGCCTCTTCGGCCATCCCCGCTTCGATCATTTGTTTGGCTCTTTGATTGATCCGTTCGTAAAGTTCTTTCCTATCCAAATCCAGAAACACACCCAAAGCGATCTCCAGATCGAACTTATGAATCGCGGAAGTATTGGGATCGATCCTCATCTCGGACCATTTTTTTCCCATCAGATTGACTTCCAAGGCTCGGCCCAATCGGTAATCGTCTCCCGGAAAGATTTTATTCAGAGAATCCGGATCCAATTTTTCCAAAAGAATCCGCTTTTCCTCCAAGCTCATGGAAAGAACTTTTTCCCGAATCTCTTCGTCGATATCGGGGACCGGAAACATTCCGAACAAAAACGCTTTGAGATAAAATCCAGTGCCGGCGGTGAAGACCGGAATCTTCCCCGCATCCAAAACGGCGCGAAGCGCTTCTTCCGCCAAACGATTGTAAAGACCCGCGTCTACAGTTTCCGCCGGGGAAAGAACTTCCACGAGATGATGGCGGATCTTGGCTTGTTGTTCCGCCGTCGGAGCCGCGGTTCCGATCGGCATTTCTTTGTAGATTTGTCTGGAATCGAAGGAAAGAATTTCGAACCGCGTCGGATCGAGTTCGGTGATGAGTGAGGTTTTACCCGCTCCGGTCGGAGCGGTAAGAATGAGAATCGGCTTCGCCAAGGAAGAGATTACTCTTCCGTTTCTTCCGCATCGTCGTCTTCATCCAAAGCCTCTTCCAGAGGTTCTTCGGTGAATTCCATTTCTTCGTCGTCGATCAGATTATCTTCTTCGATTACTTCCTCTTCCTCTACGACTCTCGGGCGAACCGTGCGAGTCCGGGTAACGGGACGTTTGTTCTGATCGGCTCCGCATTTCGGACAGATCTTTTCTTCTTTATTGAGATCGTAAAATTTCGTGGAGCAAGTATGACAGGTCCATTTTTTTCCGAGTGGATTGAGGGCCACTCCTTTGGAAGAAGAAGTCTTTTTCGTTCCCGCAGCCTTGGAAGCCGGACTCGAAAGAGCCTTTTTGATGATTTCTTCTTTCTTTTTTGCCGAGGCGTTCGCTTTTTTAGGCGCAGCTTTTTTAGCCGTCGCCTTTTTCTTAGCCGCGGCCGAGGCAGTTTTCTTGGATGCAGTTTTTTTACCAGTTGCCATCGGAATTGACCATGCTCTGCGAGAGTTATCCGCCTTCAAGCAGAAATATTATTTAATGTTCGCCTTGAAACTCGGGCGCAAACCCTAACCGATATTCGGAAAAATTGCAAGGAAAAGAATCTTGGATTCCCTATTTTTTTTTTCGATATTCGGAAAAACTCCGGTTCTTCTTTTTAGAATAAGAACCGTTCGGGAGAAACTCTTTGAAAACCAAATTGAGCGTAAACATCAACAAAATCGCAACCCTCAGAAATTCAAGAGGAGGAAACATTCCGAATCTTTTGTATTTTGCGGAACTTGTATTAAACGCGGGCGCTCAAGGGATTACGGTTCATCCGAGGGAAGACGAACGACATATCCGCAAGGACGACGTATTCGCTTTGAAAGAATTCATCGATTCCTATAACCGAAAAAACAAAACGAAAATCGAATACAATATCGAAGGAGAACCCTCCCCCCGCTATTTGGATTTGGTGTTAAAGACGAGACCCGATCAAGCGACCTTGGTTCCCGTAACTCCCGGAGAAATCACCTCCGATCACGGTTTCGACTTCCGAAAGGATCTGGAAATAGTTCAAGAATATTCTAAAATTCTAAAGAAAGAAGGAATTCGGACGTCGCTCTTCGTCGAAACCGATTTGGAAAACCTGAAACTCGCGCACCTTTCCGGAGCCGATCGAGTGGAATTTTATACGGGACCGTTTGCCGAAGAATTCGATCGTTCTCCTGCGGACGGAAAAAAAACCTTCGAAAGCCGATACGTCCCCGCCGCCGAAGAAATCCTCCGTCAAAAGATGGAAATCAACGCGGGTCACGATTTGGATCATTTGAATCTCGTTCTCTTTTCGAAACTTCCCGGTCTTTTGGAAGTTTCGATCGGTCATCGATTGATTTCAAGAGCGCTTGAAATCGGAATCGATCGGAGCGTTAAGGACTATCTTCAAGCTCTTTCGTGAGATGACGGAATCCTTCGAAGTTCGGATCTCCCTGGATCAAATAATACGCCGCTTTTTTCAGATGAATCGCGAGATTCTTTGCGTGCTGGTTTTTCTGCGAAATCGTTTCCAGACTTTCTTTGAATTTCTTTAATTGTTCTGCGGCAAGAGTTTTGTTTTTGGATCGGACCGATTGACGGAATTCCTTCCAATGTTTGGTCGCGTCTTGGTTCGGGATCTGCATCTTTTCCAAGGTTTGTTTGCGCACCGCGCCGCTCACGTCCCAGACTTCCTTATACGGATGGGAATTCTCCAGAAATTTATAATATTCTTTCGTATAATTGACTTCGTTCGGTTTGACTCCTACGAGAGCCTCCGCTTCTCCCACGCATTCGGAGAAGATTCCTTTTTTTAAGGATTCTCTTCCGATTTCCTTCAAGGCCGCGAGAACGATCAGATCGGCGAGGGTTTCGTTCTTTTTTCCCTCCTTGCAGTTCTTGATCGCGCGAAAATATCTTTTTTCCACTTCGTCCGCCGCGAGAACTTCTCCCTGTTCCAACTCCAAATAATAAGCGACTTGGAAAACCTGATCCCGATAGAGAGTGTCGGTCGGATCGGCCTTCCTTGCTCGCAGCGCGTAGTCCAACGCTTCGGGATAATTTTTGGACGAACTCAGAAGAACGGAAAGATTGTAACAGGACAAGGCTCGTTCGGGATGAAGAGAACGGCAACTCGAGCGAAGAAGTTTGATCGACGATTCTCTTTCTTCCGGAGTTCCGTAAAATTCCAAGATCGCCTGCTCTTGAATCATCTCGAGCGCGAATCTTCCCGAGCCGGGCATGGAAACCGTTGAACACGAGAATCCGAAAATCAACAGGACGAAGACGAAACTTCGACCCCAAAGGGATTGACACTTTGAGATTTGAATAGAGAATGAACCGAAAATTTCCTGAAATCCGAGGGACACGAGTTTGAAAAAAGGATCTGCCGCTCTTTCGTTGTTACTTTCCACTCTTTTGACCATTTTTATCCTGTACTGCGAGCCTACATCCGGCAAGTCCCCGGTCAAGGCGGACTTTACCCTCAAGGATTTCGATAACGTGGTGAGTACCGTTTCCCGGTATTACATCGACAAAAACATCGATAAAAACCGCGCGTATCGGGAAGCCGCCATCTACGCTCTTTTAGCCCTTCCTCATTCCATTTATCTCTATCCCGAAAGTTATTTCAAGGAAAGAGAGAAATACGAAGAGAAAGACGAAATTTTTCCGGGCAAAACTTTCAAAATTTCAACGGATGATTCCTTCGTTCTTTTCGATCCGGACTACGCCGAAGTCGAAAAGATCCGCGACCGCAAACTGAAAGAGGACGCGAACAAGGCCAAGGTCAGCGACGACGAAGTCAAAAAGATCGTGGAGCGCGAAAAGATCCGCAAGAACGTTCTTTCCGCCAAGTGGGAACAAACCGGTTTTAGTAAAAAAGATTTTGATAGAATTCTCGCGTTCATCGAAACCAATCTCGACAAATACAAGGATTCTCCGTTGAAAGATCCGTTCGGAGAATCGGAGGAAAAAACGAAAGAACCGTTTACGATGAACGACGTGATGCTCGCGGCGGCGAACGGTTATCTTTCCTCTCTCGATCCTCATAGCAACGTATTCTTAAGATCCGCTTGGGAAGAATCCATGGCGAAAATCCAAGACGGAAGTTTCGAAGGAATCGGCGCGATTCTTTCGGGCGGCGGAAACAGGGAAGTCGTCGTCGAAAATCCTCTCGAAGGAAGACCCGCGGTCAACGCAGGAATCCGTTCCGGCGACGTGATCCTCGCAGTCGACGGAAAGTCGATCAAAGGAATTCTTTTGGATAAGGTCGTAGAAAAGATCAAAGGAAAAAAAGGTTCCAAGGTCGCCCTTACGATTCAAAGAAAGGGGGTTCCGGGAACTCTGAACATCGAAGTCGTACGCGATACGATCGAAATCAAAAACCTGAGCAGCAAGTTGATCGAAGGTCACGAACATATCGGTTACATCAAACTCACCGGTTTCGTGAAATCGGAAGACGGTCCTTCCGTAGACCGGGAACTCGTGGATAAGTACAGAGAACTCGAAAAAGAAGCGCAAGCCAAAGGAACCAAACTCAAAGCGGTGATCTTGGATCTGAGAAGCAACGCGGGCGGTTATCTGGATCTCGCGATCGACATCGCGGATATGTTCATCGAAAAGGGTTTGATCGTTTCCACAAAAAGCCCGAACCGCAGTCCCGAAGACGCGTATGCGAAGAATAAGGACATCACCAATTTACCGTTAGCCGTTCTGATCAACGCGAAGTCCGCTTCCGCTTCCGAGATCGTAGCGAGTGCGATCAAACACCACGGCAGAGGTTTGATTCTCGGCGAAAGAACCTTCGGAAAAGCGACGGTTCAGAAACTGATGCCTCTCGGAAACGACTACTTGATCAAACTCACGCAGGCTCGTTATTATTCTCCGTCCGGAAACACGATTCAGGTCGTGGGAGTAAAACCGGACATCGATATTTCCTCCGAAGAAGACGGAAGTTTTCCGTTCCGATTCCGCGAGGAAAACATGTGGAATCACCTTTCTGAACTTCCCGCGGAAGCGGAGGAAAAGAGTTCCTTTGACGTGAAAAAACTCGAGGCATGGGTTCAAAAGAACGGAAAATCCGCCGAGTTCATCGCGGCGCATAAGAACGATCCGATCAAACCGGACTATCAATTGATTCGTTCCTTGGATTATATCGAAGCACTGATCAACACGCAAAAAAAGAAGTAACATGCCCCGTATCAAAACGGACTTTTTAGTCTTAGGGAGCGGAATCACGGGCCTCTTTGCGGCCTTGAAACTCGCTCCCTACGGCTCCGTTCTCATCGTCACAAAAAAATCGGACTACGAATCCAACACGAACTACGCGCAAGGCGGAATCGCTTCCGTCTTTGCCGAAGGCGATCGACTTTCAGACCACATAAAGGACACTCTCGAAGCGGGAGCGTGGCTCTGCGATCCGGCGGCAGTTCAAGTCCTCGTGGAAGAAGGTCCTCCCCTCGTCAAAGAACTCCTGAACTACGGCGTTCCGTTCAACCTGGAACCTTCCGGAAAATTCGATCTTTCCCGGGAAGGCGGACACGGAAAAAACCGGATCGTCCACGCGCACGACAGAACGGGAAGGGAAATCGAAAAAACGCTTCTCGGGGTCGTCAAACAAAACCCGAATATTCAAATATTAGAATATCATACTCTTGTGGATCTCATCACCCCTCACCATCTGAAACAGAAAGGGCTCGTTTGCTACGGGGCTTACGTACTTTCCAATCATTCGGGGGAAGTGTTTCCGATTCTCGCTAAGGAAACGATCCTCGCGACCGGAGGAGCCGGTCAGGTTTATTCCCATACGACCAATCCTAAGATCGCGACGGGGGACGGAGTTGCCTCCGCATACAGAGCCGGAGCCCTCATCAAGAATATGGAATTCTATCAGTTCCACCCGACCGCGCTCTATCACGAGGACGGGGATTCTTTTTTAATCTCCGAAGCGGTACGAGGCAAGGGCGCGATTCTCTTGAACAAAGACGGGGAACCGTTTATGAAACGGTATCACGCGATGGCCGACCTGGCGCCGCGGGACGTGGTCGCAAGAGCCATCGACTCGGAGATGAAAAAACGGGGAGAAGCGCACGTCTATCTCGACGTCACACATCTTCCTTCCGATCAAATCAAAGATTCCTTCCCTTCCATCTATGAGAAATGCAAGGAACTCGGAATCGACATCACTACCGATCGAATCCCCGTCGTTCCGGTGGCGCACTTTCTCTGCGGAGGGGTCGCCTCCGATTTGGACGGAAGAACGACCATTCCGAATCTATCCACGGCGGGAGAAACGGCTTGCACCGGAGTCCACGGAGGAAACCGTCTCGCGTCCAACAGCCTTTTGGAATGTTTGGTGTTCTCGAATCGGATCGCAAAACGGATCGCGAAGGAAAAACCGGAATTCACAAAGGCTCACGAGGAAATTCCTTCTTGGAATAAGGAAGGAATGGTCAACACCGAAGAATGGGTCTTGATCTCGCACGATCTCAACGAGATCAAGAACACGATGAGCAACTACGTCGGAATCGTCCGTTCCAATCTCCGTTTGGAAAGAGCGAAACGGAGAATGGATCTGATCTACGACGAAGTGAAGGATTACTACAACCGAACGATCATCACGAATCCGCTGATCGAACTCAGAAACCTCGTGATCGTGGCCGAACTCATCATCCGATCCGCGTTATCGAGAACGGAAAGCAGAGGACTTCACTTTTCCACGGATTATCCCGAAAACAGAAATCCTTCCAGAATCGATACGGAAATGAGAAACGACAAGATTTCGCTTTGAGAAAGTTCGGGCGCTCCTGCTTGCAATTTTCGGAATACGATATTCGAAAGAAAAAACGCAGGCCAGGCTTGTTCCGCGCTTCGGCCAAAGGCCTCCGGTCGTCTCCCAGGAGACGACTGCTGCGCACGCTCCACATCCTTAGCGCAAATCGCGTCGAATTTCGGTCGTCACAAGAATATTAGAAATTTAGAATACGTGGCTGAAGTTTACGAAAAGCTGTTTGTCTTCCCTTGAAACCGCGTAGTCGATCATGATGATCGTCGCTTGGTTCCAAGCGATCCGCAATCCCAAACCCTGGGAGTATTTGTAATCCAGTAAACCGGCCTTGTGTTCGTCGTTCCAAACGCGGCCGAAATCCCAAAAAGGAACGAGGTTCAACGCGAAGTATTCCCCGCCTACGGAAAAGTCGTAGAACTTCCAGCGGACTTCCACCGTTCCGAAGCCCATCGCGCGTCCTACGAAACGATCCTGTTTGTAACCGCGGAGAGTTCGAAGGCCCCCGAGACCGGACACGGTGTTTTCGGTTCCCCAAAGATTTCTATATTCGAAAAACGGAACGTCTCCGTCCGAAATTCCGAAACCGAAACGCGATGCGAGAACGAGCTTTTCGAAGGTTTTCGGAAACGGGCTATAAAAGAATTTCGCGTGTCCGAAGTATTTCTGAAAGTCGAAGTTGGAACCGATCGTTTTGGTCGCCTTTTCATACGTCGCTTCCAGGAAGACGCCCGAGTTCGGATCGGGTTCAAAGTCGCGCGTATCGTAAACCAAACCGACCTTAGCGGTGTTCACAAAGCCGCCGTGATAACCGAGGATCTTTCCCGCTTCCGCGTCTTCGGTCAATCTCGTCTTTGCGTTGGGCACCTCTCCCGAATTGCTGAGAGGGGTTCCGTCAAAAATCGGGTCGATGGATTTTACGAACTTACCGTCGTTCGCCTGCACGATGTTATTCGAAAGACGAAAACCCGCCACGAGACGCACCGTTCCGTGAAAGAAGGACCGCTCCGTGCTGAAGTTCAACTGGGGAGTCTGGATCGTATAACGGTTGTACATACGATCGGTCACGTTGAACGCGGGACCCGCCGGAATTCCGGAATACGTCCTTCCGCCGAGTTCGATCGGATCGCCGGGACCTCCCGGTCTTTGATACATAAACGCGGATTCCTGAGAACCGTATTGCGCGTTCGTGACCTGCGGAGCGCCCGGTTGATTGCGTTCCTGATACGTGAGCGGCTTTAACGTGGATTCCCCCACTCCGAAATACAAGGTGGTCGGAGTAATCGTGAGAAGCGCGTCCGCGCGCAATCTCCACTGCGTGTTCGCGACATACGGCATGTCCAAACTGAGCTGATGATACTGAGCGTTCTTAGTCGTATTAAAATATTGCGCGAAAAAACGAAGACGATACGGAGTATATTCGAAAAACGGATCGGACTTCTTTCCGTTGTTGTATGCGTACGCCCGAACTCCGTAGCCGATCCCTTCGTTCGGATCGGAATTGATCAAAGGAAGTCCCGTCGGATACCAGCCTTCCTTTTTGTTATCCAGATCTTTTTTACACATCTGTTTAACGCGGTCGATTTTAAACGGAAGATCCTTTCTTTCCTCCGGCTTATCACAGCCCGAAAAATTCTCCTGAGCGGAAACTTCAAAGAAGGAAATCAAAGCGCATCCGATGCAAAACAAGAACGCGAATGTCTTGGAAAGAAATCGGTTGTGAAAGAAATTTCCCTCTTTGCCAAAAATCTCGGAAAGAAAAGAATTCGTCTTTGTGTTCTTCTTCGAACGTTTCATAAGTTTTGCACCGGAAGATTGTGAATTTCTAACCGACCCGCCGACTCTGTCAAACCGAATATGACAAAAAGCTCACATTTCAACAGAAACAAAAAAACTCGCCTTTTGCGCATCGTCAAAAGGCGAGTCGGTTCTCGTTGTTAAACGAAATGAGGAATTCTTTTCTTAAGGAAGATTTCTTACACAACGAACGAAGTATCTGCTCGTTTTCGCAAACTCGGTATCGTCTCCGAAATGAGTGGCTCCGAAATTGACCGCACGAGCGGTATCCACCGTATTTTCCTTCGCCCATGAGGACCAGTAGTAGTCCTCTACGGTGTTCGGGAACTTCAAGAGAAGCGCGTTCAAACTTCCCGATGCTGTCAGTGCCTTTAACTCGGGATAGGTGGGAAGTCTCCAATCCGAACGGCCCGCCGTACGGTCCGCACTGCAGGAAGTATAAGCTTCGCTCGTTCCGGTAAATCCCGGATTTTGTCCGACGAGAACCGGAGGCAATGCGATCGAGTTGCAATCGTTAAGATTCAAGGAACAATATTGAAATAAAGCCGCTCCGTATCTTCCGATCACGGTCGAAGTGTTGTTGATTCCTTCGCAGTCGTATGTTCCGTTCTGTCCCACGCGAAGAACTTGTCCTTGCGTACAGATTTTCCACATAAGTCCGGTCGTGTTATTCGTTATGGTTCCGGACGCTGGGTCAGCTGTATAGGGACTGAAAAAAACCATTCCCGCAAGAAGAACTTTCGCGTCCTCATTGATAAAGCCCAGAGTCGTATCGTCCAGTTTTTCCTCGCAATTCGCAAAGAAAGAAAGCGCAATACTGAGTATTAGAATATTCTTATATTTTTTCATGATTTCCTCAGAAAATGTGGTTAAAGTTCATAAATATCTGTTTGTCTTCCTTGGAAACCGCGTAATCCAACATCAGGATCGTACTCTGATTCCATGCGATTCGAAATCCCAAACCTCGGGAATATTTATAATCTTTGAGTCCTACGTTGTGTTCATCGTTCCAAACCCGACCGAAATCCACAAACGGAACGAGGTTCAATGCGAAGTGTTGACCCGCAACGGTGAAATCGAAAAACTTCCAACGGACTTCAACGTTTCCCCATCCCATCGCTCTACCGGAAAAACGATCCTGTTTGTAACCGCGTAAGGTTCTTAAACCTCCGAGACCGGTAATCCCGCCTTCGGTCGACCAAAGGTTTCTATATTCGAAAAAAGGAGCGTCCCCATCGGTCATACCGAAAGCGCCGCGGCCCGCAATTACGAGTTTATCAAACGTTTTCGGGAACGGGCTGTAGAAGACTTTCATCTGAGTGAAATATTTCGAATATTGAAAGTCGGAACCCAAGGACTTGGCGACCTTTTCATACGTCGCTTCCAGGAAAATCCCTCGGTTCGGGTCCGGTTCCAAATCCCGGGTATCCAATACCAGACCGAAGCGGACCGAGTTTACGTTTCCACCATTGGCGCCGATGATTCTTCCCGCTTCCGCGTCTTCGGTCACTTTGGTTTTTCCCGTAGGAGCCATACCCGAATTACTGAAAGGGGTTCCTTCCGTCAAAGGATCCGTACTCTTTACGAACTGACCGTCAAAGGTCTTTACGATGTTTTGCGAAACGCGAAGTCCCGCTACGGTACGAACCAAACCTCCGAAGAAGATATGCTCGCCGCTGATATTCGCCTGAGGAGAACGGATATCGTATCGGTTGTACATCCGATCCGTTACGCGAAACGCGTCGTTGGCAGGAAGTCCCGAATAATTCCCTCCCTGCAACTCGACCGGATCTCCCGGACCGCCGGGTCTTGTGAAATAAATATTCTTTTCCCGATCGTGATACGTTGCGTTTCGTACAACTTCTCCGCCGGGTTGGTTTCTTTCCTGATACGAGAGGGTTTCAAGGGACTTCTCCCCGATCCCGTAATACAACGTGTTTGGATTCGTATCATAGATCAAATCTCCGCGCAATCTCCACTTCGAATCGAAGATATAAGGGGCGTCGAAGCTGATGTCCTGATACTGTCTGTTTTTGGTCGTGTTAAAATACTGCACAAACATTCGAAAACGATAAGGAGTATATTCAAAAAACGGATCGGACTTTTTTCCGTTGTTGATCAAGAATACGCGGACCCCGTAACCGACGCCCACGTTCGGGTCGGAGTTCAAAAGAGGAAGTCCTGTCGGGAACCAACCTTCTTTCTTTTTACAGATGTCTTCGGGTCTCAACCGTCTCATTTCCGAGATTTCAAAGGGCAGATCCGTTCTTGGCTTTCGATCGCTGTAATCCACAAACGCGAGCTTGGAACAATCCTCTTTGTTTTGCGCATACACCGACCCAGCGGTTAAGGTCAGAACGAGCATACAGGTTGCAATACTTACGAGTTTCAGAAATTTCTTCATGGATTTCCTGTTTCTATATTTCAGAACAAAACGGAAACGGTTCGGGGACATGCTGTCAATAGGATTTTTCCAAGAATCGGGAAATACGTTAGGAAAACTAGGGTCGAATTCCGGTTATTCATAACAATTGGTATAATACCTTGGAAAAGAGGAGACATCGATTGTGACGAGAGAATTCCGATCGAATTTCGATTCAAACACAAGGAAATTATATCTTTCCAAACGAAAACCGAAACGGTGTTAGTCTTTATGTTGTTTTGCGGGAACTATGGTGCGGCGTTTTCAGTCTGCGGTGTTTGCGGATGAATTCTTTCGGGCTGAGATAACCTTTCGAGTCTTTCCCATACCCCGGTCCGGTGGGAAGAAAGAAGTCTTCTCTCATTTCAAAATGAAGATGCGGTCCGTAACGCCGATTTGCGTCTCCGATTTGTCCGATCTTCTTTCCTTTTTTAACCTTATCTCCTTTGGCGACGTGCATCTTGGAAAGATGCGCGTATAAGGAATTGATCCATCTTCCGTCCGGAAGTCGATGCGTGAGAATGAGAACGTTCCCCCAACCCGGTCCTTCCTCTCCCGCGAACTTTACGATTCCGTTGGAAACCGCATAGACCGGATCTCCGTAGTCGTTTCGACCGATCGCGTTCCAGTCTTCTCCGAGATGAAAATTCTTTCCAAAGGGTTGCAGATCGAAATACCCTTTTGCGTTCGGCGCACCGACCGGAAAATCAAAACCGTTGGAAATAAACTCTGGATGTGTTTCGAAGAATTCTTCCGCTTCTTCGAAACGGAGTTCGTCTCGAAGCGGAATCGGATTCTTCGCTTCTTTCGTTTCCAAACAGGATAAAACAAGGAACAAAAGTGAGGAGAAGAAAACAAGACCGGAGGTTCGCAAAGATTTTTCTGCTTTCAATTTCCTTTCGAAATCCTTTCGATCTTCTCCGAACAATGAAAACGAATCGAATCAACCGAGGACGTAAAAATGAATCGTACGTCCCGAAAAAATCGAAAACGGCCCTATCCCAGATTCAATTTCAAAATCACGTCGTCTTGGGAAACCATCGAACCTTCTCCCGTCAACACCTCTTCCACCGTTCCTTCGCCCGGAGAAAGAATGTTATTTTCCATCTTCATTGCTTCAACGATCGCTAGCACGGTTCCTTTTTTAACCGCAGCTCCGGGAGAAACCAAAACACGGATGACCTTGCCCGGCATCGGACTTTTGATCAAACCGCCGCTTCCCTCTTCCAGATGAATTTCACGATTGGACAAAACGACTTTGGTATTCCAGCCTTTGTAGTGGATAAAGATCTGGTTTCCCTTCCGGAGAATTCTCCAGTGATTGCCCGGACCCGAAAAAAGTCCGTTGCCTTCGCTCTGAAAATTTCTGGAAATCCGAAAGTCGTGAACGACACCGTCTAACACGATCGATACGGACGTGTCACCGGGAGAATTGGATCGAACTCGAACGGGAATCTCTTCTTCCCTATGTCTAAAACGAAAATTCTCTTCGATCACCAGAAACCTCCCTGCCCTACGGCTTCCCAAATTCCTTGGGATTTTTTCTTTTCGGACAACGCCGCGGCCGCAAAGGAAAACGCGTCGGCTTGCACTTCTCGTTCGGGGGCGAAAAGAATCGTTTGTTCTTCAAGAAAATGAGTGTGCGTCAGACCCTTCTTAAATTCTTCATGGGAAAGAATTCCGGATAAGTAGAACGTGTTCGTGACGGGTCCGAAGATCACCGTGGACTCGACGGATTCTTTCAAACGAGCGGCGCATTCTTCCCGCGTTTTTCCCCAAGCGATCATTTTGGCGATCATCGGATCGTAATACACGGTGATTTCCGAGCCGGTTTCCACTCCCGTGTCCACCCGTAAAAACTCCCGATCGGGAAATTCAATATATTCTAATATACCCGTGGATGGTAAAAAATTATTTTCGGGATCTTCAGCGTAGATCCTCGCTTCGATCGCGTGACCGTTCTGCGTGATTTCTTTTCCACCGGTGAGATCGGAAAGTTTTTTTCCTTCGGCGACTCGAATCTGCCACTCCACCAGATCCTGTCCCGTGATGTATTCCGTTACGGGATGTTCTACTTGAAGTCTCGTGTTCATTTCGAGGAAGTAGAATTTTCCGTCCTTACCCAGAATGAATTCCACCGTTCCGGCGCCGACGTATTGAATCGACTGCGCGGCTTTGACAGCGACCTTGCAGATTTCATCCCGAAGCGACGTGGGAAGATTCGGCGCGGGAGATTCTTCGATCACCTTTTGATGTCTTCTTTGAATCGAACATTCGCGTTCGAACAAGTGCATTACGTTTCCATGTTTATCGCCGAACACCTGCACTTCGATATGCCGCGGTGTTTCGATGTATTTTTCGATAAAGACGGTTCCGTCTCCGAAAGCCTTCTGCGCTTCTCTTTGAGCGGACTCGAGGGAAGAAAGAAACTCTTCGGGTTTGTAAACCCTCTTCATCCCCTTTCCTCCTCCGCCGGCCGTAGCCTTGATCATCAGAGGATATCCGATCCGTTCGGCTTCTTTTTGAAGCACCTTCGGATCTTGGTTTTGTCCGTTGTATCCGGGAACGACCGGAACTCCGGCCGCTTCCATCTTGATCCGGGAATTGATCTTATCTCCCATCAGTTCCATCGATTCGGGAGTCGGTCCCAAAAACAGAATCTTCTCTTTTTCCAACGCTTTTGCGAAATCCGGTTTTTCGGACAAAAATCCGTAACCGGGATGCACTGCTTCCGCTTTCGTCTTGCGGATCGCGTCAAGAATATTAGAAATATTTAAATAAGAAGAAGCCGGACTCGGCTCCCCGACATAGACCGATTCGTCGGCGAGTTTTACGTGCGGAGAATCCTTGTCCGCGTCCGAATACACGGCCACGGTTTTAATTCCTAGTTTTTGACAAGTGCGTATGACGCGCACCGCGATTTCTCCGCGGTTTGCGATCAGAAGTTTGGAGATCAAGCGGGTACCGATTCCTTTTTGGCCTCGGAATTCAAAAGCGCGTCTAACGCTTTTTTCTCGCGGTCCATCGTTTCATGTATGAAATCCTTGAATTCTTCCCAAGTTCCGTATTGGGTCGGATCGTAGGTTCCGATCTGTTTGTAAGCGACGACGAATCCTTTCGACATCGTTTGATATCCTGTGAGCCCTGATTTCAAAACGATCACGACCGGAATCTTATTATCCCAAGCGAGTTTGATCATCCCTTTCTGCATGTGCTGGATTTCTTCGCTGTAGGAGTTATGACCTTCGGGATAAACGATAAACGAAGCATCCTTCAATCCTTTCAGAAGGTTTCTTACCGAGACCGCGATCGTCGCCGCCTTGGAAGATTCGAACACCTGCGATCCCATCGCCTTCATCCACCAATACGCGATCAGGGTTTTTTTTATCACTTGGTTTGCGAGATACGGTTTGTTGATCACGAGACAATCATACGGGAAGTCGAGTTCGTTGACGTGGTTCACAAAGATCATGTGTCCTTTCGTGGGAATTTGAAATTCTCCGATTCGAAAGAAACGGGTTCCCGTCATCCAGCGGATCGCGTCTCCCCAAACCGCGGAACCTTTCAAAAAGGCGGCGTTCTTTTTCTTTTGATTTCCGATCAAAGCGAAGAACAGTCCCGCAACCAAACTCGGAAATGCAAAACTAAAGACGAGGGGCAATGTGATTAAATAGGTTTTCAGAACGATTCGACGATACGATTTCGGAAAGCGGCCCAAACGGCTTTCCATAAATTTCAATGGGTTCATCGGAAGCAATCTTCTGAAGGAATCCGTTTTTAGAAAAGCTAGTTTTCAAAAGAAAAAGCCCGCTTGTTTGCGGGCTTTTTTTTTACCGAACACGATTCAGAGGTTCGATGGAGATTCTTTCAAAATGAACGAAGGTTTGCTTTTTAACCTTTGAACCGGCGAGGAATTTCCACGCCTGATTTGCGTTCTTTCGTAAAACGGTTACTTGTTGTTCGGAGCTTTGTCTCCCATCAACTGTTTGCGTTTTTCAGGATCCCATTTCAGGAAGATTCTGTTTTTGACTTCGTCGTCGTAGATCTTTTCCAAAACGTCCACGGCGTCTCTGCGGTATTCGTCCGGAATTCTTCTGTCGAACACGGGGCTCATTCTATGATCGTATTCCAACGTCGGGTTTTGAGAAAAGTCGTAGGTAACTCCGTTCAACACGACCGGTTCGGAAGATCCCGCCTTTCCTTCATCGTCTTTGATCGCTTCGGTTTTCGCGTCGCTCTTAAAGAGATAATAATTGTCGTACGGATATTTCAGTTTAAAGATATTGATCGCGTTCGCTCTTGCGTCCCTGCAGAGTTGGATCGCCGCTAGATAATGTTCGATTCTATGTTTTCTATGGCTCGGTTGAAGTTTCTGGTGTTTTTCCAGATGTTTTTCGATCTTGAGTGCGTTGTTACGCGCTTCTTTTGCAAGACCTAAAAATTTATAACCGGTTTCCATATTCTTTTCGATCGCGTATTTGTTCGTAACGTAATGGAAATCTCTCGGGTTGTACATTCTTCTCGTAAGAGGAGATTCGCGGTTCGCCGTCATGTCGCGCACGATGAAGGAATTCTTACTCCATTCGATCGCGATGTCGACGAGATTTCTGTCTTCCGGATTGTTCTGATTCTTCTTTTCGATCGCGGCTTTTAAGATTTCGTCCGTTCTTTCCACGTAATACTGAGACAATTCTTCCAGAAGCATTTCGGTTCCGAGCTGCGCTTCCAAAAATCTGCGGTATGCGTTTACGTGATTGTTTTCGAAGAAGTATTGAAGTCCTTCTTGATAAAGTCGTTTGAGTTCCTTGTATTTTCGGACGCGGTCTCCGTCTTGTTCGGGAGCGCCGCCTTGCTGGTTGTTAGCCGGAGCCGTTTGCCCGCCTGCACCTTGCTGATTCTGTCCGCCCGGAACTTCCCCTTTGTAGTTTCGAACAAGCGGTTCGATGGCTCGGAGATATACGAGTAATTCCACCCTCTTTTTGTAGGCTTTGCTGGAAACAGCCTCCCCAAATACGGATACGGGAAGAATGGAGATCGCAATTAGAATCAGAATCAGTCGTTTCATCGGTTAACCTTTATCCCTTCTTTACGGGCTTATAAGCCACGGGCAACGGGAAATTATTGCTTTTCTTCCTACTCTATCGGTTAGAATGGTGTCCGAATTGACAGCCCGTCCCTGTTTTTTTCGGGTTTTTCACAGATAAGACTATGACAGCCAGCGCTCTCGCACAAGGAAAAAAGATCTCGTTTCGTGCAAAGGAAGATACGGTTTGTCCGATCTGCCACGAAGTTCATCAGAAAGAGAACATGTTTCAGGGCGGCGGCCGTTTGATCGCCGGTAAACTCACGATCGAACTCAGAAGACTTTACGAAAAGAATAAAAAGTTCGGCCGCGTGAGTCCGAATGATTATGTCATCAGCGTTTGTCCCCGTTGTCTGTATTCTTCCTTTTCCAAGGATTGGTCCGCGTTAGACGCGGAGGAAAACGAAAAGATCCGTTCCCAATCCGATACGAGACGTTCCAATCTGGAAAAGATTCTCGGGCCTTTGGATTTTTATCAGGACCGCAACCTGGTTCTCGGAGCGGCTTCCTATCTTCTCGCGATCGAATGTTATCAAAATCGAAAGGTCACCGTCGCTCCCACTCCGAAGAAGGCGGTTTGCGCCGTTCGAGGAGCGTGGTATTTCGACGATCTGAACAACGACTTCCCGAGCATGGGATTCGATAAGGTGCGCGACCTGCTTTACCAAAAGTCGGCGGGCTGGTACACGGATACGATGGAGATCATGCAGAGCGGTTCCGAACCGGTCGATCAGGCTTCGTATCTCTTAGGTCCGGACACGGATAAGAACTGGGCCTTTGACGGAGTCATTTATCTTTCCGCCTATCTAACGATGAAGTTCAAAGACGAACTCGCATCCGAACCCGCGGCAAAACTCAATCTTTTAGTCAGAGCCAAGCGGACTCTTTCCAGACTCTACGGTTCGGGAAAGGGATCCAAATCCAAACCTTCCGTCATCATCGACATGGCGAAAGAACTCTACGACGAATACAACAAGCTCATCGAGGAAATGGGAGGAGAAAAATAAACTACGCCCTCCTCGTCGAATACGACGGACTTTGTTTCAACGGTTTTCAAACTCAAAAAGATCTACCCAGCATTCAGGAGAATCTCGAAAAGGCCGCAACCATCCTTCTTCGAGAAGAGATCGCGATCAGCGGAGCCGGAAGAACGGACACCGGAGTTCACGCCCGCGGAATGATGGTGAATTTCAAGACCACGAAGACCGTACAGAATTTCAGCAAATTTCTTTTGAGTATGAACGCCATCACCGATCCGGGGCTTTCCATTCTGAGCATGATGGAAATGGATGAACAATTCGACTCTCGCTTTTCCTGCAGTTCGAGAGAATACGAATATCTCATTCTCAATACGAAGTATCCGAGACCGACTTGGAAAAATCGGGCCTTCTGGTATCAACATAAGATTGACGTTCCGCGCTTAGAAGCCGAACTTGAATTATTAAAGGGAGAACACGATTTCCGCAGTTTAGCGAAAGTCGCTTCCATGAAGAATCGTTCCGCGGTTCGGACGATTTTGGATACGGGACTGGAACGGAGCGCGGAATTCGACGGTCTCTTAAAAATAAGGATCCGAGCAAACGGCTTTCTTCACAATATGATTCGGATTCTTACGGGTACCCTTCTGGAAATCGCAAACGGCAAACGACAAGACACGAACGTTCTGGATATCATTTCCTCCAAAGACAGAACGATCGCGGGTATCACTCTTCCACCTCACGGACTTTATTTTATCAGAGCGTATTACGATTCGCATCCGCAAATCGATACGATGTATTCTCTTCGGGACTTTCAATAATAAGTATGTTTTCCCGGTTTCGAATCTCCCCCAAATCATCGATCCTCGTTTTGCTCACGATCGTACCGGGAATCCTATCCGCGTCTCCGAAGAAGTTGGACGTGTTCGAACTTCTAGGCGGGTATCAGCCCGACCTGGGTAAAAATAAATTCTTTACCGATTTCATTCCGAAACCCTCGGCTCAATCGGGAAACCTTCCTTCCAGCGGAGTGATCGCCAAAGAGGACGAGGAAGCCGAAGCGGCGGAAGAAGAGGAAGAAAAGAAGGAAGGCTTTCACGATAACCGAAAGGCCGAGATCGGAGTTTGGCTCGGCGCTTCCAATCCTTGGCCCGGAACCGAGACGCAGAAATATCTGGATACCACGCTTGGAGGCGGATTCTTTTTTAGAATTCCCTGGCCTTGGATCTTTTATCTCGAGATGGGAGCGTTCTACGCGAACTATCTTTCCGCTACCGAACGCGCCTTGACTACGATTCCCGTCTATCTCGCGTTAGGTTATAAGATTCCGATCGATCTTCCGATTTCGTTCATTCTGCGCGCGGGAGGCGGAGAGGCCTTCGTAGTCGCAAGGCCTTCCAACACGTCCCGTTGGGATCCGATGATGCTCGTCGGTCTCGAAACGAGCTTTGTCGCCGGAAAAAAGATCCGAATCGGAATTCGGATCGATTACAATAAGATCTACGAATCGCAGCTGGACGCACCCGAAGAATCGAAGTATTATTATGCGAGTCCTTACGCGGATTCTAGGCTGAACAACCCGAACTACTATCGGGTTGTGGACACGGAATTCTTTCAATTCGGTTTGATGGTGAGCGTATTTCTATGAAACGATCCTATTTTCCATTCATCCTGATACTTTCCAGTTTTCTAATGTTCTTTTGCCGTGTCGGCGACTGGAACGGAAAGGGAACGAAAAATCCGGTGATCAGTACCCTCTTCAACCAGAGAATGCTTCTTCTCGTAAAAGGAACATACGCGACCGACAATCCGATCGGATTCGAAGCCTACTCGGGCGGGACCGGTCAACTTTACCAGGATACGAGCGGAGAAGGATTCGATCCCGTATATGATTTATCGGGTCTTCCTCTGGCGCAGAATCTTCCGATCTTTATCGACATCGGAGAAATCCGTATGTCCACCAAATACGAAGAAGGTCTTTACAATCTGAGTTTGATCAAGAACGTAAAGGACACGAAGAAGTTTTGGGACGAGATCGCTCCGAACCGTCAGGTATTCTGCACGGTTCCGTATACGACCAACTCGAACTCCTGCCGTCTCAACGACGGAGAAGTCAAAGCCATTCAATTCTTCAACGGAGAAGGAGTTACGTATCCTTCCAACGATCCGACTTCTGCGACGGATTGGGGCGCGTTCGGAAACGGACCCGTTCAATTCTATTATACCGGTTTGTATTTGAGATCCTTGGTTACGGCTTGGGCGACCGAACCCGGTTTGACTTTTTCCAATCTGACCTTATTCGACAACTATCGCGTACCCGGAATCAATATCGTTCCCCGTTTGAGCTACAAACCCGGAGCCGACTCAACCGCTAAGACGATATTCCCCCCTCTCGTATTCCCCGCGTTGTATACCGCGGACGCTGGAGATCAGGATATGCTCGTATATCCCGGATTTGATCCGTATATCTTAGAAGTAAGGATGAACCTCAAAGAAAATCTGATGGTGCATTCTTACGTTTCGAGCGTCGGGGGAGTGAGAACCCTCGTCGGAGTCAGCGATTGGAAAGCCGACAGCAATCATAAGGGAGAATCGGATATGGGCGGAGGCCTTCTGCTTCGTTCGAGAATTATCCGTCCCGAGATCGCGTCCAGCTTGACGGTGTTAGGCGGAACCGCTTCCACGACCCACTACTATGGAGTTTACCGCCTAGGTGAGACCGGTATCGACGGCAAGCTTCCGTTGATCGCTTCTCCCGTACAAGGCGGCGCAACGAGAATGAAATACATTCATCCCGGAGAATATAGAATCCAGTGTTTAGGGGATCTCGCGAGGGTGGACGGCTATCCCGAAACAGTGGTCCGAGAAACCACGTTCGTAGTTCCGGAAAACGCGCCTCGTTCGGAAGTTCAAGTCAACCTGAGTTGTCCGTAACGGCGGAATCAAACCGATTTCGTAAAAGCCCGAATTTCTATTGACAGGGAATTACAACTTCCCTTGTAATAATGCAGACCGTCCCATTTATGACCCGCTTTCGTTCAGTGCAAAAATAGAAACTAAGGACTCTAAATCATTGATTTCATATTTACGTGCAAACCTCATTGTCTCATTCAAATCTTCATTTCTAATACTTCTTTTTGGATTTGTCCTATTTAAAAACTACAAGGAACTCAAATCTATCTTGATATTTGCGGAAAATATCCGTGGAGTAGAAATCAATTTACCGATAAAAATCTATAATCAAATTAACGACAGATTTGCTTCCGAAAACTTTAGTTGCGATAAACGAACAATCATCATTTTTAAACCGTCAGCCTATCCTGAAACCGTTATAAACATTCCTGCAATTTCGAAATTCGCTTTAATCCCCTGCCCTGCAGCGGCAATTACCGAACACGAAAACATCAATCCTTCGGAAGACACTCAAATAATTCGCTTATAAAAAACATTCAATTTTATGTATATATTTCTTTTATGTCTATTTTTCATCCCTATTCTTTGTTATCCTATCCTTTTACTATCATTTTCATTCCTGCAATTAAATTCCGTCTTCTTTCTCGTTCTGCTTACAATCATCGTCATCGTAGCAATCTTAAGATTCTCTAAGATCTTTAAGATAGATAATCCTAACTCAAACCGCATCCTTTCATCCAGAGTGTATCTGGTCTTTACGATCCTAATGATAAGCTTTTCCGTTTACTTCTTTCAGCTTCGAACCTCGATAGAACCGCTGGGAATGTGGGATGCGTGGGCGATGTGGTCTCCGAAAACGAAGTATTTCGTCTCTCGCTTCTTGGCAGGACAAAAAATTGAATTTCATCTAATTGAATGGCCGCACCCAGATTATCCTTTGGGATTCCCGTTGTTCGCGTCTTTCATCGGAATTCTTTGGGGTGCTTGGACTCCGAATCTGCAGGTGTTGACTTCGTTCTATTTTTATTTTCTCGGGTTCTTTTTTATCACAAGAATAAGAACGTCCTTAGGAATTTCCATTCTCACCCTTTTTATTTATTGCACTTTTTACAAATGGCTGATGCTTTCTACCGACCTTTGCGCCGATCTTCCGCTATCCATCTACTTCGCTTTTTGCATTTATTTTTTGATCGAGAAAGTTGGAATCCGCTATTTACAATTCAACTCGCAACGAATCGCTTTCGGATTTTTTTTCGGTGCCCTTTCCTTTTGGAAAAACGAAGGTCTTGTTTTAGCGATCATTTTGCTCGGAGTTTTTATGATTCAGTCCTATACGATTGATGGAAAGGATTGTTATAGAAAATTATCATTCTTCTTAATCGGCTTTGCAATCGCGATTTTCTTCGTTTTTTTTCAGAAGATGAGTTCCGCTTCAGCTCTACCGAGCGACTTTATCCAAAGCGGAAATTCAAAAGGTTCATTTATTAAATTACTGGAAAATCTTACTTCAACTGATCGCTGGGGAGTAGTTATCGCAGAAAAAATCCGTTTCCAGTTCAAGACAACGTACGGATTGTACATTGTAATTTTTGCATATTCTTTGTTTTTTGGGAAAAAGGAAATTCGGTACGGAGCTATTCTTCTTGCGATGCTTTCGCTCCTTTATGATCTTTTTTTTGTGGTAACAAACGCGGATTTAAGCTGGCATCTTCAAACAGCGTATGAAAGAATTCATTTTCATTTTTTTACCGCCTTCTTAGTTTGTTTCGCCCTTTCAGAAAA
Source organism: Leptospira yasudae (assembly GCF_003545925.1). Taxonomy (NCBI): domain Bacteria; kingdom Pseudomonadati; phylum Spirochaetota; class Leptospiria; order Leptospirales; family Leptospiraceae; genus Leptospira; species Leptospira yasudae. The sequence continues at coordinate 13,000 of NZ_QHCU01000007.1, read as the reverse complement.
GCAACAACACAACAACGGTTTCGTTTCAAATTGATAAATTCAAAGCGCCGATAGATTGTATTCCGACCTTCAGTTACACAGCAAGTGGGGACCTTTTTCGTCCGAGTTCCGACGAAATCTTCAAGAATCGCCCAAAAACTCAATGTGTCGCTTCCTATGGGGCGCTCCACAGGTGGCGGGCTTTGCGGGAAAACTTCGGAGAGTTTTTCTCTAACAGAGAATTCAACTTTTGTAAAGTAGAATTTTCGCATTCGTGCTTGTCGGAACTACGACAAACACGAACATTATTTGGATCTGGTCTTACTTCAAAATCTCGTCTTGACGTCCCATCAATTTGATGCCGAGTCTCGGACCGATTTCCTGCACGATTCTCGAAGCAACGTAATTTCCCCAACGGGTGGACTTCTCGAGATTGAAACCGTGAGTCAGTCCGTATAAAACTCCCGCGGCAAAACAATCCCCCGCACCGGTCGTATCGATCGGTTTAACGGGAAATCCGTCGACATGAGTAATCGCGCCGTTCTCGGCAAAGTAAGCTCCGTTTGCGGAGTCGGTCATGAATACGAGAGGAGAAAGACCCGCGATGAACTTCAACGCTTCGAGCTTATCCTCTTTTTGCGAAAGGGCTCTCGCTTCTTCCACGTTGCAAAATACGATGTCGAAGTAGTCTTTTGTTAAGCGAATAAAGTCCTCACGGGAACGGTTGACGCAGAAAGGATCGCTGTACGTGTAAGCGACTTTGACTCCGTTCTTTTTGGATTCTTCCATAGCTAAAAGAGAAGCCTCTTTGGTTCCGGGTCCGTCCCAGAGATATCCTTCGATGTAGGAAATGCTGGAAGCCTTGAGTTTGTCCAAATCCACATCCGATTTTTGTAATGTGATGGAGATCCCCAAGTGGGTCAACATGGTCCGTTCCGCGTCGGGGGTTGTGAGAACCACGCAAGTTCCCGTATGTCCGCTGTCTTCCGGAGCGACGTCGAAAAGGATTCCGGCGTTTTCCATGTCCTTCTTATAGAATTCTCCGTATGTGTCTTTGGAAACCTTTCCGATATACGTTCCGGTTCCGCCGGAATTCGCGAGCGCGATCATCGTGTTGGCCGCGCTTCCTCCGGAACGAAGTTCCTTTTTACTTCCTTCCAGAGCGGTTAAAACGCCCGCCTGTTTTTCCGCGTCGACCAGGGTCATGATCCCTTTGTCGAATCCGAGACGTTGAATGAATACGTCCTCCGTGGGAACCAAAATATCCACGAGTGCGTTGCCGACTCCGAATACGTCGTAGTGTTTCATCGATTTATCCTTTTCTTTTCCATTCGATCAATTCCCAGCCGGTGTCTTCTTGAAAGAAAACTCCTTCTCCCCCCACCTCGTTTTTCAGAAGTTCCAAAAACTCTTCCTTACGTTCGGTGATGACTCCGCTGAAGAGGAAATGATTCGTTTTTACAGATGCAATTTTTTGAATATTCGCTTTTAATACTGCGAATGTGATGTTGGCGATCAGAAGATCCCATTCTTTTCCCTGAACCCCCTCGTGATCGAAACCGCCCTCTTCCACGACGAGAATCTCGGGAGAAATTTCGTTGTCGTCCCGGTTGAACGTCGCGGAACGCACGCTGTTCGGGTCCACGTCCACCGCGAGAATTTCGGATGCGCCCGACTTCGCGGCGGCGACGCTCAAGATCCCGGAGCCGGTTCCCACGTCAGCGATTCGTTTTCCGTTTAAACCGAGGCTTCCCATTCTCCCTAAAACGAGACGAGTGGTTTCGTGATGTCCTGTTCCGAAGGCAAGCCCCGGATTGATGAGCAAAGGAAGAATTCCCTGCGGAGTCGTGCTGACGGCCGTATCTTTTTCCCAAGTGGGAATGACGCGATACGAACCGATCGTGAAAGGTTTGTAGAATTCCTTATAGGCTTCTTCGTATTCTTTGGTTTCGATCCAACGGGATTCGAGAAAGAAGGATTCTCCCGCGTTGGCTTTCAGAAAGATATGAATTTTGATTTCGTTTTCTTTGTCTTCTTCCGCGAGATAGACGCGGAATTTCGTATCGTCCGAAATGATCTCCTCGTGCGGGGCTCTCGGAACTTCGCGGTCAAACAGAATTTCGTAATATCCCGCAACCCCCGCTTCGTCCAAAAACGATGTGAAGTCGTCTGCGATTTCTTTGGGTAGACTTAGAATGATTTCTCTGTATCTCAAGTTACTTCTCGGGTCTCATCCAAGATTTCCGCGTCGACCGCTGTGTCATTCCGGATTTCATTCTCCAAAACGAAAGTCCGAAAGTCTTTCACGATCCAAACCCAGATTCCCACGAACAAAGCGGTGGAAAGCCAACCGCCGAATCTCGATTGAGGAAGCACGAAGAAGTTGAAAAGTCCGTGTTGCGATACCGCGAGCAAAAACGCGAGAAACAAAGCCAAAGGACGATCCCTCGTTTCTTTGCGGTTCGATTTTATGAACGCAAGAGCGAAACAGAGATTGATGAGGAAGTGCGCGTTCGAAGATCGGATCGTCCGCCCTACGAACATCGCGATTCGATCTTCTTCCTTTGCGTTGAAGATGTAGTTCGCGTTTTCCACTCCCGCGAATCCGAGAGCGACAAATCCTCCGATCAAAACCATTTCCTTTTTGAACTCGTATGTTTTCCAATCAAAGGCGAAGAGAAGTCCTGCAAACAAGATGAGAATTCCCTTGCAGAATTCTTCCATCATCCCGGCTTGAATAAACGCGATATGTGCGGTCTGAGTGAGTATATGTCCTCCGCGTCTCGGAGCCGCGATTTTTACGTCCGGCCAAAAGATCGGATGCAGCTTCAAAACGATCTCGGTGGAAAGATATCCCAGAAAGAGCGCGAGTAAAATCAGAAAGATTCTCTGCTGCGTATTCTTACCCGGAAAAAGAAGAATCAAAAAAAATCCCCAAGGCAATACGGATAAAAACCCGAGGAGCGCGACGTTGAAACTCATAACTCCTCCATATAACGCCCGTCATACATCGTGACGAGTTCTTTCTGCAACGGAGTCGGCATCGCTTCCGGATCGATGCTTCCGTTCCAGAAAAGTTCCGTAACTCGGACATACCCTTTCGTTCCGGGCGGAGGCATGAGAGGGGAAAGACTTTCGATAAGCTCCAACGTCATCTGATCTTGTTCGGGATAACCCGAGGCTTCGACCAAATCCACGTCCACGACTTCTCCATCGGGGGTCACCGTATAGGCGACCACGGAAGAATAATTGCGGGGAGCTCTTCTCCAATATTCCATAAACGATTCGGGACCGCGCATCTTCGCGGAGATGTAGTTCGAATACGTGGAAGGCAGTTTTTTTCCGCGGACCTGTTTGACTTCCCCTTTGACGCGTCCTTCGTCCGCGGGTTTGTCGTCCGGAATTTTATCCCCTTCCTTTTGCGTCGGGGTTTCGGTTCCGGAAACGACTCCTCCGTTCAAACCCTCGACCTCGTTCGGAAGATTGGGGTCGATAAAGTAGAATTCCAAATTCTCCGGAGTGAAGTGCGTTCGTTGTCTTTCCTTTTCCTTTTGCTCCTTCTTCCGTTGAAGCGTGACCGGTATGATCAGGATCAAGGAAAGAAGAATGAAGTGAAGCAAAATACTATATGATAAATTGCTAATAAATGTGCTTCGGGGAGTTTTGTCCTCCGGTTCGGCCCGGAACGCGCGGTTCAAAAGAAACTTGGATATGATGTGAATGCCGACGATTCCTCCGAGAAAAACCAGAATCGGAACGACACTCGATGTGACCGCGAAAAATTTCTTATCGGCGATTCCGGGTTTGAGTCCCATCGACATGAGAAACCGGATTCCATCCGCGGGTTCGAGCCAGGAAAAAAACGCGGTCGCAAAAAACAGCAACAGCAGAAGATATAAAAACAGAATCGAAAATCCTTTCCAAAGATTTCCGATATAGATATGCCCCCATCCCGGGAAAAGCCAGTCGCGAACCTTCGCGTATCTTTGTTTGCGGACTCCCCCTTCTCCCTCGAAGCCGATCCTGCGCGCCGCTCTCGCCTGACGTTCGAAAAGTTTCCAAGGTCTTCGGAAAAGAAAGAATTGTTTTCCTCGGCTTAAGAGAGTATCTCCCGCGATCAACACGGAAAAGAAATAGAGAAAACTGTCTTCTAAGATCCCGAGTTGTCCGTATTCCAATCGATACGGATCTTGAAAGACGAGTCTCGAAGTCAGATAACCCGCTGCGAGAAGCACCAGAATTTTATAATGAATTCTTTCGATCTTTTCTTCGCGAGGATGCGAAGAAGGATTGGATCGGAATCGGCGTTTTCTTTGCTTCTTCAGATAAAAGGAATGGGAAACGAGAATCACGAGGCCGACGAGAACGTAAAAGCCGATCAGCCATTCTCCCAAATCCATTACGAGCGCGCGCACGAAGGCTTCCACGACCGGAAATAAGATCGCGGAAACTTCCAAAGGATACAAAATGCCCCAGCAAAAAATCTGGAAGAGCAAAGAGCCGAAGGCGGAGGAACGGACTTCCCGTCCTTTCGGAAAGGCAAAGAGGACTCCGAGCGGGAAAAAAATTCCCAGCCCGAGAAAGGGGGAACTCCAGGACAAGAAATTGACGCCGAAGATGACTAGTTTCTTTTTCAGGCAAGGTCTCCTTGGACGTTGCAAAACGGATTTCTATCAACCATTGGACCCGAATCGGGAGCTTAGGCAAACAAGAAATCCTTTCAAGTCGAGAATTAAAATACTTTATTCCGAAGTCCGGCACAGAATTCTGGACTCATGGAAAAGAAAGAAAGTCTCGATTCCTCTCTGAAGGAAATCGTATCCGTTTGCAAGCGTAGAGGGTTTGTCTATCCCGGTTCCGAAATCTACGGAGGACTCTCCAATACCTTCGACTACGGTCCTTACGGGGTCGAACTTCTCCAAAACCTAAAACAACTCTGGTGGAAATATTTTGTCCATCTTCGGGAAGACGTGGTGGGTTTGGATTCCTCCATTCTCCTCAACCCGAAAGTTTGGGAAGCCTCCGGGCACGTTTCCAACTTCAACGATCCGCTGATCGATTGTAAAAATTGTAAGACCCGAATCCGCGCGGACAAGTTCCTCGAGGATCAAAAGGGAGAGGGTTTTGCGAACGGCTTAACTCTCGAAAAGATGAACCAAGTCATCAAGGAAAGCAACTTCGCCTGCCCGAATTGCGGCCAACGCGGAACGTTTACCGAAGCCAGAGACTTCAACCTGATGTTCAAAACTTCGCACGGAGCGAGCGCGGAAGACGCGTTGGATATCTACCTCAGACCCGAAACCGCACAAGGGATCTTTTTGAATTTTAAAAACGTCGTCTCCACCACGAGAAGAAAGATTCCGTTCGGAATCGCACAAATCGGAAAATCCTTCCGAAACGAAATCATGGCGCGTCAGTTCGTTTTCAGAACGAGAGAATTCGAACAGATGGAAATGGAATTCTTCTGCGAACCCGGAACACAAAAGGAATGGTTCAAACACTGGGTCGACTATTGTATGCGCTGGCTCACGGAACAAGTGGGAATCAAAAAGGAAAACTTACGAGTCAGAGAACACGAAAAGGAAGAACTCTCGTTTTATAGCGAAGGAACCTCCGATATCGAATTCAAATACAACTTCGGTTGGGGAGAATTGTGGGGAATCGCTTCGAGAACCGATTACGATCTGAACCAACACCAAAAATTTTCCGGGGAAGATCTGAAGTATCAGGATCAGGTCAACAATCAGAAGTATGTTCCGTACGTCGTCGAACCCGCGTTAGGCGTGAATCGACTTTTTCTCGCAGTCGTGACCGACGCATACGAAGAGGAAAAACTTCCGGACGGAGAAACCAGAACCGTGCTTCGTTTTTCTCCGAAAATCGCTCCCGTGAAAGCGGCGGTTTTCCCTCTGATGAAAAAGGACGGACTTCCCGAAAAATCCAGAGAGATCTTTGCGGACCTCTCCAAACTGGGAAACATAGAATATGACGACGGCGGTGCGATCGGAAAACGCTATCGCAGACAGGACGAGATCGGAACTCCGTATTGTATAACAGTAGATTATGATACTCTAAAGGACAATACGGTCACCGTTCGCGAGCGGGACAGCATGAACCAGGAAAGAATTCCCGTAGATCAACTGCGGACCTGGCTGTTCGAGAGACTGTAAAACGGCACACGCCGCAACGTTGTCTGTCGTAGGTACGACAACGTTTGCGGGTTGGAATTATGATTTACAAAAGAGAAATTTTCTGTTAAAGGAAAATTTCGGAATCGTTCCCACAAGGCCCTCCGCAGAACAATCTGATCATCGTTTCTCCCAACACTCTTCTCCAATGGAGAAAGAATAAATTTAAAATCTTTTGGAAAATGATCTCTAAGAGAAAGAAAAAAGGAAGACCAAATACCCCTTGGAACTTAATCAAACTCATTCGCAGAGTCGAAAAAGAAAACAAAATCTGGGGCGCTACTAAGCTTCACGGTTTGCTTTTAAAGTTAGGTCATAACCTTTCCGAAAGAACCGTTTCAAAATATATTCCAAAACGTCCTACCGATCCTAAAAAACGTCTTTCCTGGAAAAGGTTCTACTCTTTTCACGCGGATACGATGGTCGTCTCGGATACGTTCTCCGTTTATTCTTCTAATTTTAGAAAGATCTTTCGTGTAGTTTTCTTTCTTCACATTGGCACACGGCAGATCATTCACTTTGACATTCATACGAATCCTACCACTAAGTGGATGCGTAAAGTTTTGAAATACGCAATTCGCAAACAAAGTAAATCAGGAAAGAAGAGGATTCGATATTTTTTGTCCGACAACGAGTCAATTTTTGGAAAAAGGTTCTCTAAATACTTAGAACGGATTGGAATTAAACACAAGAAGACGGCCGTTCGGTCGCCTTGGCAAAACTGCTATGCAGAGCGTTGGGTTAAAACTTGTAGGAATGAGTTTTTGGATTTCTTGATTCCAATCAGTCAATACCATTTGGAAAAAAAGTTAGGCGAGTTTATTGATTTTTACAATCATCATCGAACTCATATCGCCTTGAACAAAGATTCGCCTGTGCCTTCCCCGATTCTGAAACCGCCAAACGACGGTAATATGAAACTCGTTTCTACTCCCGTTCTCGGCGGTCTGTATCATACATATTCCTACGAAAACGTGGCTTAACGTTCTTTGATTTTTGAAAACTCATTCTGAAAACGAGTCAGCCTACCCATGGGCTGACTCTCCTTTCATTTCTAAAAATTGAACCGAATATCACTCAATTCTACTTTTGGACTGTGATTTCCTTTTCAAAACAATCGGTTTTGAGTTAAAAACTGAGCTCATGCTAATTCAGAGATTCATTATATTAGAAATTCATCTGCAATTTTAGTTTTTGCGAGCCTCAGCTTTGCTTATTTAACTATTGCGATCAAATTCGAACCGACAATAGCGGATAAGAAATTAGTGGTTATCTTTTCAAGGATATACGGAGATTTTTCTCGAAATGGTGCTACAAATATCATCAACGTTCCGCCTACCAATATTGCCTGATTTTTGTAGGTTTGAGTTTTAACTTCCTGCTGTTTTTTATCTAGAAGTTTAATATCCGCAGTAACTTCAAATCGATATCCGGAAGGAATTATTCCCAATGTTCCCATGCTTAAAAAGTTCAACAAAGTTATTAGGCCGGCATTCGAAGTAATTCTATAGTTTATATCATAGAAGATCACACTCTTATCTTTTGGTAGTTGCTCTTTGTTGTTTTCTTTTAAATAAACGACTTCATATTCCTTAAAACACGCGCATGAATCAATTTCACTCTTTATCGTTTTTTCAAAAGTATCCGTTTCAAGTTTTCCAACTCCAATGTCGACTCCGAAAGCATTGTAGTTTTTTATCGTGTAAACGAAATACGTCTTTTCCAATTTCTTTTGTGGAGCGATTATGCTCGCCGATTCGACCTTGTCCTGTCCAAAACTTACGCAGCTTGTGAAAAGCACCAATGCTGCAGCTCCAACGAGAAAATAAAATACATTTTCCTCTTTCATCATCATTCCTTATTAAATATTATTCTTCTTCATTACAAAAAAGTCCGATCGTCTTACGGAAGATCGGACCAATAGAGGTTAAAAGATGTAACAGCTTTTTTCAGAAAAGGCAGTTAACACGAGAAAGCGTTGTTCCGGAATAAGACACTTGGCAATAAGGAGTTCCCTTAAATCCACTCGTAGTTATCGTATTCGAACAAAGCGTCGTTGTATTGTCTGATACTTGTAAGCTATATTGACCGGAAACTTGTTCTGGAAAACTCCGAGTGCTTCCCGGTGTAACACTCAATATTGTTTGAGCGGCACTCCCCGTACAATCCGCGCCAGAATATAGACGGAGAATTACATTGCTACAAAGTGCACACGATCCGATTGACACATTGATAGTCTTCGGTGCGGAGTTCACTACAAGCAGTTGCATAATCGCCTCTGGCATTGTATCTTTTTTTCATCGCAACTCGTTAACAAAGCTCCGAAAGACAAAAATGCGACCACCAAACAGATCGCATTAACATTCTTTTTCTTTAAATAACTCACAAATTTTACTCCTTATTTATTGTTAATAATAAATTCCTAATTTATCCTTTATGCTCTCGCCGGCCATTGAGTTAAAATTTCACTTCGAAAACCACACTATTTGGGTTCGAACTTCTTGAATCCCGCGAATCATCAGAACTCGATTTCTGATTTCTTTTTCAAAACAATCGGTTTTGAGTTAAAAACTGAGTTCATGCTAATTCAGAGATTCATTATATTAGAAATTCATCTGTAATTTTAGTTTTTGCGAGCCTCAGTGAATTGATATGATCCTTAATGATCACATCGCTTCCATACTCTTCAGTTGCTCCGCTTCCTGTCTGTCATTTTCCATAATCTCATCCCGACGCTTTAAACATTCTTCATAATAACCGGCAGGAGCTGCACTACCTTGACCCCACGCTAATGAATTTTTAGGATCAGTTTCTCCTATATAAAATACTTCATATTTTCTTAACTCACCGTTTGCTTTATAAATCAGTTTCGCTTTAACTACATTTCCATTTGCAGAAAAGAACAATTCATCATTGATCACATTAATAATTTTAATTTCTAAATCTGTTCCTTTAAATCCAGAACGCATTCGTAACACATTTTTTTCCGGAATAAATTCTGAACATACTTTTCCTAAAGAAATGTTGATTTCCAAAGCCTGCAAAAACTTATCAGGAGCCATTGTAAATACACCCTGAATTTTCGGATGATCTGAAAGTTTGAAACTCGGATTGTTGTATTTCTCAAAATCTGGCTTCTCCGGTTCTTTTTCCTTGCAACTTGTCATAGACAAAGCGCCAACTAATATAAATAGTATAAATTTTTTCTTCATCTTTACATCGCTTCCATGCCTTTCAGTTGCTCAGCTTCCTGTCTGTTATTTTCCATAATTTCATCCTTACGCTTTAAACATTCTTCATAGTTACCCTTTGGACCTTGTCCCCAATCTAAAGCCTTTCTCGGATCAGATTCATTTAATTTGTAAACTTCAAATTTTCTTAACTTTCCGGAATCATTGTAAATTAACTTAGCTTTCAGCACTTTTCCATTTTCACTGAAATACATTTCATCACCGATCACATTGATGATTTGAATTTCTTGATCTTTTCCTTCCAGTCCTGAACGCATTTTTAATGTATTTTTTGCAGGAACAAACTCAGCACAAACCTCTCCAAAAGAAACATTGACCCCCAGAGCCTGTAAAAAATCATCTGGAGTCATCGTATATACGCCTTGAATCTTTGGATAATCGGAGAGTTTAAAATTTGGATTGTTGTATTTCTCAAAATCCGACTTCTCAGGTTCTTTCCCCTTGCAACTTGTCAAAACCATCATTGCTAACACAAAAATTGTAAGCTCTTTCTTCATCTTTACATCGGTCCCATACCTTTGGTTTGTTTCGCTTCAACTTCCGATGACTCATACATTTCTTCACGACGCTTAATGCACTCTTCGTAATAACCTTCTGGAGCAATTCCTCCTTGTCCCCATGCTAAGTAGTTACGAATATTTGCACCACCCCATTGCAGCTCTTTCAAAGTCTCAGGATCCTTTAAATCTGTTCGCTTATCAATTGGATATACGACGTAATGAGCCAAGTTTTCATCTTTGTAAAATAATTTCGCTCTTACGACCTTTTCTCCTACGCTTAAATAAAGGTTATCATCTATCAAATTGATTATTTTAATCTCAACATCCTTCTTTTTCATTATAGGGCGAATCTTTAATAAACTCTTCTGAGAGTCGAATTCAGTGCACTCATCAGTATATAAAGATTCATTTCCTTTTAATATTCCAAAATATTCCAATAGCTTTTCCGATTTTGCAATTATGTAAACCCCTTGAATTTTCGGATGATCCGAAAGTTTAAAATTAGGGTTATTGTATTTCTCAAAATCCGACTTTTCAGGTTCTTTTCCTTTGCACCCAACGCTGATCAAAAGCATTACCGATAAAGTTACAATGTTAAATAGCTTCTGCATATATTCCATTTCCTCTTTTTTTCTCGTTATTTTACATTACTCTGATTGTAATAAATTCCGTAAATCAGCTTTGTCTTATCTATTATTGACGCAGCCCCATTGTTTCTTTCCCCATTATTGTTCAAATCAAACAACTCCCCGTTGGGTCCAACCTCTGCTAAAGAAAAATGATTCGGACCCGCATTAATATCCGTATCCCAATAGATCTGAACAATCGATCCAGGCTTTAGATGCGAAATCGTATTCGAGATCGTATCCGGGGTTAACGGGTTTACAATTCCGGTTACTTTTCCAGTAGTAGGATCGACCTTCATCCCTTCAAAGTTGTTCGAGATCCGGTTGCCGCTCGAATCCACCGCATTCACGATCTTCGTGTCATAACCGCGAAAGCCGTTCATGTCATAGATCGGCGCATTGTTACCGTTAAATCTCACGTCAGCATTGCGGAACTTGTTGATCACATACTCTCCAAAACTCAGGTTTGTTTTGTTGTCTAAATACGCTTGGGTAAAATTCGTATTCATCTTACAAATCGCCGCCGCCATCGCGTTACCAAGCTGCATCGAACTGTTACCGGAAAAAACCCAGTCCTTGATCGCTTGAAACTCTTTGCCCCTCACGATCACGTCCGATGCGTTGAAGTTCTTCTGTAATGTATCTAACTTCGTATTGTATTGAGCAAGTGTAAGCGAGCCGTTCTGGAATTGACTCTGCAGATTCGATCTGTCATTATTAAACTGATTCGTTGCTTGGTCGAATTGCGACTTCAACTGCGGATCCATTTGAAAATTGTCTTTTCCACCGCTACGAATTACATCCATAATCACAGACGCTTGAACCGCCATACTGTTATTCTGTCCCTGATTGTTTAACCTCGGCTCTGTCATACTCAAGCCCATCTGACTTCGATTCGCATCTGTCACCGCAGGTAGCTTTTTAAACGGCGCGTTTAACGCATCCGCATACGTTGTTGCATTCATCGTTCCAGGCGGAGATTGATTCAAACGATTTGCGATTACATCGTTTACTTCACTTTGATACGGCATTCCGTTTGCATTTCGCGGATTACCAGGGCTTCCTTCATTAATGCTTCTTGCAATTCCATTGGTCGGATCAAAATAATTCGCTCCTTGAACCGCCTCCACTTGCGGCGTTACGTTATTGTTTGCAAAGATACTTCCTGCAGGGAAATTCCCGTTATCCAGCTTCGAATAGGCTGCCTTCAAACCCGTCTGTAACGAACTTTGAAGTAGGTTAGAAATCGTATTGTCTATCCTCTTTAACCCATCCGTTCCAAGCGTCTTTTGATACAAGGCGATATTTGCTTCGTTTGCCTTCTTGTAACCTTCAAGTAACGCCGCGTTCTGAGACTCTAATTGAGCGATCTTTCCGTCAATCACCGAGGTATCCACACAAAGGCTTCCGCAAGTCGACCCTAAGATCGATCCCGTAATATCATTTTCTTTTTGCGCTCTCAGTTTTGCAATCTCGTCTATATTCTTCAGATAATTGGAATCTTTACTCAAGTCCTGAGTCGCTTGTAACAAAATTCTTCCCGCAAGCGCTTGAGAGTTCGGGATCTTATCAGCTAACGCGGCCACTCGATTCTGCATTCCTATTTGTGAAGTATCGATATCCGCCTTGATTTTATTCAAAAGACTATTAAGCTTTTTAGTACTCGGATCATCTGGAGCCAATCGGATCGCATTGTCCACCGACACTTTCAGCGCATCATACGCCTTTTTCGACGCTGTATTTTTTTCAGACAGTCTTTTGTATTCCGGATCCTGAGCTGCTTGTTCTTGGGCAATTTTGATTCGATTCGAATCCCCTTCTGCGATTTGTTTCCGCGCATCCAGCAAATTCCCAATTAGAGTCTTGTCATTTGCTGGCAACGTTGTGCGCATAGCATCGAATATCTTTTGATTCGTATCCATTCGATTCTGACCTTGCGAAAGTTCATACGCGCTTGTGTTCTCATAGTTGTGAACCCAAACACCCTTCTCTCCCACAAAGTAACTGTGTGTTTCTTCCACTTCGAAGTTGTAAACCTTCTCACTTTGTGAAAGCTCTCTTGTATCCGATACGCTAATATACTCTCCCTTCGTTCCGATCAACTGATCTCCAGGTAAAAGATCTTTCGCCTTCACCCAACCCGATTTCGATGTAAAGTAAGGGTGATTCCAAGTGCTAACGATCGTTTCTCCCGTTCCAAGACTGATTTCATACAATGCGTCTCCGTCATGGTTCATCGTCTCCGTTACGGGTTTGTAGAACACTTCACCAGTCTCTTCGTCTTTTGTAAGAACCTCGTCACCCACTTGAATCTCTTCGATCTTCTTGAGTCCCGTCTTCGTATGAACCAACGTCCCCGCAACAAAACACTGCTGGAAAACCAAATTCCCATTCGAATCCACATACGCAAATTCACCAAACGCGTTACCAGCCAGGTTGTTTAGATAAATATTTGC